>CAYOMU010000001.1:0-42631 GCA_964405205.1 Candidatus Woesearchaeota archaeon
AATACACATTGTTTGTAAAATTTAAAAATAGATTTAAAATAAATTTATATTTCAAACGCACACACCTATATTTCTACTGCAAGGTTTATTATTATTAATAATGAACTTAAGTAAATTTATCTTAATTAGGAATAAATATAAAAATTTTACATGATCATGATCTATTATAATCTCCAGTAGAAATATGGTAATCTCCAATAGAAATTCAGTTATATACTTATTATTATATAATTCCAGTAGAAATGGAGGGGTGGGTGTTTTTATTTTTATGATGATGAAATAATAATGAACAAAAGCATTTTTTTATTAGGTGCTGTACTTCTCGCTTCGACTGTAGTTATTTTTGCAGCCATTTACAATATTCAAGAGTCTAATAATTTAAAGATGGCACTTGCTATGAATGCTTTTTGCGAGCAATATGGACAGCAAATAACTAATTCATTTAACAATTCATTAGTAAACAATTCTTTAATGAATAAATTATATAATAACGAAAGTATTAAAGTATTTTGCTTTTACTCTCCAGAATGTAGCAACTATGGTAATGCCTTGATTAAAAATGTTCCTTCATGTATGTGTAATGTATTAACTAAGAATAAAATAATCGAAACAAACGTTTGTATAAAAATTGCAGAATGAATTTACGAAGTATAGGTATTTTTACACTTGATTACCCTAATCCTGTAGATTTTCATTGGACTCAGAATTACAATAATTTTTGTGTTGAAGAGATAAGAAATAATGATATTGCTTCTATAAATAACAATAACACATATTATAGTAATAAAAATGGTGAATATTTGTACTTTGTTTTAGTGAAGAAAAATTTATCTACAATAAGAGCAATAGATTTGTTATCTAAAAAATTGAGTATTAGTAGGAAAAGATTTAGATACGCTGGTATAAAAGATAAAAATGCCACAACAGCTCAATGGATAAGTGTTTTCGATCCTGATAAGAAAATAGAAGTTGCACTGAAAGAAATAAAATCTACGTTTTTTAAAATTTATGTAGTTGGTAGAGAAGAAAAGCCCATAAAAATAGGTGATCTTGATGGAAATAGGTTTACAATTAGATTAACTAATTTTACTAAAGCAGATAACATTAATGATTTTATTAATTTTGCTAACAAATACGGCATTCGTAATTATTATGGGATGCAGCACTTCGGTAAAGATGCTATCAATCTAAAAATTTCTCTTTTGTTTGTTAAAGGGATGATAGGATTGGCAGCAAAAGAATTAGAAAATAATAATATCATTCACTTTAGCTCAAAAGATTATAATAAATACATATTACAACACAAAGATTTGCTATTATTAATTGTGCAGGCGTATCAGAAATATCTGTTTAACAAGCTTTTATCAAAACAAGATATCTATAAGAAAGATGAATTGCCAGTCCCTGGCTACGATTTTCTTAATTTCAATTTGAAAGAAGAAGAAACGATAAAGAAAATTCTTGAAGAAGACAATGTTGATTATCATGAATTGTATTTGCCTTCGATTCCAGATTTAAGTATGCATACTTTTTTCAGGAAAGCAAGATTTTTCCCAAAAAACTTTTCATATTCGAAAGATGATAATGGTATTGTTTTATCTTTTATTTTGGATAAAGGAAGCTACGCTTCGATTCTAATGGCAGAGTTAACTGGTGGAAAAGTAAATTAGTTCTTTTAGTTTTATACATTATTATATGATCAATATAATCGAATTTATTTTCATCTTAATTGATATTTTTCTACTGTTTTCTTCTATCTTTTGGATGCTTGTTTATTTAAGTGAAAATAAGCCTAAAAGCAAAAATGTACGAGGAAGCGTTGCGATTCTTATTCCTGCGATTTACGAAGGTAAAGCGCTTGAAAAAACAATAGAGAGAGCAATTAATATTGCATACAAAGATAAGCAAGTTTATGTTGTTTTAAATAAAGATTCTACAAAAGATACTATTGAGGCAGCTTATAA
The DNA here is from genome assembly GCA_964405205.1 of Candidatus Woesearchaeota archaeon. GTDB lineage: Archaea > Nanobdellota > Nanobdellia > Parvarchaeales > Parvarchaeaceae > Rehaiarchaeum. The sequence continues at coordinate 1,965 of CAYOMU010000001.1, forward strand.
TTTTAGCGATAAAATAAAAGTAATTCAAGCCCCTTTTAACGGCAAATCAAAAGTAATGAACTATGCAATAAAGAACTTTATAAAAGAAGACTATGTAATGATCTTAGACGCAGATACAGTCCCAGAAAAGAACATAATTTTAGAAGCTTTACCTTTTTTTAATAATAGTAGAGTTGCAAGTGTAGTTTCTTCTGTAAAGGTTCTTAATTATAAAAAATCTGCAATAACTTGGTTTCAAAAATATGAATACGATTTATCTATATTAGCTAGAGAAGGCTTAGCAAAGATAAATAGCTTAGTTATTGCACACGGTGCAGGTTCTTTTTTTAGAACAAACATCTTGAAGAAATTAGGATATTTTGATGAAAACAACTACACTGAAGATCTTGAAATAGGGCTAAGAATTCAAACAAATAATTTTTTAGTCCAAAACGCAATAAACGCAGTTACATACACAAGCGTACCATATACGCTTAAGTCTTTATTTAAGCAAAGATTAAGGTGGTATTCAGGCTTTATTGTTAACATATTTAATTATAGAAAACGTCTAAGGCACAGCAAAAACGTATCGATGACTTATGTTGGTTTGCCCATGTCCATTTTCTCTGTTATTTTAGCTTCATTTTCTCTTTTTCTGATTATTCAGGCTATAATAAGTAATTTTTCCTTTATTTACTTTGTTGCTAGAAATCCAGAGATATTGTCATCTTTAATTATAAGCGAAACTAATTTAGTTATTGCCCCTACATTTGTAAATTTATTAAGCGTGCTTTCTGCCTTACTTGGATTTTCAGTCCTTATTTTTATGTTATACATTGCAAACAGAAAAATCTCCTTTATAGATATTATAGGAGTTCTAGCATACGTATTTATTTATAACTATATTTTAACTGCAATATGGATTTATTCAGCTTTTTACATTATAATAAATAGGCAAGCGGCAAAATGGTAAAAAAAGAAGATCTTAAGAAATTGCTATTTGAGTCTATTGTTATTTCAGGAATATTGGTAGTACTTGCTTTCTTCCTTGGATTATACGTTTCTTCAGTGTTTTATTCAAAAACTGAAGAGCTTATCTTTACTTTTCAAGAAGATATTGCACAGCTTCAATTTACTTTTTCTTTAAACAAATCTCTAACAAATTTAACTTGTAATAGCATTAGAGATTCTATATTATTGCTAGGATCAAGCAACAAACAACTAAGTGTCTTATTCTCTAGCAATACTACTTCTAACAATGAGCTTATTAATCAGCTTATGTTTATTAGAGTAGAAGAATGGGAGCTAGCTCAAAAATACAACGAAGAATGTAAAGGAAATTTGTCAGCTGTGTTATTTTTGTATACAAAGAATTCCTTAAGTTCAAATGAAGAGGGATTAGAACTAAATACTTTATACAACACATATCCTTCAAGAATTATTATAGCTGCTATTAATGTAAACAGTACCGCCCCTTTTGTGAAGGAATTAATTCAAAGTTTTAATATATCTAAGTTCCCGGCGGCAATAATAAATAATAAAGTAATAACTGGACTTCAAAACTATTCTTACTTAAGTAAGTTAATTTTAAGCTAATCCTTTTCTCTCTCTTATTTCTTTAACTATTTGTTGATATAATTGTGGAGGTAATTTCTTAAGCTCTTCTCCTACTAACGAGAACGATCCTCTTCCTTCGCTTGTACTTCTTATTTCATCTGCAAGATTAAATGTTTCCGCTACAGGAATTTTAGCAATTATTACAGCATTTCCTAATTCTTCAGTTACACTTTCAACTTCTCCTCTTTTAGACTGAATTAAAGTAGATATTGCACTTATATATGAAGGAGGCACATCTACTCTTATTATTTGAATTGGTTCAAGCAACACAGGATCTGCGCTTAAAAATGCTTGAATTATTGCGTCTTTAACAGCAGGAATTACTTGGGCTGGGCCTCGGTGAATTGCATCTTCGTGTAATATTGCATCATCTAATACAACTTTAACTCCTTCTACTTCTTCTCTGCATTGTGGCCCTCCTGCCATGACTTCTTCAAAAGCTTGAGCACACATATCTATAACTTCTCCTATATGAAGGATTCCTCTAGTATTGTCAACAAACATGTTATTGTTGTATATATCTACAATTCTTTTAATTTCATCATTGCTCATTCCTGCTTCCATTAGTTTTTTCTTTATTGGTTCTGAAAATTCTCTAACTTTGCCTCTAGGTATGTCTTCTTCTCGTAATAATTTAAGTACCTCTTCCGATAAGGGCTCAACATGTAAATAGAATTTATTGTGTTTGTTAGGAGATTTTCCTTCAAAGTCTTGGCTCTTTTTACTTATACTTTCTTTATAAACTACAATAGGCGGAGAAGTAATCACTGGAATGCCATATTTTCTTTTTAACGCATCCTCAATGATCTCTAGATGAAGAGGACCAAGCCCAGCAACTAATATTTGTCCTGTTTGCTGATTAATTTTAACTTTTAATGTTATATCTGAGATAGAAAGATCCCTTAAAGCCTCAGTTAATTTAGGCAAATCTTTTGGATTTTGTGGTTCAATAGCTTTAACCATTACAGGTTCCAATACGTGTTTTATTGGTTCGAAAGGCTCAACATTTGGAATTGAAGAAATAGTTTCTCCAGCAATTACGTTCTTTAATCCAGCAATTCCAATTATATTTCCTGCGATTCCTTCGTCTATAGCAAATTTATGAGGGCCTTTCCAAATATACAGAAGTTGAGCCTTATTAATTTGTCCTTGATTAACAAGATAAACATCCTGTCCTTTCTTTATTTTTCCAGAGAATACTCTGCAAACTGCAATTTCCCCTGCTTGAGGATCTACTTCTATACTAGTAACAGAAATCATTAAAGGACCATTTGGATCGCAAGTAATTAAAGCCTTGCCTATATCTGAGTTCAGATCGCCCTTCCAGATTATAGGAATTCTGTATTTTTGAGCCTCATAAGGGGGTGGGATGTGTTGTATTACCATTTCTAACAACGTTTTATAAACAGGGCTCTTCTTCGATAGTTCTCTTATTTTTTCTTGGTCTAAATTTCTATAAGCATCATAAACCTGTTGAAAACCAACACCAGTTTCTTTTATGCTTTTGATGGAAATCGCCCAATTGTCTCTTGATGCACCGAAAGCAACACTATTATTTTGCACGTTTACTTGCCATTTTTCTTTGAATTCATCTCTTGCGAAAGTTTTAATCAATACATTAATTTGTCCAATAATTTTTGCTAGCCAATCTTGCATTGCTTTTGGATCTAATTTTAACTCAGTTACTAATCTATCTATTTTGTTTATGTAAAGAATAGGCCTCACATTATTTTGCAGGGCTTGCTTTAATGTCATCTCTGTTTGTGGTCTTGCACCTTCTACTGCGTCTACAACTACAATAGCTCCATCTATTGCTCTTATGGCTCTTGTTACATGACCGCCAAAATCTACATGTCCTGGAGTATCAATAAGATTAATTAAGTACTCATCGCCTTCACTACGCGTATAAACCATGTTTACATTAGATGCTTTTACTGTCATTTGTCTCTCTTGTTCAATTTCTTCGGAATCTAAAACTAAGACTTTTCCTGCTTTTTCCTCAGAAAGCATGCCACATCCAGCTAAAAGACCATCTGCAGTAGTAGTTTTTCCATGATCCACATGCGCTATTATGCCTATATTTCTAATTCTTTCCGGTATTTTCATTAAGCGCGTTACCTTTTCGGTCAAACTTTCTTTTTCGGGCATAGTTTATATCTACAAAAGGTATTAATAAAATGTTTTTATTAAATAAAAATACTTATAGAATCAATATGGTTGTTGTTGACGGCGAATTTTCGCCCCTAGGAAGATTAGCATCTTTTGTAGCAAAGAAAGCTAGAGAAGGAGAAAACGTTATAGTGATAAATGCTGACAAGATAGTTATTAAGAAAAATAAGCAAGAAGCAATTAAGATATACTTAGAAAAAAAGAGCAAAGGTTCGAATACTAAAGGTCCTTTCTTTCCTATAAACACAAAAGGTATTGTTCTTAGAGCAATAAGAGGTATGATAAATAATAAAAGGTATCTTGGAAGAGTAGCATTTAAGAGAATAGAAGTTTACGAGGGTGTTCCTGATAATATCAAAGAGCAAGCAATTAAATTATATAAAGAAGCTCCTAAAGTAAAGTATATAACAGTTAAAGAATTAGTAAAGCTGCTTAACCATGAATAAATCAAATATCGTGAGAGGAAATAGAAAAAGAGCAAAGGCAGTTGTAAAAATAGTAGAAGGAAAAGGAAATGTTATTGTTAATAAAAAACTATTAGATGCGTATAATAACGAATTATTTAAATACGAAATATTGGAGCCGATAATAATTGCTGGGGAAATAGGGCAAAAGTACGATTATTATGTTTCTGTCCGTGGTGGAGGAATTATGGGACAAAGCAGAGCTATAAGAAGCGCAATTGCGAAAGCGCTTGTAGAGAAAGAAAGTAGCTTAAAGCAAAAATTCCTAGCAATCGATAGAACTTTACTTGTTGATGATAGAAGAATTACTGAACCTCAGAAACCTTACCGTAGCGCTGCTAGGGCATTGAAGCAAACTAGCTATAGATGAAAACAGCACAAGACTTAGAGAATTTTATAAAAATCAATAATGTTAATGCTAAAGTCATTTGCGGTGCCGATTTTTCTTCTTCAGAAAAAGCAGCAGGATCTCTAGGCTTAAAGCCACATAATATTTTAAAAACAATAATTCTGCATTCTTCCAAAGGTTTTTTATTTGTTTATGAAAGAGGAGATCGTAGAATTTCTTTTTCTAAACTCAATTCGTTAGGCTTTGAAAATCTAAGACTTGCTCATGATGATGAAATAATTAAGATATCGGGATATCAAAAAGGCGGGGTGCCTCCTATAGACCTGCCAAAAGATGTTATAAAAATTTTAGATAAATCCTTTGATCTTGATGAAAAAGTTTACGCTGGTGGTGGGCAAAGTGATTGCACACTTGAAATTTTCGTAAAAGAAATTGTTAGGTTATACGACCCATTAGTTCAAGATATAAGTCAATAGAATTCCTCCTTAATATTGTCAATTTTATTTTGATACCTGAATAACACAAAGAGAAGAGAAGATAGACGATTTAAATACTTAACAATAGTTTGCTCTTTTATTTCACATTTTATTACCTCTCTTTCTGCTTCTCTTGCCTTAGTTCTACAAACATTTATTAATGTAGCAACTTCAGAGCCGTTTGGAGAAACAAACTTTGGAACAAATTCAATCTTATTTCCAAAATAATCTATTTTTTCTTCCAAGAACTTTATCAAATTATCATTAAATTCTTTGTCTTTATTAGTTTTCTCCAAATATCCGCTCAACTTTGCATTTATCAAATATAAATGATATTCTATTTGTTCAAGTACTGATTTTATTTCTTCATCCTTTTCTTTTGAATTTACTACTCCAATAAATGCACTTAGCTCATCAATTTTGCCAATGGCAGAAACAATTATATCTGATTTTGGAACTCTTTTAGCGTTAATATCTGTGAATCCATTATCTCCATTGCCCGTGTAATATTTACTGTTCATTGTCTTCTTTTTCGTTGAGCAAATAATATTTCGCCTTTCTTCTTAAATTATCTAAATAAATTCTAAACATGTCGTAGGATAATTTATAAACAACTGTTTTGCCTCTGTGCTCTGAAATTAAGATTTTATTAAACATAGGAGAAATTATTGCGTAAAAGTGCTTTTTATCTTTTTTATTGTTTAGATCTAAATTAAGCAATTGAGCTACTTTTTCTCTTTCCATCTCGCCATTTTCTCTGAGAGCATTTATTACTTTTTCAGCCTCATTATAGAGTTTTTTGCTCTTAGGGTGATTTCCGTAAATTAAAAACAACAGATCATCCATAACAAGTTGCCACCAGGTTATTGTATTCTATTGTATTATTAAATACTAATAAGTTGTTTCCTAATTGTGAGCTAATTTGATTATAAAGATTTTCAATTTCTAGCGCAGAAGGGCTTTTATTCAGTTCTTTATATAGTAAGCAAAAACTGTTTTTAGCAATCAGAAAACTTTCTAAATTAATGTTATATTTGCTTTGTGTTATTGACTGAGAGTATATAAAATTAGCATAGCTATATATTCCAATTACTGCAAGAATTAATATAGGTAAAATCGCAATCAATATTGCCTGGGATTTCATAAAGAATAAATATTTTACTAAATAATTATTTAATCGAAGCATGGAAACTTATGTTTTGATGAATAAACCTAGATATAATAGTTTTAAAAATGCATCAAAGATACGTGAGGAGTTTGAAATGCGCGGCATAAAAATAGAAGACGAAGGTGACGGCTCTATAAGAATTATTGGAGAAGATGCGTATGTTGCAACTCAAGCAGCCGAGGTTTTAAGCGCTTTTAATCGTGGATTTAGTGAGGAAGATTCTCTTCTGCTTTTTAATGAAAATTATGAATTTTTATCAATCGACATAAGAGATTACGCTAATTCTAAGAATAGACAGATTCAGTTAAAAGGTAGAGTTATTGGAAAAGAAGGCAAAATTAAGGAGCAAATAGAAGCCAGAACAAATACAAAAATTAGTGTTTTTGGAAAGACTGTAAGCATAATTGGTGAATATGAAAATGTAGATAGAGCAAGTAGAATAATAGGTGCAATACTAGAAGGAAAGCAGTTTTCAACAGCATTCAAATTACTAACTTATGGTTGAAGATAACATTACAGATATTGCCGAGGAGCTTGCAAAAGGACAGAAGAGCATAAGTATTACTGAGTTCTTTGAAAAAAATAGGCACTTGCTTGGATTTGAAAACAAGCAAAAAGCTTTACTAACTTGCGTAAAAGAGGCCCTAGATAATGCATTAGATGCGTGTGAAGAACAAGCATACGCGCAACTAAAAAGAGGAATGAAGGTTGATTTACCAGAGATTAAAGTAGAGGTTAAACAAGTTAGTGAAGACTATGAGGTTTTAGACAATGATACTGTAATTGGGGAACTTTCTGTCTATGATAAAGAAGTTGTATTTAAGTTTAAAGGAAAAACCCTTTCAGCAAAGAAAAGTACAAATATAAAATTCACTCATGAGGATAACGAAATAAACGTATCTTTGGCAGAGGACAAAATTGTTGTTACTTTAAATAATAAACAAGTGCAATTAAAGAAGAAAAGTCCTAGATTTAGGATTTCAGTTGCAGACAATGGCCCAGGAATTGTTGAAACTCAAATTCCGTATATATTTGGTAAAATGCTTTATGGTAGTAAATTTCACAGGATGAAACAATCAAGAGGTCAGCAAGGTATTGGTATTCATGCAGCAGTTCTTTATGGACAACTAACAACAGGAAAACCAGTAGTGGTTACTTCAAAAACTTCTTCAAAAGAAAAAGCAATTAAGATGGCAATAATGATTGATATCGTTAAAAACGAGCCGATTGTGATTAGCAAGGAAGAAACTGAATATGAATATCCTCATGGTACGAAAGTTGAACTTGAGGTTGAAGGAAATTATGTTCTTGGAGAGCACAGCGTGGATGAATACATAAGAAGAACAGCTATAGTAAATCCTCACGCAACAATTATATATTTCAGCCCTGAAGGTAAAGAATACAAGTATCAGAGAGTATCCACAGTTCTTCCTCCTGAGCCAATAGAAATTAAACCTCATCCTCAAGGACTAGAGTTAGGTACATTTATGAGAATATTAAAAGATGCTCAAGAAAGAACGATAGTTTCTGCCTTAGAAAATGAGTTTTCTAGAGTGAGTAGAAGTATAGCAGAAGAAGTGGTAAATAGCGTAGGAATAGATCCAAAAACAAAACCTGGTGAGCTTACTAGAGAGCAATATGATTCTCTTTTAAGGGCATTGCAATCTGTGGATTTGCTTAGGCCGCCAACAGATTGCCTTTCTCCAATTGGTGCAGAGTATATAGAAAGAAGTTTAAAATCTGAATACAACCCAGAGTTTGTATTCGCAGTAACAAGAAAGCCTGAAGTATATAGAGGTATTCCATTTCTTATAGAAGCGGCTGTTGCTTATGGTGGTAACATAAAATCTGAAAAAGCGTCTTTGTTAAGATTTGCTAACAAAATACCTTTACTACTAGATGCTTCATCATGCGCTATAACAGCTACTTTTCTTTCCATTGATTTTAGTAGATATGGCATAAAAACTGATGGAAAAACCCCGCTTGGGCCTTTTGTTTTTCTAGTTCATATTGCAAGCGTTTGGGTTCCTTATACTAGTGAAGGAAAGACGGCGATTGCAAAATATCCAGTGATAATGGAGGAAATTAAGTTAGCATTACAAGAAGTTCTTAGAGAGGTTTCTAAGTATTTGAGTAAGCAGACAAGAAAAAGGCTTTTAGAAGAAAAACTCAGTTTATTTGATAAATATTCATTAGAGCTTGCAGATTCATTATCAAAATTAACAGGAAAAGATCGAGAATATGTTGAGAAAAAGATTAAAGATTTATTAAATACAAGAAGAGAAGAAATTAAATCTAATATATTAAATGAAAATGGAACACAAAGCAATTAGTGAGGAAGATGTAAAAAAGCAAAAGGAAGAAACAATTAAAGAATTAGAAAAGATAGGCGAATCTTTACTTTCACAAATAGAGAAAAAAGAAAATCCTTACTTAGAAATTCCTATTAGAAGACTTTCTAACGTTAAATACAATGAAGAAAAAAGGATATTAGAATTAGGTGAAGCTTTAGCTAAAAGATATTTCCTTGATGTGGGAGAAGTAAGAAAGTTCGTACAAACTACATCCATTGCAGCATTAGCTAAGCAGCTTATTGAAGAGAAAACTCATGCAGGATTGAGAGATGTGTTCTATATGCTAAAGAGGACAATTCCAGGTACATCAATCGACCTCGCATATGAACAAGAAGAGACGGATAAGGCAATAGAAGATCTCGAGCTAATTACTGATTTAACAAGAGAGCAATTGAATATAAATGCAGATAAACGCGGAGTTGTTGCTGGCGAGGTTATAATAGATGATCACGGTGATTTAATAGATTGGTCTAAAATGGGGAGTGGTGGCTGGGCAATTCCAAGCAATACAGAGGAAATAGTATTTAAGAAAGTAAGCGCAGATTTTGTTCTTGTAATTGAGAAAGATGATCTTTGGGAAAGATTAAATGAAGACAGAGTGTGGAAAAAACTTCATTGTTTAATTTTATCAACTAAGGGACAAGCAACTAGAGGAACTAGAAGATTGTTACAAAGACTAAACAAAGAATTTGGTTTACCAGTTTATGTCTTAACCGATTTTGATCCGTGGGGAATTTATATTTATTCAGTAATTAAATTTGGTTCTATAAATTTAGCTCACGCTTCTGAGAAGTTAGCATTGCCAGAAGTGAAATTTGTAGGAATGCGTTATGATGACATTCAGAAATATAATCTTAAAAAACATCTTATAAAGTTTAAAGATGTTGACTTTAAGAGGATTCAACAAGTCAAAGAATATGAGTGGTTCAAGAAAAACAAAGCATGGCAAGAAGAACTTAATAAAATGGAATCTATTGCAGCAAAAGTAGAGTTAAACGCATTAGCTTCTAATGGAATTAGATTTATTTCAGAGAAATATATTCCTGATAAAATAAAGGAAAAGGACTTTTTAGATTAAACCAAGTTGTTGTTTTGCACTTTCACTCATTTTGTCTGGAGACCAGGGCGGCTCGAAAGTTATTTCTATTTCTACATCTTTAGCTCCGGTTTTTTCTTTTACTTTTTGTTTTACATCTTCAACAAAATAGTCTATTATTGGACAAAATGGTGAAGTTAAAGTCATAGTTATAGATACTGAATCGTCAGTAGTTTTAATATCATATATTAATCCAAGGTCTACTACATTTATTGGAATCTCAGGATCATAGCAATTCCTTAATGCTTCTATCACCTTGTTTTTATCTATCATAATATATTCAGCAATCCTTGAGTTATTAGTTGAATTGGAACTATGAATGCGAGTGCAGGGTATCCTTTTCCTCTTTCTCCAAATAATAAAATTATTAGAAGTCCTATAATTGCTGCTATTCCTTCTAAAATTCCAGACAATAGATGACCACTTAATACTTGAGCGCTTACTAATATATTAGGGAAAGCAATATCACCATTTCCTAAAAACAACATATCTCCAAACAAGCCTTTCTTCTTTTTTGCCATTGCAATTATTAAGCCTCCTTTTTCTGGATTATTTTTATATGCTTTTGCTAAGCTTATCATGTGTTTAGAAATAAACACAGAGATATAATCGTACAGAGCTAATGCTGTGATCAAAAACAATGAACCAAGGATTCCTAAATATAAAGCGAATGTAACAGCAATAACAACATCTGTTATTATGTTTATGGCGTCAGAATACCACCATCTCTTGATTTTGTTCTCAATGAACAATATTATTCCTGAGATAATAATAGATGGAATTATACCAACAAAAATATTGATAAAAAGTATAAGAAGCAAAAGTCTAACTATATCAATTACACTCATTGAAATTTTTGATATTCTTTTCTTTAACAAAAAGATTAAAATTAACGAAAAAACAACAATATAAGCTAAAATAGATACTACGAATATTAGAGAATTAGTTGCTGATAATTGAACTTTTTGCAAGCTTATTTGTGTTGTAAATACATTTTTAATATACAAGGAAGTAATTATTGTCACTTCTACTGAGATTAAAAACAGCAATATGAGTTTTATAATTTTATCTGGTTTGTTCTTCATTTATTCTATCAAATATCGCTGCAAGAATTAATAATATCATGCGCGGATTACCTTCAGCCTTTTTATATGCAGTTTCTATGTCTTTCTCTTGAAAAGGCTCAATTGAATCCGAAGCAACTCTTCTTATTAAGTTAAGCCTATTTATGATTATTTGTTTAATGTCCGCAAATGATAATCCTTTTAATTCTATTATCTGTATTTTGTTTTCTTGAATACAAGTCACACATTTCTCTATACCTTCTTCTCTGTTTTCAACTAATATCAAGCAAGCATGTTCGCTCACGACACTTATTAAATTCCTTAATCTGTTTTTTTGAAGTTCTGTAAATCCATCCTCGTTATTTATATCGTCTATAGCAATAATATACTTGTACCTGTTATCAAAAGCTAATTCATTTAATCTCTCAAGTGTGGCAGCATTTAATTCGAAGTAAGCAGTTCTAATATTATTTTCTTTTTTGAGTGAGTTTAGTGCATACTTGACTAAAGAAGTTTTACCTATTCCTGGGGGCCCTTTAACAACTATAACACCTCCATTTATAAACTTGTTTATGGCTAAATGCAATTCAGCAAGCTCAGTATCTCTATCTACTATTTGTTCGTGCTCAGAAGGAACTATATATAAAAAAGGGTTTTGCATAAGATGTTTTATTTTTCACCTATTTAAATTATAATTGCGCCCGTAGTTCAGCCCGGATAGAACGGCCGCTTCCTAAGCGGCATGTCGCAGGTTCAAATCCTGCCGGGCGCAATTAACATACTAATTTACAAGGTTAATTATTTATGTTAAATCTAATTTGTCCAGATAAAGAAAACATAACTAAAGATACAATTAATAAGGCTAAGAAACTAACAAGTTCCGTTAAAGTAGACTTTATATCTGCTCGTAACATTTATTTTTCAGTTATTAGCAAAGAAAAGCACAGTGTTATATACTCTTTTTTGAAAGGACAATGGTCCTGTGATTGTAAATATTTTGCGCTAAATCATAAAATATGCTCTCATATTTTAGCAGTAAATTATAAAATCGCAGAATCAGCTATTTATCGCAGTGATAAGATCAATTATTCCTAAAATTATCAAAGAATAGCCTAGAGTTCTTTTATTAATATAATTGAATAAATTCAGTACAATACTTATACACAGAAGCAACGTAGATAATATAAATACTGTTTGTTTAGTTGTTAGTTTCATTTATTAGTTAATTATTTTGAAATATAATTATATTATGGAGGACTTAGATCAATTAAGGGAGATGATAAAGCATGCTTCAGATGTTGTATTAGATTTGGCTCAAATTAAAGTGCGTATTTTAGCTATTTCTGGCAAACAAGAATTGAGTCAATTAAATATTTCTTATAATAACGTTCCTTTAGAAAGTGAGCAAAGCAAAGCTACAAATATAAATATGCCTAATGCAAATATTAGTGCAATAAATATTAATCAATTGCCAACCACAGTAAATTCTACTGAAACAAAAGTACCTAAACTTAATTTATCTAAAATGAAATCATTACAAGAAACATATTCACAAGTACCTATAGAGTCTGAGACTAAAAATCCACCAGCAAATTCACCTGAAGGCCTTCTTCATTATGTAATTAGTAAAAGGAAAGTAAGATTATCAGAAGCATCAAAGAGCTTGAATGTGCCAAAAGATGTAGTAGAAAAATGGGCTACAGTTTTAAGCGAGGAGGGTTTAATTAAAATAAGTTATCCTTTTTTTGGTGAGCCCACTTTATCTGTATGATAGAGAAGATTAAAACAGGAATAGATGGTTTGGATGAAATGCTTGATGGAGGAATTCCAAAGGGCTATACGATATTTTTATCGGGAGTTGCAGGTAGTGGTAAAACTACATTTAGTTTGCAGTTTTTAAGTTATGGTGCAAGACAAAATGAACCAGGTCTTTATATAACTCTAGAAGAAAGTGCAGATCAGATTATTAATGATTATGAAGTATTTGATCCCGATATAAGGAATATAATAAACTCAGGTAAACTAAAAATAATAGAAATTCCAATTTCTGACTTCGAAACATTTAAGGATACAATATCTAATGAAATCATAGCTGGAGGAATTAAACGACTAGTTCTTGACTCCATTTCTTATTTGCAAATTCTATTTACAGATAATTTGTCATTTAGAAAAGCAATAATAGAGCTTTCTAATTTATTGAAGAGGTCTGGGGTTACTTCAATTCTTATTGGAGAAATGCAATCTGGAAGCAATAGCTTTTCTGTTAGCGGAGTAGAGGAATTTGCAGCAGATGGAGTTATAGTTTTATATTCTGTTCAAAAAGAAGAATCATTTATTAGAGCAATTAGAGTAGCGAAAATGCGTGGTACTAAAATATTAACAAAAATGTGCCCCTATGAATTTGTTGAAGGAAAAGGTATTGTGGTATATCCTTCAGCCGAGGTATTTACGTAAATAAGTTATGGAAGATTTATGGGTCGATAAGTACAGACCTTCTTCCTTTGAGGAAGTAGTAGGTCAAGAAGAAGCAGTTAAGAAATTGGCCGCAATGGCTGCTAGTGGCAACGTTCAGCATTTATTATTTTCTGGCCCCCCAGGAGTAGGTAAAACGACATGTGCGTTAATATTAGCTCATACTGTTTTAGGTGACACTTGGTCGGACAATTTTATGCAATTAAATGCTTCTGATGATAGAAAACTACAGGTAATTCAAACAAGGGTTAAGGAATTTGCAAGATCTAAACCAATAAACGCAAAATTTAAGATATTGTTTTTAGATGAAGCAGATTCATTAACTACTGAGGCTCAGCAAGCATTAAGAAGAATGATGGAGGATTATGGAGAAAATTGTAGATTTATTTTTAGTGTTAATTATCAATCAGAAATTATTGAGCCTATACAATCCAGATGCGTTATAGTTAGATTTCAAGCGCTAGATAAAAAAGATGTATTTAAACTTATTGATAGAATTGCTAACGCTGAGAATCTTTCTATAAGCGAAGATGCAAAAGATGCGCTATTTGCAATTACTAGAGGAGACCTTAGAAGACTAATAAATCTGCTTCAATCTCTAGCAATGGTTAATAACAATATAAGTGCTGAAATGGTTTATAAAAGTGCGACTAGAATAAGTATAGAAAAAATAGATGGAATTATAAAGTTTGCTTTAAATGGGAATTTTATTGAGGCCAAAAAAATTATTGATGAATTATTAGATCTAGGAATTTCTCCTTATGAAATTCTTAATGCTTTATATAACCGAATTTCGTATGATGAATCTGTTCCAATAAAAAAGAAAATTAAACTAATAGAAAAAATAGCAGACGCTGATTATAGAATTATAAATGGGGCAACGCCTTTAATACAACTCGAGGCCTTAATTGCTTTTCTGAGTGAAGATGATAGAAATTCCGAGTGAACTAGATTATTTTATAGACAATGATGTATTAAGGCAAGTACTTCCTAATTTAAAGCCTAATTCCAAGTTTATATTTTCAGGACCGTCAGGTGTTGGTAAGACGTTTCTAGCAAAGTGTATTGCAAACAAGCTTGGCTATTCTTTTGTGAGCATTGATTTACTATTATTAACATTTCAAAACTCTGATCAATTATTTAATTTTATTGCAAGAACTTCTCTCTCTAAGAATTTGCAAGGACAAGCTAATCTTTTATTAATTACAAATTCTGAAAAACTACTGGATATAAATCCCTCTTTATTTCTCAAGATAAAGGATTTGCCAGGTATTATAATTTTTGAAACTAATTCAGATTTTCCTTTTCTTTCAAAATATAAGAGATATGTTGAAAACTATGTGATTGTTAAATTTAATAAATTACCTTATTCAGCTTTAAAGCGAATAATGTCCATTCTAATAAAATTAAATAACGTTTATGTTCCTCAAGATGTGCAGGAGAGCATTATTAATAATGCACATGGAAATGCACAAAGTTTAATTAATGATTTAAAATCGTTTCTATTAACGCATTCATATGTTTTTTCAGAGAGAAATTCAGAAGATAGTCTGTTTATGAGTATAAAGAATCTTTTAAGCGGAAGGCAAAGTAATGTATTTTTAGCATCTGAAGACGAAATAAAGGTATTTTTAATGTGGCTTGCGGAAGAAGTGCCTTTAAATCTCAATAAGGAAAAACTAAAATTAGCCTTCGATATTTTAAGTCAATCCGATATTTTTCTAAATAAAATTCAGAAACAAAATTGGTTTCTTTTAAAGTATATAAATAGTTTGATTAATGAGATATCTGAAATTTCCAATGTCTATAATCCAAAAATGACCTATAAGATCAAATATTCTCATTATCTAAGTACTTATTCTAAAACAAATCCTTGAAACGTAGGGAGCACTTTCTCCAGCATTAATAGTTGTGATAGATTTTATTTCAGTATATTTGTTTTTAAGCTTGCGTATCTCATTGCTTATTGCTGTAGTTTTGGAAGTATTGTAATAATCAAGAAATTTAAATAAATATATAATTCCTCTACTTCTCAGATGTTTTAAAGCTAATGGTAAATAATCTTCTGCTTTCGTTGGGAGATTCATTATTATTTTATCAAATTTTTCGTCTAGTTTTTTTATTATTTTAGCAGCATCTCCGAGCAAAGGAACTACATTTTTAACTTTATTTAATTTGATATTTTTCTCGAGTAAATTGAATGCATACTTATTAATTTCTATTGCATATACTTTCTTTGCAACCTTTGCTATTTCAATTGAAAATGGACCTACTCCTGCAAACATATCAAGTACAATATCATCTGGCTTTGTTTCCTCAACTACTATTTTTCTTACATTTTGTAGGGTTGGAGAGAAAAATACTTTTCTTATATTTACAAGCAATTGAGCTCCATTTTCTTTGTACAAAAATATGTTTTTATTTTTTCCTCCTATTAATTTAACTTTATAAACCCTTTCTACGCCTTCTGTTTTTCCTATTTTTAGAAAAACACTTTCTACATTAGGTATATTATTCAGTATAGCATTGCCAATTATTTTATTGTATTTTCCAAAGTCTTTGTTAGAAAAGATGATCAGCGCTTTCCCTATTTTTTCGTATCCATTTGGAACATCATTTAATATTTTATCTGGTATTTTTCCTTTTAATAATTCTCTTATCATGGTTTATAACGATTGGAATTGGATAAAATATAATTAAACCGCCAAGTAATATAGAAATAAACATTACTATCAACATAACTAAAATAGAAATAATTATTGAACTGGCAAGTTTAAATTTTCTTTCTTTTTTAGTTGAGAACCTAATAAAAGGAAGAGCAAATACAAAGAAAAAATTCATTTCCAAATAATATTTATTTTTGGTCTTCCAGGCAATGCTTCTTTGTGGCCTTCTTTAATTTCCACTTCACTTGAAAATATTTTCTCGATGTATTTTTTGCTTTCTATAAAGGCTGTTTTCTCTAACTCATATTCTCCAGATTCAATTATTCCTTTTTTAGCTAAAATTTTCTTAATTTCAATATCATCTATTTCTTTCAGAATTTCTTTCACATTTTTTCCATTTTTCTTTTCTTCTATAATTTTTGCTATAGTATCAAATCTGCTTTTATCTGCAGTGTATATTTCTATTTTTGCAGGTTCTCTTCCTACTGCAGAAATTATAGCATTTATATCCTCTATTGTTTGATCCACTACCTTGAATGCCTTTTCTACATTTTCATCAATCTTTTGATCGTTAAATGTAGGCCAAGAATTATATGCTTCTAATTGCGTGCTTTGAAATATTGTATTAATTTCTTCAGTTATAACCGGGAAAATTGGATGTAATAATTTAATTAATGTATTTATATATTCTGTTACAGTTTGTTTATTATTTCCTCCGGCATCTAGATACCATTTTAATTTTTCTATACCTTCAAAAAATGCTAAAACAAGAGCGTTTCTAAATCTAAAAGACTCAAGGTCTTCTGTTACTGATTTTATTAACCTTTGTTCAAAGCTTATTAGATATTTATCAATCAGTTTATTTTCATCTCCAAAAGCATTTAGTAATTCTACTACTGATAAAAGAAAGTTTATCTTTTGATCATAAGATTTTAATTCATCAAGTGAAACATTTTCATCATCTATTCCATTTCCGAGACAAGCAATCATTCTTAACTTGTCTATTCCTTCTTTTTTTACAAAATCTTCTATTAAAATTCCATTACCTTTTGATTTTGACATTTTCACGTCGTTTATTTTAATCCAGCCATTAGTTTGTAAGCCTTTTGGCCACTTACTTTCATCAAAAAGCTCAACATGATTCATTATCCAGAATGTTATATGATTAGGTATTAATTCTTTAGCAGTTATTCTCATGTCAACAGGATACCAATATTCAAAGCTTTCTCTCATTTCTTCGATAATATCTTTATATTGTTCAGGTATCTTCGCATCTTTCTTGTTTAGAAAAACATAATCAAACAATTCATCATTTATTATATCATTCGGTAGTTTCTTTATTAAATCTGCAATAGTGTAATATGCCATATAGATAGTGGAATCACTTAATGGTTCAATAACTTGCGAATTGTCCCAAGGGAACGTTGTTCCTAATTCTCTTTCTCCGCTTCTTGTGCAAGCCTTATCTTCTAGATCTATAATCGAATTAATAAGCATATTTCTTGCCTCCTCAGGATAAATTTTCATTTTTTCTACTGCTTTTAGTGCTTTCTTTTTCCATTCTTCATCAGAATACTTAATAAACCATTGATTTTCTACAATTTTTACAATTCCTTTTGCTCCGCATCTACAAATTACAGGGTTTATAGTATCGTATATTTCATCATACACTTTATGCTGCACTAATAACTCTACAATCTTTTCTTCACTATTGCTTACTGGAAGGCCATCAAAAGGAGTGTTTTTATTTAATATTCCTCTTTCTTTTTCAACTCTATAAAGATATTTTGTTGCTTCTTCTAATCCTTTCTTAGTTTTATTGAACATAGACATAACT
This sequence comes from Candidatus Woesearchaeota archaeon, assembly GCA_964405205.1. Classification (GTDB taxonomy): domain Archaea; phylum Nanobdellota; class Nanobdellia; order Parvarchaeales; family Parvarchaeaceae; genus Rehaiarchaeum. The sequence goes on from CAYOMU010000001.1 coordinate 19,676, forward strand.
TTTTCAATATCTAAACTTTCTCCAGGCACATCTATTACTTTTTTAGGAGTAATGTTAACATTCGCATTTTTAATATAGAAATAATCAAAAGGCGCATGAGCTGGAACTGACATTACTATTCCTGTGCCTTTATCATTTACAAAATCTGCAGGAAGAATTGGAATTTCTTTCTTATTTATTTTATCTCTTGCTGTTTTGTTTACTAGAGAGGCTATGTCAAAATCTTCTACCTCTTTTATTTCTTTTCCTTGATTTTCTAGTTTAATAATCGTGTCTTTAGCTACTACCCAAGTTTCATTATTTACTTTAGCTTTTACATATTGAATCTCCGGATTGATCCAAAGATTTGTTACACCAAAAATAGTCTCTGGTCTTAATGTTGCAGCAGGAAGCACAAGATCATCAACATAGAACTTTATTATGTGAAACTTAACAGGGGATTCTCCTTCCCCTTCAGCTCTATCATGATCTCCTAAAGCAGTTTTTTCTCTTGGGCACCAAATTACAGGGTGGCTTCCTTTATAAATTAAACCCTTATTGTATAAGTGTCTAAATTGCCAAGCTACAAATTTTTGAAACTGTGGATCAATAGTTTTAAATTGTTTGCTCCAATCAATGGAAAATGCTGCCTCTTCGAATGTTTTCTTTATTTGTTCAGCAAAATAACTTCCTAATGCTAGAGGATCTTCAAATTCTTTTAGCTCACTTTCTTTAATATTATACACATCTTTAAGTACATGAAGTAACTGAGTGTCTTTGTTTTTAATCTTTATACTCATTCCTACCAAAGGGCCGCCCGTAAAATGAAAACCTTGAGGCCAAAGTACATTTAGTCCTTGCATTCTCTTAAATCTGGCATATATATCTGCTCTGCCCCAAGTATATGCATGACCTAAATGCACTGGACCGTCTGGATAAGGAATCGGTACAGTTATAAAGTACTTTTCTTTTTCTTTTTCGATTTTAGGCTTATTTTTCTTCCATTCTTCCTTCCACTTTTTTTCTATTTTTTCTCTATCAATGTTCATAGCTAATTATAAATTATTTCTTATTAATTAATAATTAATCATGAAGAAGCTAGAGAATTTAGGAGAATGGTATGACAAAGCATTATTAGATGCAGAGATGGTAGATTTTTCTCCAATTAAGGGGTTTGCAATATACAGACCATATCTTTATAAAATGTGGGAAATTTTTTCTTCAACTTTAGATTCAAAATTTAAAGAGAGAGGTGTGGAAAATAGTTATTTTCCTTTGCTGATTCCTGAAAGTATTTTATCAAAAGAAGGGGAGCACATTAAAGGATTTAAGCCAGAAGTAGCTTGGGTTACTGAAGCAGGGGATTCTAAGCTACCAGAGAGATACGCAATTAGGCCAACATCTGAAACAATAATGTATAACTCTTATGCAAAATGGATAAGAAGCTATAAAGACTTACCTCTTAAATATAATCAATGGAACAATGTAGTTCGTTGGGAAACTAAAGAAACTAGATTCTTACTTCGTGGAAGGGAATTTATTTGGCAAGAAGGACACTCTGTATTTAAATCTGCTGATGAAGCAGATAAAGATGCATATGAAATGCTTAAGATTTATAAACAAGTTGTTGAGGATTTATTAGCTGTGCCTGTATTTGAGGGCATAAAGAGTGAGAGTGAAAAATTTGCGGGAGCAGTTAAAACATATACTATTGAGCTAATAGTTGATGATGGTAAGGCAATACAAATGGCAACATCACATTATTTAGGCCAGAACTTTTCTAAAGTTTTTGATATCTCTTTTTTAAATGAAAACAATCAAAAGGAATTTGCATATCAGAACAGTTGGGGTATTTCTATAAGATCTTTAGGAGCAGCAATGATGTTTCATGGTGATGATAGGGGGCTTATATTACCGCCAAAGATTGCACCAATCCAATTTATCATTGTTCCAGTGTATAAAGGCGATGAGTCAGATAATAAGATAGAAAAATTTGGAATGGAAATAATGAAAAAGATAAGCTCGCTTAACTTAAGAGTAAAGATAGATACCGATAGAGATAAAACTCCAGGATGGAAATACAATTACTACGAAGTTAAAGGAGTTCCTTTCAGAATAGATATTGGTGAAAAGGAAGTAAATGAGCAGCGTATCTCGATTAAGAGAAGATTTGATAGCAAAATAATTAGTATAAACGTCAATGAAATAGAAAAATTAAAAGAATTAGTTGAAAGTACAAACAAAGACATGTATGAAAAAGGGAAAGAAAAGATTAATTCTTTGGTAAAAGAAACTTATAATAAGGAAGAAGCATTATCTCTTCTTAGTAATAGTAAACCAGTAATTACTTCTTGGTGTGGCTCCGAAGAGTGTGAGGCAGAAATTAAGAACAAATCTGCAGCTACTTCACGTTTAATATTTTTAGATGAAAAACCAAAATTAGATGTGTGTACATTTTGCGGTAAAAAAGCCAGATTTCAAGCATTATTTGCAAAATCTTACTAAGATGGAAAGCTATATTTATTACAACGCAATAGCAAATAGTTACGAAAAGTTATACAGAGAAGAACAACTACAAAAAGCTCTATTCATTAAAAGAATATTAGATGGATATAACATAAAAATTGCGTTAGATGTTGGAGCTGGCACTGGAATATTAGAAGAAGTCTGCTCAAATACAGTTTTTGATATAGTAGAACCATCTATTTCTATGTTGAGAATATTAAAGTCTAAGCATTTATCAAACATAAGAAAAATTTATGATAAAAAGATTGAGGATATAGATGTTAGAGAAAAGTTTGATGCTGTAATTTCTCTTACTGTTTTACAAGATGTCACTGACAAAAAAGAGTTTGTTAACAAACTATTTTCATTTTCAAAAGAAAGAGGATTAGTAATAATATCTTACCTTGATAGATCAAAAATCAATATTAAAGATTACATTGATAAGATTCCGATTGTTTCTCAATCTGTAGCAAACGATAAAATAAATGTATTTTTAAATGTTTAAACTTATTATATTATGAACGAAAGAATAGAATCACATTTAATTATTGGAAAACCAGTAGTTAGTAAAAGTGGAAAAAAGATGGGCATAGTTAAAGATCTTATCTATGATGTAAGAAGTGGCGAGATTATTAATTTTTCAGTTAAAGATGCTACTTCATATGCTAAAGAATTTAAATTAGAAAAAGATGAAGAAGGCGATATATTATTGCCGTATTCTGCTGTAATTTCTGTGGGAGATTTTGTAGTAGTTTCTGAGGAAGATATTGTTTAAATTTTTACTTTTTTGATTAAAAATCCTCCTGGAGGTAATAATCTGTCTATATTATCTTTTTGAATTCTGTACTTCATTTTTTTAGCTATTGTTTTGACAATTTCCTCTGTATTTCGTTTTCTTCCAGGTTGTATTAAAAAGAAATGTTGAGTTTCATGAGCATAAGGCAAGATTTTTAGTAATCCATCGCTTATTTTATCTATTCCTAGATAAATTTGGTTAACAGCTGTAATATAATTTCTACTTCCTTTTATATAAAATGCTCCTTTCTTAAGGAATTCGCCGCTTGGAGGAGACTTTGAAACTTGCTCTCCTTTTACATAAAATACCTTTACATTGCTAATTTGCTCTTTCCAAGCTGAGGAATATGAGGCTGCTATAGTTGCAGCCTCTTCTATTTCTTCTTCATTAGGCTCACCCTTTAAAATTACAAATGGCGCACCCATGATATCGGCGTGGAAAACATTATCTTTGCTATCCAGATATTTATTTATTAGTAAGTTATTTTGCGTTTGATCCTTTCCCCAAACAATAAGTTTATTATTTTTACTAAATGAATATAAAAATCTAGCGTACCACTTGTTTTCAAAGTATAATTTAGCTTCTTTTATGTTCTGCTCTTCTTTTTTGTATTTTGTTTTAATTCTTTTCAACTTTTCATATAGTGCATTTATTAGATCATATGGATTTTGTTTTATTCCTATACTAACATTATCGATGATAAATTTATCGTTACTTAATTCGATTCCCAGGTCTTTTATTTGTTTAACTCTTTCAGAAAATGATAGATTTTTATCAAGAAGTATTTTTTGAGCTTCAAAAATTTTATCTATGTTGTTTTGAATTGTTTGAATTTGTAATTGAATTATATTGTTATCTGTTTTATCTTTTTGTTTATTTGCTGTGAGTTCTTTTTCAAGAATTGCAGCGTTCACAGAATCAAATTGTTTCTCATTGCATTTTATTGTTGTAATTTCATCATTGCACACTGAAGGAATGTATTCTTCTATAAGTTGTCTATAAATTTTATATAAGTTATCTAAATTATTTTCATTTAAATTACTTATTGGAGTAGCTGTATCAATATTGGATCGTCTGCAGATTTCATTAGCGTACGTTCCTCCAAGATTAAGGTCTATTGCTAAAGCTGTTACTATAGTGTTCTTTTTACTGTTTTTTATTTTTTGAGAGAACTCTTCATAATTTTGAATAATCGGTATTTCTATAGTGTTATAGGTTTGCCCTTTTTCTATTTTCCTTTTACCAAAGTTTTTGTAATTGTTTGCAGACAATATCATGTTTTCGTTGTCAGTTATAACTATTATGCCAGGATTATAAAATTCTGCAAATATTTTAATCGTAGGAAGCAAAATTACTATTGTTCTATTTAATCCAAATATTTTCGAGTCCAAAATTTTTTTCCCTATTGTTTTTTCAAGGAAACTAACTATTTCATCATTTCTTTTTTTGTTAATGATTTGATTATAAAAGAAAGGATACTCTGGAACATCTAAGTATAATATTCTTTTTCCTTCCTTCGTAAATAGTTCAAGGGCATATCCTTTTTCGGTTAAGGCAGCATCATTTATGTAAGCATCTTTTATATTTGGTTGTATTTCTTTATTCCAAAACTTATACAGATCAAGAGAATTCATTGATAAGTCGTTTTTAACGCAGAAATGAAACTATCTATTTCTTGCTGCAATCTAGTACTTCTATCTTTTCTTTGTTCTTCGTTTATTTTATCAAATAAGGGGCGCATTAATTTCATAATTCCAGTGCTCCATTTATCCTCATAGTCCAGTACTAAATTTCCTGAAACACTTAAATTTATTGTCCCTGTTTTTACTGTTGTAGGCGTGTTATCTTTCATCATAGTTGTATCGGATACATTGGTAATCTGGATTTTAATTGATAATGAATATTTCATATAATCATCCAATAGCTTTTCTCCTATCATTTCTGTATTATAATTGTTCTTTCCTTTATCAGATGTTTGTTCAAATTTTGTTTCGGTTACTGTATATCCTAAATTCGTTAAGAGCGTTTTAATTTGATTAAGAAAATTATTAATGTTTATTACCCCGGTATATACAAACGTTTTTGACGTAATTGGTATACTATCCATAATTGAATTATATAAGAATAGTAATAAATAAACCAATAATTCCCAGTAAAATTTCTATTCCTGTTAGAATTAATACAATTTCATACTCTTTGAACCTTCCTCTAGTGTAGAAAATATGAGTTAGAGAATATATTTTATTTCCATGTGGTGATTTTAAAGTGCCATCAGATTGAATTATTCCCCAAGAATGTGCGTGAAAATGAGCTCTTGCTTTAAGTATGAACTCTATTAACCAAGGTAAACTCAAGAATAAGGCAAGCGTATACGCATGTGAAAGAAAAACCGATTCGCCAAGAATTATTCCTAGTAAATATGTTAAACTATCTCCAGGCAATATTTTTGCTGGATATGATCCGTAATATACGTATCCTAGCATTCCGCCTGCAGCAATTACTTCAATTGCTAATGCATTCCAATTTTTTAATAGAAAAGAATTAATTCCTAAAAATGAAACTGCAACTAAAACTAGATAAAGAGAAAGTCCGTTTAATCCTTCAAGCATATTTACAACATTAGTATAGAAAATCAATATTATAATTTCAAGGAAAATTAGTAACCAAATAATCGAAGTAAAATTGATTGTAATACCAAATAAATTTACTATTGGGTTTATAGGAATCAATAGGAAAGGTGTTATTGATAGTAAGCTCCAGAGTACTTTTTCTTTTTGAGGAATTCCTCCAGCTAAATATTCTTTTAAAGCTTTTTTGAAAAATTTTGCTAATCTTATCTTGTTTTGTACGATGTCATCTAAAAATCCAATCAATGTAGCTAACATCATCGAAGTCAATGTTAAAAGAAAGTAAATCAAATTGGTTCCACTATTTACAAATTTATTTTCGAATAAGAAAGCAATCGCTCCAAACATAATTCCTATTAACAGTAAAATACCTCCGCTAGTAGGAATTGTTGGCTTATTTGGTTTGTTTATATCTACAGCAAGTATTAATGCTCTGTGTAAAATTGATTTAATATAATTTCCTAATAATAGTGTACTTAAGAACGAGATTATTCCAGCAACAGCGATTTCTAATAGCATAAATTAATAATTATGTTTAAATTAATTATTTGTTATAAAGCCCTGTGGTGTAGCGGTCAAGCACGCCGGGCCTTGGCCCCGGAAACTCCGGTTCAAATCCGGACAGGGCTATGCCAGGGTAGCTCAGCTGGCAGAGCGCTTCCTTGGTAAGGAAGAGGTCGCGAGTCCGAATCTCGCCCCTGGCTATTTAATATAAAAGTTCAGCTACACCGCCTATTAGAATTAATACTATGCCAGCGATATATCCTCCTACAGATGCAGGAATTGTAAACATTCCTAAAATCATAGATATTACTGCATACGCTTTTTTCTTGTACTTGGCTGTTAATGCCCCAAAAATCAATCCTAGTATGCTTGCTGCCAGACCAATGTAATTTAAGAGCAGCAGGTAATTTATCAAGCCTGGTGTTACATTCATGTATTTTAATGCATTTATTATAGCAGGAAAACTAGATAGAGAAATTATTATTAGTAGAGAAGCAGCCAAAGTTATTGCGAATCCGACCTCTATTAAAATAGGTGGCCAGATCTTTCTTTCTTTTTCTTCTTTCCTTAATATTTTCCTGCTTTTACTTCTTTTCCTTTCCACAAAATTTTTAAAAATATACAGATATAAATCTTTCCCATGGGAAGAATAAGGACTAAAGTAATTAGAAGAAACACAGCTATAATAGTTTCACTAGCTAAAGATAAATTGAACGATAATTTTGAGCACAATAAGATAATTATAAAAGATTATATTCCTGAGAAAAAAATCAGGAATAAAGTTGCTGGCTACGCAACTTACTTATTTAAGCACAATAAGGTAGATGAATTTTTAATTAAATATAGGAAAAGGATCTAAAGATTAATTTGAATAACTACATATAAATTATGGGAGAAGAAAAACCAGAAATTGTTTTACGTGTTGCCGAGGCATTTTCAGATGATAGAGATCAAGGAAAAGTTAGAATTCCTGGCGATGCTCTTAAGAAATTAGGCTTAAAAGCAGGAGATTACGTAGAAATTCAAGGTCAAAGAACTACCGTTGCAATTGCAGATCGTGGTTATATTAGCGATGCTGGGCTCAATATAATCCGAATGGATTTTATTACTAGAAAGAATGCTGGCGTAAGTGTAGGAGAAAACGTAACGATTAGGCCTGCAGAAGTAGAAGAAGCAGAGTCAGTAGTTCTTGCTCCAGTATCAAATATTTCAGTAAAAGGCCCTACAAATTGGCTTAACAGGCTATTAGATAGAAGACCTGTAACCAAAGGAGATGAAGTTTCTGTAAATGGCGGTTTAGGTACTGGTTTAGGCGGAATCGATGAGCTTTTTGAAGATATATTTATGGGAATGAATATAGCTCCGTTTTTCGGTGAGCCACTTAGATTTGTTGTTGTTTCAACAACTCCTAAAGGTTATGTTTTCATTTCAGATAACACTGAAATTACGATAAGCGCTCAAAGTAAGCAAGCTCTAGAGGAGGCTAAAATTAGACAAGTAAGCTATGAGGACATAGGCGGTTTAGACGATGCTATTGCAAAAATAAGAGAAATGGTTGAAATTCCATTAAGACATCCTGAGATATTTATGAGATTAGGAATTGAGCCCCCTAAAGGAGTATTGTTATATGGTCCTCCAGGTACAGGTAAAACTTTGTTAGCTAGAGCAGTAGCTTCTGAATCAGGGGCCTCATTTTATGCAATTAATGGCCCAGAGATAATGAGTAAATGGGTAGGAGATGCAGAAAAGAGATTAAGGGAAATATTTGACAATGCAGAGAAAAATGCTCCTGCAATTGTTTTTATTGATGAAATTGATGCTATTGCGCCTAAAAGAGAAGAAAGTGTAGGCGAAGTAGAGCACAGAGTAGTCTCTCAACTATTAACTTTAATGGATGGATTAAAAGGAAGAGGTAATGTTATTGTCATTGCAGCAACGAACAGACCAAATGCAATAGATCCTGCACTTAGAAGACCTGGGAGATTTGATAGAGAAATTTATATAGGGGTGCCAGATGAACGTGGAAGATTACAAATACTTAAAATTCATACTAGAAGAGTACCATTAGACAAAAGTGTAGATCTGGAGTATTTAGCTAGAATTACTCATGGTTTTGTTGGTGCAGATATAGAAGCCCTCGTTAAAGAAGCTGCAATGAATGCTATAAGAAGGAATATGAATGAACTTAATCTTTCAGAAAGCAGCAAGATACCAAGATCAGTTTTAGAAAAGTTGTACGTTACTTTAGATGACTTTCAAGAAGCACTAAGATTTGTTAGACCAAGTGCACTTAGAGAGGTTCTTATTGAAAGACCAAACGTTAAGTGGGAAGATATTGGTGGCCTAGAGGAAGTAAAACAAAGACTAATAGAAGCAATAGAGTGGCCAATTAAATATCCCGAAGCTTTCAAGAAAGCAGGAATTTCACCACCAAAAGGAATTCTTCTTTTTGGTCCTCCAGGTACAGGTAAAACTTTGTTAGCTAGAGCAGTAGCAGGTGAAACTGAATCTAACTTTATCTTAGTAAAAGGCGCAGAGATAATGAGTAAATGGGTAGGAGAAAGCGAGAAAAATGTTAGAGAAATATTTGATAGAGCAAAAAGAGTGGCCCCTTGTGTTATTTTCTTCGATGAGATTGATGCTATTGCCTCTACTAGAGCAATAGCAGAAGAAAATAGAGTAGATGCACAAGTAGTTGATACTTTATTAAGCGAATTAGATGGATTAGAGCCGCTTAAAAACGTTACAGTGCTTGCAGCTACAAACAGAATAGACATACTTGATCCTGCTATATTAAGAGCAGGAAGATTTGACGAGATTATTTTTGTTCCTCCACCAGATACAAAAGAAAGAGAGGCAATATTTAGAGTATATATAAATAAGATGCCAGTCGAAAATAAAGAGGAATTAATAAAAGATTTAGCTGCAAGAACAGAAGGTTTTGTTGGTGCAGATATAGAGCGATTAACTAAAGAAGCTGCATTAATTGCACTTAGAAAAATTAGAGATAATTTAGATAAGATAGCTAAGAATGAGATGGAGCTTAAAATAACAAAGGAAGATTTTGATAGAGCGTTGGAAATAGTACACCCAAGCTTAACTAAATCACAAGTCGAGGAGTATTATGCGCAAGCTGCTAAGTTTTATTCACGTGGAAAATCTATAGCAACAGAATCTAAATATTTTGGATGAATTCAGACGAAATTTACGAATTAGTATTACAAGGTCAATTGGAGTGGGAGTCGCTAATTTCTACAATTATTAGAGAAGAGGGCATCGATCCACTTAATATTGATATATCACTTTTAACTGCTAGGTTTATAGATATTACTAATAAGCTTGCAAAAGCAGATTTCATTTATTATGGAAAATTTATATATGTAGCTGCAATTCTTTTAAGACTTAAGTCTGAGCGTTTATTAGATATGCTCACGAGCAAAAATTCTTTTATTAAAAGGAAAAATCAATACATTAAAAGTACGCCTTTTTCAATTATTTTGTCTCCTAAAATGTATTTGATTAGAAAAAGGAGAATTACATTGTCAGATCTAATCTTTTACATTCGAAATTCTTTGAATTTTATTAAAAGTCAACAACAATCATTTCAATTTAATTTTAAATTAAATGAAATGAAGATAGCTCAAACTATAATAAATGTACAAAGCATGTTAATCGAGATATTCAAAAAATCGGATACAATCATGTTTTCTGAACTTGTAAAGGGAAAAGAGTGGCAGGATATAGCCAGAACATTTATTTCTCTTTTATTTTTATTTCACGACGAAAAGATTAGTTTGTATCAAAATGAACCAATGGCTGATATTGTAATCAAGAATATTGCACTATGAAAGAAGCTTTACCTAAGATAGAAGCCTTAATATTTTCTTCACCTAATGGCATTAGTATAGAGGAATTAGGAGCAAAATTAAAAATGCCCACTGAACTTGTTAATCATTATTTGAATCAATTAGTTAAAAGATACTCCGATCCTCAATTTGGTATAGAAATTGTTAAAGAAAACAATGTTGCAAAGATGAAAATTAAAATTCAATACGCAGACCTAATATCAGGTAAACCAGAACTGAGCAAGGGTATTTTAATGACATTGAGTTTAATAGCAGTAGAGAGTCCAATCAAGCTAGCAGATTTAGTTAAAAAACGTGGTACAGTTGCTAGGATGCACGTTAAAAAACTAAGGGAGATGGGATTAATATCAGAATCTGTTGATAAAGGCAAAAAAATAATTAAATTATCTCAAGGGTTCTTTCAATATTTTGATCTTTCAAAAGAAGAATTAGAATCACTAAAGAAAGAATTTCAATTAAAAGAATCTGAAAATAATCAAACTGCTAAACAATAGGCGTTTTTCTTTTTATCTCAATAATTTTTGGTTTTTCTTCTTTTTGTTCTTGTACTTTCTCTTCTGATTTTGTTTCTTTTGAGTATCCTTTTATCTCATCTAGTTTTGCAATGATCAATTTTCTTATCTCTTCTAGGTTTTGTCCTTGTTCTCGTTTAAATAAATAACTATTGTTATCGTTTTCATATCTAGGTAGTAAAGTAATAATTGCATGAGGAATTATTGATCCTTTATTAATTTCTTTCGAGTAGATGATATCAACATCTGTTGCATTTAATGCGTTTTTAATTGCAAATCCAAGAGCTCTTGCGATTGATAATAGATGTAAATATTCTTCTTGTGGAATTTCGTATAGTGTAGAATAATGCTTCTTCGTAAAAACAAGGGTATTTCCTGGAGATGCAGGATTAATGTCTAAAACAGCAATTACTATTGGATCTTCATAAATGACGTAAGATTCTGTTTTTTTGTTTGCTATGTTGCAAAATATACATTCCATAAAGACTTAAATTATGTCATATAAAATATTAATATGGCTAAAGCAAGACTAAAGTACAACGAGGAGCATAAATTACTTCTAGACAGCGTTTTAGGGCTATTTTACTTAGCATTAGCCTCTACGTTTATTGTAGTAGGCGCAGTAAGTATTTTCTATCAAGTATTTTCGAAAGCACTTGCAGCGGCTTCTACAATAATTTTAGGAGTAGTGATTTACTTTATAGGGCTTGCAATCCTTAGAATAAGGATTTAATTTTTTATTTTATATTTTTACTAAATTTATTATTCCTTCTTGCCCCGGTCTATTTACAATTTTAGCCTTTCCTTGATCAGTTTCCACAATTGCTCCTTTAGTAAGTATACCTCTTCTTGCAAATTCTCTATTAGCAGGATTTTCTACAACTTTAATTATTTTAACTTTTTTCGCAGTTTTAGTGCTATAATCAAATAGTATCCCTTCATTCGCTGAGAGCAATCTTATTTTTTTATTGTTTCCTCTACCTCTAATTATTTTTCGTTTTACTTCTCCCAGTACAGTAGGATTTGCTGGTGCAACAGTTTCATATCTTCTTGTATCTCGCCATTTACCTTTCTTTCCGCCGCTTCTTTTTCTTCCATCGTTACCTGTTTTGATTCCCATAAATATTAATTTTATATTCAACCTATATTTAAAATGATAAAGGTTGAATTTCCAGAGATTGCAGGTCAAAATTGTCCACCAATATATACTTGTGACGGAGAAAATATTTCTCCTGCAGTAAAATGGACTAAAGTAAATGGAGCAGTTGCTTATGCATTAATAGTAGAAGATCCAGATGCACCTTCAGGGTTGTTCGTGCATTGGATTATATATAACATTAAGCAGAACTTTTTGCCAAAGGAATTTCCAAGAGAATCACAATTAGCTTATCAAGGAATTAATGATTTTAAGCGCCAAGGCTATGATGGTCCTTGTCCACCAAGAGGGCATGGCCCACATCATTATCATTTTAAAGTGTTTGCGCTTTCTTCTGAATTAGACGAAGGAATTAAGAATAGAGAGGAGTTAATAAAAGCAATGCAGGGCAAAATACTCGATCAAGGCGAGGCAATATTAATATATCAAAGAAAATAAATTGTAAAAATGAAAAGAAGTTCAAAGAAATGGAAGAAATGGCACATTAATAGATGGAAAACTAGAAAGCAAAGAATTAGAGAAAGAAAAAGAAAGAGAAAATTAATGAAAATGAGGACTGCATAAATGCAGGGGTAGCGAAGCCCGGTCAAACGCGCAGGACTTAAGATCAAAGATCTTAAGTTATGAGGAATCGATGATTGGAAATCCTGTGGCTTAGGCCTTCGTGGGTTCAAATCCCACCCCCTGCACATTGAATCGAAAATGTATTTAAATAACTCTGTGCTTATATTTTATGGCTTGGGACAAGGAGAAGAATGCAAGCAAAATTTGGATATTTTTGGGCTTCCTTGGAATAGGTTACTTAATTGCATTAATATATAGTTTGATAAGTAATCATGATGAAGATAGATTATATGGTATACTTTTCATTCTAGGATTCCTAGGATCTATAATAATTTACATATTAGAGAAAGACAAAGATAGGTATCTTTCAAGCTTAGCTTTATACCTATTGATTGGAACAATTATTGATATTGTTGTTGGTATAATTTTGTTTTCTCTAGGCGTTTTTATGCCTCATATTGTGGTTTAAAGTAATATATCACATTCCAAGTAATTTAATTAAGTAAAATGCATTAAAGTAGGTTGAGATGTATACCATTTTAATCTTACATACTTTCTTAACTCCTTTATTTTACCTTCTTTAATTATTTTTTTGATAAATTCTTTTGTTTTTGGATCAGAAGGATAACCAGAACCGAAATCTCCTATTTCTTTTCTTATTTTTTCTATTTCTTCTTCTCTAGTTTTTTTAGCAATAATTGATGCTCCTCCAACTTGAATATAATCTCTATCTGCAAAATTTCTTGCAATAACTTTCTTTTTTGTCATCTCAATTAATTTATCTTCTATTCTTTTTTCGTTTGAAGAAGGAGCATCTACTATTGCTTCGTCGCAATTAGCTTCTTTTATAAATTTTGCAAAAACATTTAATTCTAGTTCATTGATATTATTTTTATCTAATTCCTCGGGTTCAATTTTTTCAATAAAATATTCAAAGTTGTTTTGCAACCAATTTCCAATTTCAAATATTTTCTTAATTGAAAGCAATTTAGAATCCTTCACACCTTTTTCTTCTAGTAATTTTAAATCCTCATCTTTTACTATAAGTCCTGCAACCACTAAGGGTCCAATTACTGGGCCTCTACCAGCTTCATCAATACCTATGTATTTCATCTGCTCTGAACATTGCATGTCCAAAATGCACAAGTAAATCAATTCCAAATTTGCTTACACCTATCGGAATATCACAAGCACCATAAGCTGAGCCGCCCCAAATGTATACTTCTGCCTCTGTGTTTTCTTTAATGTACTTTGCAATTTCTAATGCTTTAGGCTTCAATCCAAAAGGAAGCTGAATTAAAACTCTTTTGTAGTTCTTTTCTTTAATTTTATTTACTATTTTTTCTAATTCTAAATCAAAGTCCTCTTTCATATTTCTATTAATAGTTTCAATAGTTGTTACTATTTAAAAACCGAAAGATTTAAATATTAAATATTTACATGTAAATAATCAATATTAACCTGAATGGATGTTTTAAAGCACAGATTGAATCCAGCCTGCCGTATTCTTACATCTGAAGAGATAGAGCAATTACTAGCGAAATTTAAGTGTAAAAAAGAAGATTTACCAAAAATAAAGTCTTCTGATCCTTTAGCTCAAGCCTTAAAAGCAAAAATTGGAGATGTAATTGAATTTGATCGTGTAAGTCATACTGCAGGAACTGCGAAGTATTATCGTGTCGTAGTATGAATAAGGAAGAACAATATACGTTGATCAAAAGCTTTTTCAAAGAGTTTGGATTGGCACCTGTGCACATAAGATCTTTTGAAAGATTCGTAGAAAATGTTATGCCAGTTATAGCTAAAAATGTAGAGATGAAACCTTCTGTTGCACCTCCTGGATATAAGAAAGTGGAAATAAAGATAGAAAACATAAGAATAGGTAAGCCAGATGTTAAGGAGAGCGATGGTAATGTAAGAACTATTTATCCTATGGAGGCAAGAATTAGAGATCTAACTTATGCAGCTCCTATTATAGTAGATGTAGCATACATTGCTGATGGAGAAAAAGTTCAAGAAGAAGAAGCAACCATTGGAAGACTACCGGTGGTGGTGAAATCAAAGTATTGTAATCTTCATGGGTTAAGCAGAAAAGAATTGATTGAAAAAGCAAGAGAGGATCCTGATGATCCTGGTGGGTATTTTATAATTAATGGAACAGAAAGAATAATATTAACTACAGAGGATCTTGCGCCGAATAAGTTAATAGTAACTAAATCTTCTCAGGAAGGAATTGAATACGTTGGAAGAATATACGCTGATGCTGGGCCCATTAAGTTGCCACATTCAATTATCATGGCAAAGAATGGTCAATTCCTTATAAGTTTTGGCGTGTTCAAAAAGTTACATTTGATTTCATTGATTAAAGCTTTGGGTGTAAAAGACGATGATGACATTAGAGCATTTATAGACCCAGAGCCTAAAGCTGCTTGGTTGCTAGAGGCAAATTTAATGGAAGCCAGCAAGGAACAAGATAAAATTAACAAATATTTAGAAGAATCCTCTGGTATTTCTACTAAGAAAGCTGTGGTTGCAAACATTGATAATTTCCTTCTTCCATTTATTGGTCAAACACCATCTTCCAGACTTGCAAAGGCAATGTATCTCATGTATGCGATCAAGACAATGCTATGGCATTGGGCCAATAACACTGAGGATGATAGAGATAGCTACTTCAATAAGCGTGTTCACCCAGAGGATTATAATCTTGAAATTATTTTTGCTACATCTATGAAAGCCTTGGCCAAAGAAGCTGTAAATGCATTTGAAGTTATAGTCAATAAGCAAAAAAGATTTCCAAAAGCAGATTACATTTTTGAAAGAGATGTGTTGATAAGAAGATTACTTTCTTCTCTTTCTACAGGATTGTGGCCAGGTAATAGAACTGGAGTTACTCAGCAATTATCAAGATCTAGCTTTATTGATTCTATCTCATATCTTAGAAGAGTAGAATCTTTGCTTACTTCTAACAGAGAAAATGAAATGGCGAGAATGTTGCATGGAACACATTTTGGGAGATTGTGTGCAATAGAAACTCCAGAAGGTCCTAATATTGGTTTGACTAAGAACCTTGCTTTGTTTGGATATATTCCATCTGAAATCGATGAAAGTGACAGAAAGAAAGTGCAACAAATTATAGAAGACATGGGATTGAAAGAATATGAGCTTAGTTCTATTAGACGGAAAGCCAATAGGTGAAGTAGAAAATGGCGCGTCAGTAGCGCAAAAACTTAGAGAGGCAAGAAGAAAAGGTGAGATTTCACCATTTATCGGCATTGCTTACGACAAAGATAAGGACGCTTTGATAGTAAACACCGATAACAATAGAATAATGAGACCTCTAATTGTAGTTAATAATGGGAAACCTTTAGTCGTTAAAGAAGATATAATTGCACTAGAAAAAGGAGAAATAACTTTTATGGATTTAGTAAAGAAAGGAAAAATCGAATTCTTAGATGCGGATGAAGAAAACGAAGCATATGTTGCAATGAATGAGGAAGATTTAACTCCACAACATACTCATCTTGAATTATCTGCGCTTTCTGTCCTTGGATTTCAAGCAGCTATGCTGCCATTTGTAAATCACACATCACATTACAGAAACATAGTAGCTGTCAAAAGCTTGAAACAGGGAATAGGTACTTATACTGCAAATTATTTGCTTAGAGCAGACAACGATAGATATGTTGCAGTTGATCAGCAAGTTCCTATAGTTAAAACTATGTTATATGATGTAGTAGACTATGCTAAGCATCCATCAGGTCAAAATGTAGTTGTCGCAGTAGCATCTTATTTAGGTTATAACATGGATGATGCTATTATTGTTAATAAGTCAGCAATTGAAAGAGGATTATTTAAAGGATTTTTCTTCAGGCCATATAAAACTGAAGAAATAAAATACACTGGAGGAAGATCTGATGAAATAGGAATTCCAGATAAAGATGTAAGTGGTTATAGATCTGAAGAAGCTTACAGAAACTTAGACTCTGATGGAATTGCGAAGCCAGGAAGTTACATTAAAGAAGGCGATGTAATTATTGGTAAGGTTTCCCCTCCGAGGTTTGCTTCTTCTATCGATAAGTTTAGGTTAGGTATTATAAAGCGAATAGAGTCCTCTGTTGCAAGCAGAAAGGGAGAGGAAGGCGTAGTAGACACAGCTATACTTACTACTAATCAAGAAGGTAACAAATACATAATTGTTAAAGTAAGAGAAGATAGAACAGTCGAATTAGGAGATAAGTTTATGACTAGAGAAGGACAGAAGGGAGTAGTAGGTATGATACTAGATGAGGCAGATATGCCATTTACTCAATCAGGAATTATTCCAGATATTATTTTCTCTCCTTATAGTATTCCTTCTCGTTATACATTTTCTCTTCTTCTTGAATTAATTGCTGGAAAATCTGGTGCAATTAATGCAAAATACTACGATGGAACTCCATTTCTTGGAGTGACAGAGGAAGAGATCAGAAAGGAATTAAAGGCGGCAGGGTTTAGAGATGACGGAGTAGAAGCAATGTATAATGGCATAACCGGCAATAAGATGAATGCTAGAATTTTTGTTGGAGATTTATTTTATCTTAGACTTAAGCATACAACAGCTACAAAAATGCAATGGAGATCAAGAGGACCTGTGCAGATATTAACTAGACAGCCAACTGAAGGAAAGGCAAGAGGAGGAGGATTAAGACTTGGAGAAATGGAAAAGGATGTTTTCGTAGCTTACGGTGCTGCAGCTGTATTAAAGGATAAATTCTCCTCAGATACTATGAAAGTGCCTGTATGTGAAAAGTGCGGATTGGTTGCAATATACAACTTTAAGACTAAAACTGCTAGATGTCCTATTCATGGCGATAATGCACCTATTAAATTAGTAGAAGTACCAGCAGCATTTAATATTTTATTAAATGAAATGAAAACACTTGGAGTTTATCCAAGATTGATATTAGGTAGCAAATATGAAGATTGAAGATAGAGTAGATAGTAAGATAGTTGGGCTAGAATACGGCTTACTTTCACCAGCAATGATTAAAAACATGGCAGCTGTAGAAATAACATCACCAGAACTTTACGATATTGATGGGATGCCTGTAGATGGAGGACTAGCAGATACCCACATGGGTGTAATAGATCCAGGATTGATATGTAAGACTTGTGGCAATTCAATTCACGAATGTCCTGGTCATCCTGGATACATTACTCTTGCAAGACCAGTTTATCACATAAAGTATTTGCCGACTATTGTAAATACATTGAATGCGACTTGCGAAAAATGCGGTAGGCTTTTACTAGATGATAAAACAATTGAAAAATTAACAAACCTAATTAGTTCTCCAGAATATAAGGATCCTAGAAATAAAAGAAGACTTGTAAGATGGGTACTTAATAAAGCTACTAATACGAAAGTATGCCCACATTGCGGTTATAAGCAAGAAAAAGCTAAATTGCAAAAACCATTTGATATCTACATAGGAAATAAGAAAGTAACTCCTATAGAAGTAAGGGAAAAGCTAGAAAAAATTCCAGATTCTGATGCAATATTGCTTGGATTTGATCCTGAGTTTTCTAGGCCCGAGTGGATGGTATTAGAACTGCTTCCAGTTCCTCCAGTAACTGTTAGGCCTCCAATTACCTTAGAAAATGGAATGAGAAGCGAAGACGATCTAACTCATGCTCTTGCTTCAATAATTAGAGTAAATGAAAAACTTAAAGAAAATCTTAGATCAGGGGTGCCAATTCCATTTATTACTCAGATATGGGATGTATTGCAATATTATGTTGCAGTTTTAATGTCTAATAGTGTTGCTCAACTTCCAAAAGCAAAGCAAAGATCTGGTACAAAAACTTTGCGTGGCATTGAGGAAAGACTTAAAGGTAAAGAAGGTAGATTTAGAGGTGATTTGCTTGGAAAACGTGTAAATTATGCGGCTAGATCTGTTATTTCACCAGATTCATTTCTAGAGTTAGATGAGGTAGGAATTCCTCTTAAATTTGCTAAAGATATAACAATACCAGAAAGAGTTACTTCAATTAACATTGAGAAAATGAAAGAATTAATTAAAAATTATAATAAATACCCCGGAGCTCTTTACATTGTAACTCCTGACGGTATTAGAAAGAAAATTACTGATAACACAGTAGAGCAAATCCTTAAGGAATTAAACGAAGGCTATATAGTAGAGAGGACTTTAGTTGATGGAGATCTAGTATTACTTAATAGGGAGCCAACCCTTCACAAATATTCCATAATGGCACATAGAGCAAGAATTTTACCAACTAAAACATTAACAATTAACCCAACAACAACAACGCCTTATAATGCAGATTTTGATGGAGATGAAATGAATATTTTCATACCTCAAGATATTGAGGCATTTGCAGAAGCTCAAGAGTTAATGAGTGTTAAAAAGAATTTAGTATCGGTTAGGCACGCACTTCCATTAGTTGGAGCCAAGCAAGATTATATTTCTGGCTGTGCTATACTTACTTCTAAGGACTTCAAAGTTAATAAGAAGGAAGCTAGTTTTCTTTTAGCAAACATAGGAGTATATCCTGATCTGACTGAAGAGTATTACACTGGTAGAGAAATTTTCTCAATGTTGTTGCCTGACGATTTTGATTTTGAAGGTCCAAGCTCAATATATAATACTACACACAACGATGATGATTACGTTAGGATTCACAAAGGAAAGTTGATTAGTGGGATAATAGATAATGCAACCATCGGAGTGGAAGATGGAAAATTAATTCAAAAGTTCTGGGTTAAGTATGGAGCAGAAAAAACCGCAGAATTAATAAATAGAATTGCAAGACTTTCTGTATTGGTATTGCTCCTTTATGGTTTTTCAGTTAAGATATCCGACTACGATATGGCTGAAGAGATAATAAAGAAGAAAGAGGAATTAGTGAATTCGACTATCGAGCAAGTAGAAAAAATAATAAAAGAAGAAAAAGATCCAGAAGAGAGAGAAGAAAAGATTTTAATGTTAGCTGAAAATCTAAACATGTCTTTAATAAAGCTAGTATCTCCTAAAAACAAAGATACAAACATGGTTTATCACATGGCCGTTACAAAAGCAAAAGGAAGTTTAAGCAATATTGCTCCTAATGTGTTTTTAGTAGGCCAACAAATATTGTTCGGTAAACGTTTGTCAATAGGATATAAAAACAGAGTTTTATCTCACTTTCTTCCTAATTCTCAAGGTTTATTGGAAAAAGGATTTGTGTTTTCAAGTTATAGAAAAGGCCTTTCTCCAATAGAGCTATTTATGCATTCTATGGCAAGTAGAGAAACCTCTATGGATAATATGATTTCTACTCCTAAGTCTGGTTATCTTTATCGTAGGCTATCATTCGCGTTAATGGATCTTTATGCTGATGAAAATAGATCAGTTAGATACGGAAATAGGATAGTACAATTTTTATATGGGGAAGACGGAATAGATGTATCAAAAAGTGATAATGGTGGTTTGTCAATATGAGCGAGATTCCGAGCAGTTACATTAATTTAGCGTCTAAAAAAGGAATTTCAGAAGAAGAACTTAAAAACTTATACGAGAAAGCACTAGTAGATCCTTACGAGCCCATTGGAATGATAGCAGCTCAAAGTATTAGTGAAGCATCAACTCAAGCAACATTAAGAACAAAGCACATTGCAGGAATACAAGAAGCGAGAACAAGTGCAACTTTGCCAAGGTTAATTGAAATTTTTGATGCTCATGATAGAGCAGAAAATCCAGTTATGTACATTTATCTTCTGCCAGAAATTGCAAAAGATCAGGATAAGGTTATTGATTTCGCGTACACAAAACTTAAAGAAGTAAAAGTTAAAGACGTTGTAGATGATTTTAATGTTGATCTTAGTAAATCACATATTATTTTTACTATCAGCAAAGAAAAATTAGAGGAAAACAGAATAAAAGCAAATGTATTAGTAGATAGATTAGCACAATACGATCCGAAGTTAGAGAGCAATAAACTAATAATACAATCAAAATCAAAAGAATTTCACAAAGACGCGCTTAGAATAATACATAGAGTAATGGAGCAAACAATTTCTGGTATAAAAGGAATTAATAAAGTGATTATTAAGCGTGAAAAAGAAGGAGATTATTACATTATAACAGAAGGTTCTAATTTGAAAGAAGTTTTAGAGCTTCCAGAAGTAGACGCTACAAGAACTTACACTAATGACATAATGGAAACTTATGAGGTCTTAGGTATCGAAGCCGCAAGAAATTTAATTGTGGAAGAAGCTCATAAAGCATTTGAAAGTGGAGGTTTAAGAGTTGATATAAGGCACATTATGCTTGTAGCAGATTTAATGTGTCAAGAAGGCCAAGTTGTGGGTGTAACCAGATATGGAATAACAGGAAGATCTCCTTCAATATTGGCCAGAATGGCCTTTGAGATGCCAGTTAGACATCTTTTGGAAGCAGCAGTTTTTCATGAAAAAGAAGAATTTAAATACATGGTAAATAATATAATAACTAACCAGATAATGCCAGTAGGTACAGGAAAAGTCAAAGTAATTGTTAAAGAAAATGGAACAGATAATAAGTGAAGTTAAAAACGCGATTGCGCAAAATAAGCTTACAATAGGCATAAGAAGTACAGTTAGAGCTAAAAAACAAGGAAAACTATTAAAAGCAATATTTGCTAAAAATGCTCCAATAGAAATTATTGAAAAGTTAAATAAAGAAAATATTGAATCTGCAATGTATCCTGGGGATTCAGAAAGTTTAGCAATAACTTGTGGTAAACCTTTTAATATTGCAGTAGTGGGTATTCTAAAGTAATATGAGAGTTAAGCTAGATTCAGAAGCAATTTCTGCAATGAGTGTTTTCTCATCAGTTACAAATGTTACTCCTTTAGATACGTTTGAAGTAGACAATAAAAGAGCTTTTATAGTAGAAGAAGGAATGGCGCCTTTATGTGTTGGTAAAAATGGATCTACTGTTAAAATTCTTGAGAAAATGATGAATAAAGAGATAGTTATTTTAGAAAAAAGTGATGATCCAATTAAAACACTTGCAAGTATATTTAGGCCTATTAAAATACTCACAGGCTATCAATCAACTGATTCTTTAGGTAACAAAAAAGTAGTAGTAGAATTAAATAAAAAGATTAAGAAAAGTACAATAGAACTTGCAGAGCAAATCTTAAAACGTTATTTTAATATATCTGAGTTGCAAATTAGATATGGGAAAAAAGCCTAGAGGGTTGTTTGCAGGCAGAGCGATATTAGAAAGAAAAGCAAAATTTAGATTTAGTAAAAAAGGCTCTTTGCATAAGTTTCTTAGGGATAGATGGAAGTATGATCCTTTAGAAGGAGCTCCAATGGCTTCTGGCATAGTTTTAGAGTTAAGAGTAAACACGCCTAAAAAACCTTCTTCAGGAAATAGACAGTGCGCTTTTGTAAGTTTAACTAAAAACGGAAAAGCAGTTACAGCGTACATTCCTTATCCAAATGGTAAAAAATACATAGAAGAGCACGATGTTGTTACTATTGAAAGAGTTGGTGGCGCTCAGTTGGGTGCAAGAGGAGATCTTCCAGGAGTTAAATTTAAAATTATAAAAGTAAGAGGAGTTCCATTAAGGGATATAGTAACTGGAAAGAAGCAAAAACCTGCTAGATAAATATGGATTCTTATAATAAAGCAAAAAGAATATACGATTTGATTTTCTCTTCAGTTGAATTAAAAGATCAATCGATTAAAAGATATTTAAATACATCAACTCCAATTAAATTAGGCGGTTTATTTGCAAATACAAAATTCGGCAAAGCAAGAGTAAATATAATTGATAGATTAGTAGGCCATTTAATGGTTCCTGGGCACAAAGGGAAGGATCATTATAGGACTTCTAAGGTAATGACTGGTAAATATAACACTGCTTTTAATCTGTTGCTAGAAGCATTTGATATAATAAAAAGTAAAGGAATGAATCCGATGGAAGTACTTATTAGAGCAATAGAAAATGGAGCTCCGAGAGAAGGTGTTACATACATGATAGTTGCTGGTCAAAGATTAGCTAGACAAGCAGATTTGTCACCAATAAAAAGAATAGACCTTGCGCTTAGGTGGATAGCTCAAGGTACCTATCAAACTGCTGCAGCAATACATAAGCCAGCAAAAGAGGTATTAGCTGAAATTCTTATATCCGCAAGTAAAAATGATCCAAACTCATTTTTAATTTCAAAGAGAATTGAGTTAGAGAAACAAGCAGCAGCAAGCAGATAAATTAAATAAAGTATAATATTTAATATGGATAAAGCAGCAATTTTAGTAACTGTTGAGCCTGGAAAAACAGAGCCATTATATCAAAAAATAAAAGAGTTTTTACAAAAAAATAAAGCGCTTAAGTATTCTATGATGCTCTATGGCATTTACGATTATTTGTTTATTGTTGAAACACCAGTAGAAAACCTGCAAAAATTAGTTTTAG
>CAYOMU010000001.1:42731-57435 GCA_964405205.1 Candidatus Woesearchaeota archaeon
GATTATTTGTTTATTGTTGAAACACCAGTAGAAAACCTGCAAAAATTAGTTTTAGGAATAAGAAAATTTAAAGGTGTTAAGGAGACTGTAACACTAATTTCAGCGGGCGAATGATATTTAAATGATCGTGTTCATATCATAAGTTATGATACCAATGAGATGTTATAGTTGTGGTAAGCCCATATCTCACTTATGGGAACCATATAAAGAATTAATCAAGCAAATGTCTCCTGAAGAAGCGTTAGATAAACTAGGAGTTAAAAGGTACTGTTGCAGAGCAATATTTCTTGGCACTGTTGATGAAGATAATGTTGTAGGATTTAATAGAGGATAAATTTTTCTTTAATCTTTTATTATAATTGTATTCGGGGCTGTGGTCTAACATGGTATGATGCCGGACTTGGGCTCCGGAGGTTCTGGGTTCAAATCCCAGCAGCCCCAATTATTGTAAATTTTAGTTCAGCATTAAAAGATTATAATTATTACTCCAAACCCAAAGCGAAGAAAGTAGAAATCTTACTACAAATGCTATGATTATTCCTATTAAATTCGATAAAAGTATATTTATTCCAAAAAATGTAAGAATTGCAAAAACAGCATAATTTATAGCTAATCCTAACAAAGAAGATAAGTTGTGCTGTGCAGCTCTTTTCATAATCGAAGGGAATCTTTTGTTTAATTTTCTGTTTTTAAATGTCCAGAACTCGTTCAATATAAAATTTGAATTTATACTGGTTTCTATCGATACAATATCGCTTATAAATGGATTAATTATTCTGGATAGAAAATATAAAACACCCTCATTAACAAATATGCCTGACACACCTACTATAGCATATTTTCCTAAAGGTCCATTTGCTAGTATAAATTTTAAATAATTGAGTATATCCTTTAAGGATAGTTTGCTTTTTCCATAAATTCTTTTTTTAAAGTGAATCGGAGCTTCAACTACTTTAAAGTTTTTTTCGTATGCTTTTTGAACTATTTCAACTTGACCGGCGTATGCATTATTTACTAAATTACTGTTTACTAAGAATTTAGCTAATCTTTTGCTATAAATTCTATAACCTGATGTTACATCTTTTACAGGCAGATTAAAATTTATTTTAAACAATAAGTTTGCAGATTTGCTTATTAAACTTCTGATAAAATTAAAGCCTTCAGCACTTCCCCCAAAAATATATCGAGATCCAATTACTAAATCTGCATCGCTTTTAATGGCTTCATTTAATAATACTTTTAGATCATTAGGATCGTGTTGTCCATCAGCATCCATAGTTGCAATTAAATCGCAATTGTCTTTAAGTGCATATTTCATTCCGTCTAAAATTGCAGAAACAATACCAGATTTTTTATTTCTTTCTATTATTTTTATTTTATGATCTTTTATTTCTTTATCTATTTTATCAGTGTTATCAGTTGATCCGTCGTCAACAATTATTATTTTTGTATCTTTTGGCAATTTTGGAATTAATTTTTTAAGGCTCTCATGTTCATTTATTGTAGGAATTATTATGTGGGTGAGTTTACGTTCATTCATACTTTTTGCTAATTTCTTTTAATGTATTTACAAAATAATCAATTTCTTCTTTGGTGTTATAAAAGTAGAGAGAAGCTCTTGCAGTTCCATTTGCTTTGAGTTTATCTTCTATTAATGGTTGTGCGCAATGAAATCCAGATCTCACAGCAATACCTTTTTGATCTAATAAATAGGCAAGATCGTGAGGATGAATTTTTGGTAAATTAAACGAAAGTAAAGGTCCAAATTCTTTACTTTTTCCACTATATATTTTAATTTTCTCCACGTCTTTTATCTTATCGTATAAGTATTTGGTTAATTCTTTTTCGTATTTTTCAATATTTTCCATTCCTATGTTGTTTAAATAATCTATTGCCACACCAAGCGCAAATGCGCCCTCAATATTTTGAGTGCCTGCTTCAAAGAAAAATGGAAAATCCGCAAATTCTATGTGATTTAATCTTACATCTTTAATCATTTCTCCTCCTTCAAGAAATGGATTTAGCTTATTAAATACAGACTTTTTGATGTATAGCACCCCAATGCCAAAAGGTCCTAGCATTTTGTGTCCAGAGAAAGCAAGAAAGTCAACCCCGAGATCTTTCACGTTAACTTTCATATGTGGCACAGATTGAGCGCCATCTAACAGTAATAAAGCTCCTTTTTCTTTTGCTATTTTGGCGATTCTTTTAACATCTGTTATAGTTGCAGTGACATTAGATTGATGTGTTACTGCTATTAGTTTTGGATTTTCTATTTTTTCTAATTCTTCATAGTCTAAATCAAGATCTTCTTTTATCCCGAGTATTTTTACTTTTACACCATATTTTTGGAGTCTTAGCCACGGCAAAAGATTGGAATGATGCTCTAAATAAGTAGTCACTATGGTATCGTTCTTAGAAAAGGGCAATGCAAATGATACTAAATTTATTGCTTCTGTTGCATTTCTAACAAAAATGATTTCATCTTTTTCAGCTCCAATGAATTTTGCTATCTTTTCTCGAGATTTTTCGTAAGCTTCTGTTGCTTTTTCTGCTAAATAATGCACACTTCTAAGTGGGTTTGCATTTATATTCTCATAAAACCATTTTATTGCTTCAATTACTTGCTTAGGTTTTTGTGTAGTTGCAGCGTTATCAAAATAAACAAGTTGGTGTCCATTTACTTCTTTTTGTAAAATAGGAAAATCATCTCTTATCTTATATACGTCTAGCATATCACTTATTTAATTTTTTCATATAAGTTTTAAGTGCATTCACAGGTAGCATTAAACAACCTAATCTACTGGACGAAATAGCGTCTAACCCTAGCAATTTTAGCATATCATTTTCAGAAAGAATGCCATCATTTAAACTCTTACCTTTCATATAATCGCAAAATTCTGATGAAGCGACTGTTGAAATTGCACATCCTTCACCGTCGAACTTTGCATCTTTTACGATGTTGTTTTCTGTTTTTATATATAATGTAATTTTGTCGCCGCAAGAAGTAGAGAAACCTTTTATGATTATGTTTGCATCCTTAAGTTCTCCCTTATTCTTAGGATTGTTGTATTTTTCCCATAGATCATCGAAATTCATTTTAAAATTTAAGTAACTAAAATTTATATATTTATGGACAAGCAAACTGCACTAGTTCTTTGGTTTAAAGAAATAAATAAGGACGATGTTCCTATTGTTGGAGGAAAATCTGCTAATTTAGGGGAAATGTATAATAGTGTAAAAGTCCCTATACCTAACGGCTTTTCTACAACTGCTTATGCATATAAGAAATTTATAGAAGAAAATCAGCTTGAAGATAAAATAAAATCTATTTTATCTGGGCTTAATGAAAATGATGAAAAAGCACTTCATGCTGCAGGGGAGAAGATAAGAAATTTAATACTTAATGGTAAATTCAGTAAGGAGTTTGAGGAAGAAATATTAGATCATTATCATCAATTGCTAAAAGAAGAAGGTCAGACTTTTGTTGCTGTTAGATCTTCAGGTACAGCAGAAGATTTGCCTAACGCTAGTTTTGCAGGTCAGCAAGAAACTTATTTGAATGTGAGCGGCGAAAAGGATCTTTTATACAATATAAAGAAATGTTTTGCAAGTCTTTACACAGACAGAGCAATTTATTACAGAAGAAAAATGGGAATTGACGAAAATAAAATCGCATTAGCAGTTGCGGTTCAAAAACAAATATTTTCAAAAGCTGCAGGTGTAATGTTTACCTTAGATGTTTCCAATGGTGATACAAGTGTTATAATGATAGAGGGCAGTTATGGCCTCGGTGAGTACGTAGTTCAAGGCACAATTACTCCAGATATTTTCTATGTTGATAAAAATAGCATGTCTATAGTAAAAAGAATAATTTCTAATTCTAAAACAAAAATGCTCGTAATAAATAAAAAAGGAGGAACATCAGAGCAAAAAGTTCCTAAGGATTTAGTAGATAAGCAAGCAATAACTGATGATCAAGTTATTGAATTAGCTAAATATGGCTTGGAAATTGAAAAACACTACAATCATGTAATGGATATAGAGTGGGCTATAGATGAGAGAGATAATAAGCCTTATATAGTTCAGGCAAGATTTGAAACCGCTTGGGCCAGAAAAGAAGGAGAAACTAAGAAAGCAGAGGAAGTAAAAGGAGGAGAAGAGGACATAATAATTAAAGGATTGCCAGCATCTCCTGGAACTGCATCTGGCAGAGCTCACGTTCTTTTAAGTGTAGACGAAATAAATGAGTTTAAGGAAGGAGAAATTCTAATAACAAGAATGACTGCTCCTGATTGGGTACCAGCCATGCAAAAGGCTGCAGCAATAATCACTGATGATGGTGGCATGACTTGTCATGCAGCAATTGTTTCTAGAGAACTTGGAGTACCTGCAATTGTGGGAACTTCTGCTTATGGTAAGAAAGCTACTGAGGCAATAAAAACAGGTGATATTATAACTGTAGACGCTAACAACGGATTAGTATATAGAGGTGAACTAGTAAAACCAAAAACACCTCAAGAGCAAGTAATAAGTGCACCAGCAAAAGTAATTACAGGTACAAAGATAATGGTAAATCTTTCAGAGCCAGCAGCCGCTGAAAGAGTGTCAAAGCTTCCAGTTGACGGCGTTGGTTTAATGAGAGAAGAGTTTGTTTGGGCACAGATAGGAGAGCATCCATTAAAATTGATCGAAGAACACAGAGAGCAAGAATTTATAGATAAACTTGCAAACAGCTTAAAACAAGTTTGCGAAGCATTTAAACCAAGACCAGTAATTTTAAGATTTTCTGATTTTAAGACAGATGAATACGCTAATTTAGCCGGAGGCGATAGATACGAGCCAAAAGAGGATAATCCTTTGCTTGGTTGGAGAGGATCTTCCAGATATTATGATGATAAGTATAAACCTGCATTTAAATTAGAGTTGAAAGCTGTAAAGAAAGTAAGAGATGAATTTGGACTAAAGAATCTTTGGGTAATGATACCATTTACTAGAACAGTTGAAGAATTAGAAAAGGTTTTGGAAGTAATGAAAGAAGAAGGCCTAGAAAGAAATAAAGACTTTAAAGTATTCCTAATGGCTGAAATACCTAGCAACATTTTACTTGCAGATAAATTCAATAAATATATTGATGGTTATAGCATCGGTTCTAATGATTTAACTATGTTAATTTTAGGCGCAGATAGAAACAATGCACTTATGAGTTCAAGGTTTGACGAAAGAGATTTAGCAGTTAAAAGAGCAATTAAGTTACTAATAGAACAGGCGCACAAAGATGGTAAAACGGTATCTATATGTGGTCAAGCTCCTTCAGAATATGATGAGATTGTAGAATTTTTAGTAAGATGCGGAATTGATGACATATCAGTAAATCCAGATGTAGCAGTACATGTAAGAGAGTTAGTAGCACAAGTAGAGCAAAGAGTAATGCTAGAATCCGCTATAGGAAAAGTATACAAAGATCCTGATTGGGATATTCCGAAATAGATTTTATTTTTTAATTCTTTCTTGAATAATTGAAAGCATGTGTGATACGCTCCTAAATGATCCTGCTTTTGCTTTATAGTAAAATTCTTTGAACGTTTTATTGTCAATTTTCCCATCTTTCTTTAATTGTTTAAGTGCTTTTCTCTGTGCTCTTATTTTTTCTTTCCAAGTTACGTTTATTCTTGCGCTTTTCTTTCCTTTCTTATTTCCTGGAGTATGAGGTTTTTTATGTACTCTATGAGTTTGTCCTCTTATTGGTAATATTTTAATAGTACCTTTTTCTATTAGTTTTCTTAGTCCTTCTCTAGTTATTTCGCTTTTTACTTCATTAAGTTTACTTGGATCGATCCAAACTCTATCCTCTCCAACATTGTACATTCTTGCAATAATTCTTTTTTGCATTCTTACATTCATAGATTATACACCTCTAGTCCTTTTTCTTTACACGTTTTAATTATTTCTTCACGCTTCTTTTTTCCAACTGAGCCGCCAATTATAACAATATTTTTATCTTTATTTAGATTATCAAGGTCTTTAACAGAAAATACTCTTACTGGTATTTTGTTATTCACTTTGTTTCTTTTATCTTTTGGAGTTCTATATCCTACTTGTACTACAGGAGGCTTTCCTCTAGTTTTAAGTCTCATCCAATTTCTTCTAGATTTAGGTCTTCTCCACTTATCTCCAAGCCTTTTTAGCTTTGAAGCATCTCTTCTCTTAAATCGCTTGCTCATGGTTTCTTAGATATATACAAGCCGTCTTTAAATATTCTTCTATCTTTTCCTTTTGGCTGTACGCTCTGCTCAAATAATGCAGCCACTTGGCCTACAATATATTTATCTATGCCCTCTATAGTTATTTTATTATTGCTTACATTTACCTTGACTTTGTCAGCAGGAAATTCAATTACTCTTGGAGCTCTTTCTCCAATAAAGTTTTCTACTATAAGCTTATTTCCGTCTAATTTTATAGATGGAGGAAAGTGCTGATAAATTAACACTAGTTCCGCAGTATAACCTTCAGTTACTCCTTTAAGCATGTTTCTTATTAGTGCTGCATGAGTTCCTGCAATCTCCTTTTGCCTATCTATGTCTTTTTCGCAGCTTACTATAAGAAGATTCTCCTTTCTTTCAACTTTTATAAACTCCTCTTTTATTTCATGTACAAGTTCTCCTTTTGGACCCCTTGCTTTTACCTTATTATTTTCTATTGATAATTCAACTTCGTTAGGAATTTCAACTTTGAATTTTGTAGTCATATTCAATAAGCGTAAGCAATTAGTGCGCCTCCTACTCCTTTTTCTAACGCATCTCTATGTGTTATAAGTCCCTTGCTTGTTGAAATAATTAGAATTCCATAATTATAACTTGGTAAATATCTTTTTTCATATTTTTCTATTTCATCTGCCTTTACGAAGTATCTTGGAGTTATGGCCTTGCATTCGTTTAGTTTATCACTTATTTCTACTTTTACAAATCCCCCTTTAAGGTCATTTATTATTTCATATTTGTTTATGTACTGATTTTTTTGTAAAATATTAAGAACGCTAATAAGAAGCTTAGATATAGGAGTTATAATTACTGTTTTACTTGCACTTTTTCTTGCCAAAGAAATACTATTCAACGCATTAGATAAAGTGCTCATATTTCTTTTCCAAATTTCTTAAATCCTAGCTCAGGATAAATTTCTCTAAAACACTCTCTGCAATAATTAAGGCCATGGACACTTATGTGTGAACCACGTCTGCCACATCTTTGACAGATCATATTGCCCCAACCATAAGGACGCTTTTTAGGAGTATTAAACTTAAGGAATTTGTTGTATTTTGCTGGATGATTCACCAATGTTTTTAAGATCTTCTCGTAAGCAAGCTCAGCCATATTACTCTATTTTAACATTGAATTTATTTTTTAAATATTCTTTTGTTTCTTCCTTTGTTATTAAATGTTTTTTCCCAATTTTACTTCTTTTAATTTTCTTGTTTTTAATTCTATAGCCTCTTCTTTTAAGAGAAACGTCAACGCTTAAGCCAATTATTCCTATTCTTGGATCATAGTCTATTCCTGGAATGTGAACATATTCAGGAATTCCAAACGAAAAAGTGCCATTTCCTATCTTTGAGGAACTCAACTTATTATCAATTGCCGCTAATGCTCTTTTTAACATTTCTTCAGCTTCTTTTCCTCTGAGCGTAACTGCAGCTCCAATTTTTAATCCAGGACGAATTCCCCATTCTTCAACTCTTTTCTTTGCTGCAGTTTCTATCGGCTTTCTTTTCGTTAATTTTTGCAATAAAAGTTTTGCTTTATCTATTTTTTGTTGATCTGGTCCTGTGCCTACGTTTAGTACAACTTTATCTATAAGTATTTCTCTCATTTTATTTTCATTCATATGCCAGGCAATCTAATGAAGGAGCTGCTAATATCTCTCCTTCTTGCGTTTTAATTTTGCTTTCATCTTTTCCTACACTAATTAATTCTCCTTTATATCCTGCCTTTCGTCCGCGAAATATGATTACCTTTGCGCCAGGTTTAAACTGAATGATTTTAGAAATCTTATTGTTATCAAGATCAAATACAACAGTGTCATTTATATTTGCATTCAGTGCATTCAATTTATCCACATAATTTGCGCCGTCGTGAAATCTAAACGTTCTTTTATTTCCTTTAAATGTATCTATCTTAACAATCTTTTCCATTTTTTCATTTTTATCTATTGGTATTGATACGTATTTGCTGCTTTCATCTAACCAAACTAAGAATTTATCGTTTTCAATAGATATTAAATCAGAAAAACCAACGTTAAACTTATGTTCGAAAACTCTTTTACCATTCACTCTTACATTCTTATGTTTAATAATATACTTTGCTTCTGTTGCATTATTTGCAATTTTCATTACATCTCTTAACAACGAAAGCAAAGTGATCGATTCTTCTTTTTTGTGTCTACCAGGCAATGGTTTAGAAAGATATTTATATCTCTTTCTTGGTGATCTTAAAAATTTAGGCATTTGAGTTCTTTTTATGCTTTTAGTTTCACCGTGTGCAGTCATATTTAACCATTATTAGTTTTATTACTTTCAGCTAATTTATTAAGTTTCTCTATTCTTCTTTTATCCGATAAATCTAGTGATAAAACTAGAAGCGCAGATGGTCTAATTTTTACATAAACTTTTTGTCCAGCTTTATTCGTTATTTTAGCGTTATCTATTCCAACTCTGAGCTGTTTTGTAAATACTTTTTCAATTTTACCTATCGTTCCTTTAAATTTTCCTCTCATTATCTTTACTTGATCTCCTTTTCTAATTGCAATTGATCTTATTCCGTATTTTTCTCTAAGCTCCTTAGATAAATGTGCTTTTAGCATCTTTCTTTTAATGTGCAATGGCGCATTTATCAAGTATTTTCGTTGCTTTTTAGGCTGTTTGCTGCTTTTCCAAGAAGGACTCCAGTTTTTCATACTATCAAGCTAGCTATTCTAGCTACGTTCTGAAATCTGTTAGCAACTTCTCTAGGCAATGGACCTTTTATTGAAGTACCAACAGGCTCAAATTTTTTAAGGTCCTTTACTAGTACACAAGCATTATCTTCAAAGCCTACGTGTAGACCATTGGCTCTTCTAAAGAATTTCTTTTGTCTAATAATAACAGCATCATATACTTTGCTTTTAGTGTCTGGATTACCTTTTTTTATAACTACCTTTACTATGTCCCCTATTCCACACTTTGGCTGTCTTCCTTTAGCACCATGATATCCTCTTACAGAAATCACCCTGGCGATCTGTGCTCCAGAATTATCTGCCACTACTATATTAGAGCTAAAATTTATTGCCTTTGGTATGCTTGCTCCTAGAGCTCTTAATCCAGCACCTTTACGACCTGTTCCCATGCTCTATCACCTTAGTTACGACAAATTTTTTCCACTTACTTATAGGTCTTGTTTCGTTTATTATTACTTCATCTCCTTCTTTAGCATGAATACATGGAGGATTATGAGCTAATACTCTTTTCTTCTGCTTTATATACACGTTGTATTTCTTTAGTTTTCTTATTTTAATCCATTGAACTACTACTGTTTTCTGTGCTTTTGCAGAAACAACAATTCCTTTATATGATTTTTGGTATACTTTTAGCTCACCATGAAAAGGGCAATTCTTATCGTTGCAATTATTTTCAGATTGCATATTCCCAAGGTCTTTTAACTAAACTATTGCTATTTAATTTTAATACTCCTTTACTTTTATAAATAAGTATTTTTTTATTCTGTTTGATTATTTTCTTTTCACCTTTATTAGTTAAAACTGTAATTGTGTTCTTTGTTTCGTCAATTACTTTACCTCTAATTTTCACATTGTTATTTTCATCTAATATTTCAATATTGTAACCAATGATCATATTACATTATTCCTAGCTTAGTAGCAATAGTAGTAGCGCTAAAGTCTTTCTTTAGTTTTACTAAAGCGATTTTTTCATTTGCATGGTTTATTATATTTACCTTATCTACTTTTACATCAAAAACAGATTCAACTTCTTTTTTAATTTGAATTTTATTAGCCTTTGGATCTACTATAAATGACAGCGTAT
Source organism: Candidatus Woesearchaeota archaeon (assembly GCA_964405205.1). GTDB lineage: Archaea > Nanobdellota > Nanobdellia > Parvarchaeales > Parvarchaeaceae > Rehaiarchaeum. The sequence continues at coordinate 52,804 of CAYOMU010000001.1, forward strand.
TGTTCTTCTGTATTAAATTTATAGCTTTTTCGGTGCTCTTCGCTGAAATCAAAAACTCTAATTTTTTTACTTCAGCCATACTGGTAAAGATTCTATTGCAGATTTGGTCCAGACGATGAGTCTACCAGCTCTTCCTCCTTGAGTTACATCTTCCACTCTTAAAGTTCCTGTTTTTTTAACAATAACATTGATGTTTTTGCCGGCTTTCTTAAGTAAGGAGTCATCATTAGTTACTAAAACTATACCAAGTTTCTTCTTATACCTTCTGCCTCTCATTTTTCCTTTTGAACTTCTTATTTTTCTTTCCATTATTCTATTCAATTCTTCTTTTAATCCTATCTTTTCTAATATTTCTTTAAGTTGTTTTGTTTTTTGTATCTTGTTTAATTCATCAGTAAAAACTATAGGTAACTTTAGGTTTTCAGGAATTTTATGATATTTCGATACATATTCAATTTTCATTGATGCAGCAATACCTTCTAACAGTGCTAGTTTCTTTTCTTTTTTATTTATTTTCTTTTCACTCTTTTTAGTAGGAGGATGAGCTTCTCTTCCTCCTACTGCCTGAGGAACAAACGCGCCTTCATATATCCATACATTTCCTACATGCCAATTGATTTTTGCTGGAGTTCTTGATCTGTCGCCAGTGTAAATCGTTTTATATTTTCTACCATGCTTGCCCATTCTTCTTTTTCTCCACCAAACAACCTTTCTTTTTCCAGCAAGAGGATCAGGATATTTTAACTGGAATTCATAACTTTTTTCTATCCAATAGGCTTTTTTAAGCAAATTTTCATCTAATTTTTCAGGTAAACTTGGCAGCTTAACTTTGCCTTGTTCTTTTCCTTCTAAATCAAATATCGGCACTTCAATTTCATCCATATTCAATTATTTTTGGTTGCTCTGTTAGCTTTATTTTGTTTCTAATTGCTTTCCTAAATACTACTAATCTTTTTTCTGGTCCAGGTACGCTACCTTTTATTATTACTGTAGTAGCTTTAGGAACACCATATCTTATAAATTCTTTGTTTATGTTCATAATGCCTAGGATGAGTTTATTATACTCTGTTCTTTTGTTATAGCCTAATCTACCAGCTTGAGGTATTGTATAAATTGACTTACTCATTCCTTCAGTTCCATATGCTCCAGGCCTTCTTCTTTTCTTTTCAGCCTTCCATGGAAGTAATCTCATTTTGTATCTTTTCATTGCTCCAGAAAAGCCCTTTCCTTTTGTAACGCCAGCAACATCTACAAAATCGCCGCTCTTAAATACTTCGTTTATTGTTATTTCTTTACCTAATTTACTAAAAGCTATTTTCTTTTTATCTTCTAGACTTCCACCTATGGGCAATTCAAACACCTCGGGTGTTTTCTTTAATGATATGAGCCAAGGTTGAGTAGAAACTATTAATCTTAGATCATCGTATTTTCCTTCATAGTCCTCAGGTTTCTTATTGTTAGGTTTAAATTTATGTGCTCTAAGTACATACTTTGTATTATTTGTTTCGGCCCAAATTTCTCCAATACTTCTTTTATTTTTATAGAATCTAATTCCTACTACCAGTAAAGGTGGAACTTCTATAACAGTTGCTGGTTCCACGATTTCCTGTTTGTAAGTAGGAGAGTTTTTATAAGGATCATTGTATTTAACGCTTATCATGCCTACTTTATATCCAGCAAAATAACTAATACCGCTGTCAGATATTAAATTATTAAATGCATGGAAGTGTCTATTGCTCCTTTTGATCGGATAAAATTGCAAACTCCCTGCTCTAGGTGCGTGTCTGCTCATTTTGCAATTATTTTAATTAGTCTTATTCTTTTTAATAGTTACTATTCTTAAATAAGTTGTGCTTCCTGGATAATCTTTATCGCCCCCTAAAAGTATGAACTTCTCCAAGTGTCTTTCTTTTGCAACTTCTATGGCTGTGTTTTCGTTTAGTTTTCCAATTAAAGGAATTATGTTTTTAGCAAACATTAATTTATTATAAGTCTTTTTGCTATTAGTTATTCCTATAACTTGCATATTTGCCAAAGCAGATATTCTCATAGCAGTTGCTCCGCTTCTTGTTAATGCAATAGCGTTGTTTATTTCAGCTTTTTTAGCAATTTCTATAGCAGCATTTGCTAGCTCATCGTCAATAGTGTTGGCTTTTAAGTACCTTTCGCTTGTATTATAATCATCTATTATTTTCTTCATTGTTGCTACAGCTCTTATAGGATATTGACCTATTGCAGTCTCTTCAGAAAGCATTAATGTATCTGCTCCTTCTTCGATTGCAGTGTATATATCCGAGATTTCTGCTCTCGTTGGAATTGGATTATTTACCATTGAAGATAACATTTGTGTTGCAACTATCACTGGTTTTTTATTAATATTGGAAAGTGTTATAATTTTTTTCTGAATAAGCGGAAGTTCAAACATATCATTCAAGTTCAATGCTAAATCTCCTCTCGCAATCATAACTACATCAGACCACGATATCACATTTTCTATATCATCGATGGCTTCTTTTGTTTCAATTTTTGATATAAAAGTTAAATTTGGAAATTCCTTTTTAAGTTTTATTAATTCTTTATGATTTGAAAGAAAAGATATGCCAAAGATCTCTATTCCTATTTTTTTGCCAAATCTTATTAATTTAATATCATTAGAAGTTATTCCTGACTTATATTTTATGTCTGGTGCATTTACACTTTGTTCACTTCTTAAAATACCTGAATTTAAAGCGACTATTTCAGCTATCTTTCCTGAGTTGCTAATACATTTAAACGAAAGCTTACCGTCAGAAATCCTTATTATGTCTCCAGTTTTTAATTTTTTAACATACTCGTTTTTTAAAGGTATTTGAGCTTTTTCTCCAATTGTATATTTTTTACCTTCTTCTATTTTTAGTTCGCTTTCAAGTCTTCCAGTTCTTATTTTAGGCCCTGGAAGGTCCAAAAAAACAGGTATATCTCCGACTTTTCTTTTTAATTCTGCTACGATGTCTATTAGCTCTTTTATTTCATCTTCATTTGCATGTGCGCCATTTATCCTTAATATATTTGCTCCTGCTCCTATCATTGCTAATAATTTTTCCTTCGTGTTAGATGCTGGTCCTATTGTTGCGATTATTTTTTGTTTCATATTTAAGGACCGCGGGCGGGAATCGAACCCACACTTTCGGGGCCACAGCCCGAAGGTCTACCATTAACCTACCGCGGTCATTATTATTTTAATAGTTTGTCAATTTATTTTATGAATTATAGAATAATCTTGATTTTTGTACTTGCGCTTATTTTAGTAAATTCAGTAAAAGCAGATTGTTATTCAATAAATCAAATTTCTTCTGCGTATGGTTTTACCAATTTATTTTCTAAAGGGATTGATGGCAGCAATATTTCTGTAGCAATAGTAGATGCATATGGTGCACCAAATTTATTAAGTGATGTTAATACATTTTTTTCAAATAATCAGATTCCTATTTTAACAAGTTCTAATTTTCACATTTTTTATCCATTCGGCAACTCAAATTCATTTAATTCTAATTGGAGTACAGAAGTAGAAAGTGATGTAGAGATATTGCATTCATTAGCTCCAGGAGCGAATATTTCTCTTGTGATAGCGCCAAACGCTTCTTATCTTTTTCAAACCTTAAATTGGACCATTAACAATTTAAATATAAAAGTTATATCGATAAGTTGGGGAACCGTTAGTAATAATTATATTTCATCATTGAATACAATTCTTGCAAATGCATATAACAAAGGAATAACAATTTTTGCTGGCACTGGAGATGAAGGTGCATATAATGGAGGATCTTCTCTTTCAGTGAATTTTCCTGCATCAAGTCAGTATGTAGTTGCAGTAGGAGGCACTTATTTACAATTGGAAGGAGATCAATATATATCCGAAACTGGATGGTCAGGTAGTGGCGGAGGAATATCTAATTTCCCTGCGTTAAGTTTTGAGAAATCAAGTAACGGTTACAGAGAACTTCCAGATGTTTCTTTCAATGCAGGATATCCATACTGTCTCTACATAAATAATACTAATGAAGAAATTTACGGAACTAGTTTAGCTGCACCCGCATGGGCCGCTATAGGTGCAGAGATTTATCAAATTAATCCTTCTTTAGGAAATATTTTGCCCTCGTTGTATAGGGTTTATGCAGTTTATGGTTATAAGGCATTTCATCAGATAAATAGCGGATGCAATGGATATTACTGTGCAAATGGTAGTTATAACTTAGTAACTGGAATTGGTTCTCCAATTCTTCCAAACCTAGTCTATTACATTGATAATTATACTTATAATCTTACGTCCGTATCTAAGATACCTTTTGTAATAAACATAAATGGAGAGAATTTTACTTCTCCCTTCTCGGTTCGTTTTCCTTTTAATACAAGACTATCAATTAAAGTTTATCCCGTGTTATTTAATAGCGATCTTTACATTCCATTAACCAGGAATTTGACATTAACGTTGAATTCATCAATTGTTTTAAATGTAAGCTATAACGTAGAATATCCAGTGAATATAATAAATTATAGGCCTTCTGTTAATTTGACTTTATTTTTAAATCATTCGGAGGAAATAACGTTTCCTTCACTAGTTTCAATAACTAATGGTCATTTTATTAATTTATC
>CAYOMU010000002.1:0-1664 GCA_964405205.1 Candidatus Woesearchaeota archaeon
AGTGATTACTTATTTTATTTAAATACTGTTTTTAAATAGTAAATCAAAAGAATGTTAATTTTCTAATGATATTTGCTTTATTGCTCAGATCTGGCTTCACTGGTCCTTTTTCTTCTTCGCTTAGAGAAGCAGGTAGATTAGATATTGCGCATCAAGCAGCTTTAAATACATTTTTTCTTGCTGGATCAATTAGAAGGAACAACGAATTACACTTGTTTTTATATGGACCGCCTAATCCTCCTTTACACTTAAGCATGATTGGAAAAGAGATATATGATATAAGAACTGATGAAGAAACTTGGAGGGAAATACTATTAGAAGTACTTAGCGGTAAACATCATCAAGGCATATACTTAAGCAAAGAAGGAATAGAACCTTGGATAAATAACATAATAAAACAAAGAAGAGTTTTCGTAATGCATGAAAGAGGAAAAAATATAATAGAAATAAAACCTGAGGATAACGATTGTTTTGTTATTGGAGATCACATCGGATTACCGAAAAATTTAGAAAAGTATATTCTTAGACTAGGAGGCCAAAAACTTTCAATAGGAAAGAAGCATTATTTAGCTGCACAAGTAATTGAAATTATAAACTATATTTACGATGTTTATGGAGGCGCCTGAAATTTTAAGATATTACCTAGATGATCGTGTTTTAGAGAAACTAATTGGTGGAGAACATAGAGAGATGGTTGCAAGATACATGGATCAATTCGGAAAAAGACCAAACGTTTTTCTTTCTAAAAAAGAAATAGAAAAAGCAGTAAGAGAGGGAGCAACTAGCTTTCATATAAGTGAAGAAATTTGGCAAAATCCTCTTGAACTAAGTACGAGTTTAACTAAAAAAGAAATAGATGAAAAAAGAATCGGATGGGATCTTGTTATTGATATTGATTCAAAATACTTTGAAGTTTCAAAAATTTTTGCAAAAATTATTACACAAAGAATAGAAAAAGAAGGTGTGAAACATTATGCAATTAAATTCTCTGGTGGCACTGGCTTTCACATAAGAATTCCATTTGAAGCATTTCCTGTAAGACTTGGAAAAGACACAAAGGACTTATTTCCAGAAGCTCCGATGGTAATATCCAATTATTTGAAAATAGTTCTTAGAGAAGAACTATTAAACGAATTAAAAAAAGATTTTCCTTCACTCGTTCAAGACAATCCATATACAATTGTGGACATAGATTCTGTGCTAATAAATGAAAGACATTTGATCAGAATGCAATATTCATTAAATGAAAAAAAGTGGTTAGTTTCTCTACCAATAAATAAAAACATGTTAGAGAAATTTACGCCAGAAGATGCAACACCAGGATCAATTTCATTTGATGAAGATTTCTTTAATGTTAAAACAATTCCTGGAGAGGCTTCTTATTTATTAAATAATGCTTATTCCATTTCTGAACAATTGCTGCAAGATGCACTAAGAAAACTAAACAAAATAGAATTATTAGAATATTTACAGAAAGCAGGAATAAATGACTTGCACAGGCTTATATTATCAGATCCCCAAGAACTTTCACAAGCAATAGGAATACAAGAAAAAGAAGCTAAGGAAATAATAGAAAAATTAAAGTCAACCATTGTAGAAATTAAAGAAGAAGAAAAAGAAGAAAAGGAAATAAAAATAACAAGCAAAAGAGTAATTCCTGAAGC
>CAYOMU010000002.1:1764-4386 GCA_964405205.1 Candidatus Woesearchaeota archaeon
AAGAAAAAGAAGAAAAGGAAATAAAAATAACAAGCAAAAGAGTAATTCCTGAAGCGTTTCCTCCATGCATTAAAAACATACTTAATGGCTTAGAAGACGGAAGAAAAAGATCGTTGTTTATTTTAGCTAATTTCTTTAGAGCAATTGGTATAAGCGAAGAAGAAACTGAAAGAATGATAAAAGATTGGAATAAGAAAAATAAGCCACCATTAAAGGAAAGTTATTTGAATGCACAACTAAAGTACATGAAGAAAAGCAAAGTTTATTTGCCCCCCAATTGTGATGCTCCAGGATATTACAAATACTTTGGAATTTGTACTCCTGATGAAACCTGCAAATTAATTAAAAACCCTCTTGGATACTATGCTAAAAAACTTTCATTATATAAGCGTAGCGCACCAGGGAACATGGAAAATAAAAATACTAATGAGCATTCCAATAGCTAAACCTATAGAAGAACTAAAAACAACATCAACAATGTCGTGAACCCTTAAAAATATTCTAGAAAAAGCAATTACTAAAGCAATTAATAAGAAAACTAAGAACAAAGGCCTATAGAATAGAAAAAATCCTGCAATGTAAAACGAAAGCCAAGAGTGAGCAGATGGAAATCTTCTTTTATCTAATAGGTTATTGCCTATTCTTACCCTTGCGGTCTTTGGTCTTTTTGTATTAATGATAAGCTTTAATAATGAAACTATAGCTAAGTTTACAAAAAAGAATAACACTAGGTATATAAACTTAGTTCTTTGAACTAAAGCAAAGGATATTACTAATAAGAACAAGAATGTTTCTGGTGCATAATAATGAAATATAATTGAAAGCTGCAAAAAAAGAGACCTATATCTAAGATATAGCTTTTGAAAAATTCTATTCATTTTTTCTTTTCTTTCAACAATTTTCTCATGTCTGCAAACATCGAATCTGCTCCTACTATTTCTGGCATAATTACGTCATCAACTCCAAATGCTTTAAATTTAGGCACATTCTTTGGAGAGTTACATCTAGAAATAATAATACATGATTTGTTCAATTGTCTTGCATTTATTGATGCAATTAAGTTATTTACATCTTGACCCATAACACAAAAAACTGCAATAGCCTTTTCTATTCTTGCGAATTTAAGTTCTTTTTCGTCAGTACCATCTCCAACTAAGACTTTAAATCCTTGTTCTTTGATTTCATTCGCAACAACAGGATCTTTTTCTATAATTAAAACTTGATATCCTGCATTTCTTAGGTTTTCTGCAATTCTTGAACCAATTCTGCCAGCGCCAATTACTATGACATGGTTATTCATTCTTACTATTTGTCTCATATATATTGCCCCTGATATACTATGTCTTAATAAAGATATTAAAAATTCTAAAATATAAGTAGCAAGACCACCTAGAAAAAGCGAGAAGAAAAGCAGCAACGGACCGTATCCAGTTTTGAAATTAAAGGTCTCTAAAGAATATGTAACATCTGATATTGCAGTAAATATACTTTCTTTATTAGAATATGCCACAATTCCTATTAATAGAATGTAAAGAACAAGAAGCATTGATGCTGCAAGTAGAACTCTAAATAAGTTATCCTTTACTATCTGCTCCATAAATATACAAATGCTATGAATTTTTATTCTTCTATTTGCTCCATCTCAATATTTACGTCAGAAGGAATTTGAGCGGACATTATTGCTTTTAATGCCCTCGGATCTGCTTCTATATCAATAATTCTTTTATGTAATCGAAGCTCGAAATGATCATATGATTCTCTGCCACCGCCATTAGGAGCACGCCTAGTAGTAACAATTATTCTGGAAGTAGGTAAAGGAATAGGTCCTTTTCTTACTATTTTAAGCTTGTCAGATATCTCTACTATTTGATTGCACACTTGATTAACATGATCCAATTGTGATGAAACAAGCTTAATTCTTATTTTCTGCATGTATTTATTATTTACAATCTTATTTATAAATGATTGCCCCGATAGTCTAGAGGTCAAGGACATCGGCCTTTCGAGCCGGGAACTCGGGTTCGAATCCCGATCGGGGCAATACTTGATTTATTTAAATCGCCAGAATTTTTAAGCAAGGTTAATGGGCTTTACTTTTTCCCAGGATTCAATATTGCCTTCTATTAACCTAAATATTGGATTTGGTATTGGTTTTTTATTTAATATTTCTTCGTACTTTTTCTTGTCTCTAGTTTTTAGTTTATAAAGAATAAGATTATACTCGTATATTAGTTGTCCTTTAGTGAGTTCCAGTTTTTCTAAGTCATTGCTATAACTTATTATCTTATTTTTATCAAAATTGTATTTTCTAATTTTTCCTTCTAGATATACAAAGTACAAGTAAGTACCTATATATAGTATCGGATTAGAGGTATTTTTGAATCTTATCAATTGGGGGTGATTTCTATAACCCTTAGTTTTTCCAAGTAAAACTTTTTGCGCCAATAGACCCTCTCTCCAAAGCCCTAATAAACCTTGCCTATCTAAAAAAGAAGGATGAATGCTCCAAAGTCGCATAATTATAAGGCTTATATTAAGTTTTAATAGCTATAAGCGTTGCTCTTTTAGATCTTCTATGTAGCTTATGAAAAGTTAAAGACTCGTATATTGAAAGAAGTTTAA
>CAYOMU010000002.1:4486-28000 GCA_964405205.1 Candidatus Woesearchaeota archaeon
GATCTTCTATGTAGCTTATGAAAAGTTAAAGACTCGTATATTGAAAGAAGTTTAAAGCCGTGAAGTTTAAGCAAAGTTTTTAACTCGTTTATGGAATAAATTCTTATTCTTATTTTATTTTCTTCTAATAGCTTATTATCTTTATAGAAAAACTCATCAACAAAATAAAATCTTTTATCTTTAGGATCTTGGTAATTTATAATTGTTTCTCTGATATTATTGTGCACTGCCTCATTTACTATTATTCCCTCCGATAGCTTTTTAATCGTAAGATCACTATTTTGCATCTCCATTAATAGCAATCCTTTATTTCTTAGATTTTTATAGAAGTTCTCTATTACCTTAGTATTTCCTTTGTCATCAAAATAGCCAAAAGAGGAAAACCAATTTATAATGACATCAAATTTAAAATCAAAGCTTGAAGTACGCATGTCTCCAACTAAATAATTATTCTCATATCCTGGATACATCTTCTTTGCTTTTTCTATAAGCTCTTTAGAAATATCTATTCCGTAAACTTCATAGCCTAAATTTCTAAGTATTCTGTGATGTCTTCCGTAACCGCAAGGAATATCTAGTATTTTTGTATAATTTTGTTCATTTTTGCTAAACTTTTTAATTAAGGCATTAATATAATTTGCCTCTTTTTCTGTCCTACTCTCTACAATATCAATGTGCCACTTAGAAGCATCTTCCATTTAATCTAATGCTTGATGAATAAACTTAAGGAAATTTACCGGCGGATAAGCACCTTCGAATTGAACTTTTTCATTTATTACTACCTTAGGAACTGCCATTACCTCATATTTCTCTGCTAATTCTGGAAATTCTTCTGCTTCGATCATCTTACTTACTATTTTCTGATTTTCTATTGTAAACATGTGCGCAGTATGAACTGCTGAAGGACAATAAGGACACGAAGGAGTTACAAATACTTTTATTTCAACTGGTTTATCAATACTCTTAAGGTCTTTCTTTATTGCCTCTGATAAATTTGTTTTTCCTGTAGATACGTTTACTATATCCTCTAAAAACGCTGCAAACTCATGACCTATTGGACTGCCAATATAATATAAAGGATAAGTTATTTTCCCAGTAAACATAAATGCTGGAGCAGAATCAATTCCTAAAGCTTTAGCCTCATTTTTCTTTTCTTCAATATTAATTTCTGTAAGTTTTAATCTATCATCTATAGAAACTAATTCATTCATTAACTCTTTATCTTGATTGCAAAGCTCGCATTGCTTTGATGAAAAGAAAAGAATTGTAACTGGATCTACAAGTTCCCTTGTAAACTTATTTTTTATATATTGCACGTCGTCTTCGTTTAGAATCATATTCGATATTATACTAACAATGCATCGTTTAAATATTTTATTATCTTAAGGAATTTTATTATGAAAGTAGTAACTTGCGGAGATATTAAAGACCTAGAAGGAGAAGAAGTAACTTTATACGGATGGTGCAGGTATATAAGAGACCATGGAGGCAAACTTTTCATTGATCTCGCTGATAGATATGGAATTGCTCAACTAGTGTTTGAAGGAGAAATAAAGAAAAAAGCTGAAATGCTTGGGAGAGAGTATGTAATAAAGGCTGAAGGAAAAGTAAGAAAAAGAGACCCTGAGACAATAGATAAAACTAATCCTACAGGAGAAGTAGAGGTTGTTGTTAGTAATTTTGAATTGATAAATGAATCTAAGATCCCTCCTTTTGAAATAATTGATGAAAAGGAATCATTTCTTCCAGATGAATACCTTAGATTAAAATACAGGTATCTTGACCTAAGGAGAAGAAAAATGCTTAACAAAGTATTATTCAGAGATGCAATAACCAAGGCATTTAGAGAATTCTTTTGGAGTCAAGGATTCTTAGAATTAGAAACCCCAATATTAATAAGGGATACCTACGATGCAAGTGGTTCCAGAACTTTTATAGTTCCATCGAGAATTGAAAAAGGAAAATTCTATGCTTTACATCAGTCGCCCCAAATATACAAGCAATTGTGTATGATCGCAGGGTTAGATAAATATTTCCAAGTAGCAAGAGTATTCAGAGATGAAGATCCCAGAGAAGACAGACAACCTGAATTTACACAAATAGACCTTGAAGTTTCATTTAAGGATGAAAAATATATTCAAAGTTTAATTGAGAATGCAATAAAGTATGTGTTTAAAAAGGTACTAAACAAGGAATTAGAAACCCCTTTTCCTCATATTGAGTATGCAGATGCATTAAGAAAATATGGAAACGATAAGCCAGATCTAAGATTTAAGAATGAAATTATAGATATAACTGATCTTGCTGAAAAAAGCAATTATAACATAATAAGAAATGTTGCTCAAAGAGGCGGAAAAGTAAAGGCAATAGCATTCGATGCTGAATATGGAAAATCAAAAATCAATCAAAAATACTTTGAAAACCTAATAGAAGAAGCTAAAGGACTTGGACTTAAAGGATTAACTTGGCTATACTTCGCTGATAACAAAATAAGATCTGTTCCAGAAAGTATAGCAGAAAGCCTTAGTAATATTGAAGGAGAGCTTATATCTAGGCTAGAACTAAAAGATGGATACATTGTTTTAATTGCTGGGGATCTTGATGAGGACATCTTATTAGATGCAATGGCTAAAATTAGAAGAAAAGTGGGAATTGATATTGGTAAATTCGAAAAAGAATACGCATTTTTGTGGGTAGATCACTTTCCATTATTTGAAAAGGATAAAATAACTGGAAAACTTGAACCAGCACATAATCCTTTTGTTGCTCCTACAGAAGACACAATTCAATTCTTAGATACACAGCCAGAGAAAGTATTAGGAAAAAGATATGACCTTGTGTTAAACGGAATGGAAGTTGGTGGAGGATCATTAAGAATTCATAAGCCAGAGATACAAAGAAAAGTATTAAAAATAATGGGGCTAAGTGATGAAGAAATAGAAAAATCATTAGGATTTTTAATTGAGGCGTTGTCTTATGGTGCCCCAATTCACGGAGGAATTGCTTTAGGTTTAGATAGGTTTGTTGCAACATTGGCAGGAGAAGATAGCATAAAAGATTTTATACTGTTTCCAAAAACAAAGAAGTTTGAATCACCATTAGATAATTCACCAAGCGAAATAGATGCAAAAAGATTACAAGAAGATTATAACATAAAGATAGAAAAACCAATGTAAAATGGACTACGAGGAGTTTGAAAAATTATTAAAGATTTGCAGGATAGAACTAAATTCAGAAGAAAAAGAAAAAATCAAAAATGAAATAGAAGAAGTAATTAACGATTACTTCAATAAAATTGATAGGATTGAGTGCAATGAAGAACCTGCATATCATCCTATTGACATTAAAGGAAAATTGAGAGAAGACATTCCGAGTGAATTTGAAAACAACAAAGGAATATTGGAGAATACAAAAACTTATCGTGGATATGTAATAAGTCCAAAGGTATAAAATGGCAAGCTACATTGAAGAATTCAAGCAAAAACAAAAATCTTCGGATTATTATGAGAATTTAATAAAAGAAATTACTAAAGCCAATGAAGAATTTCATGCTTTTAACAATATAGCAGAAAAAATTGATAGTTTTCCTTTTAGTGTAAAAGACAATATTTGCGTAAAGGGCGTAGAAAGCACCGCTTCTTCAAAAATACTAAAGGGTTATATCCCACCTTTCGATGCAACAGTTGTAGAAAGAATGAAACAAAAAGGGTTTAGTTTCTTAGGAAAAACGAATATGGATGAATTCGGATTTGGTACCTTTGGAATTAACACTGAAATTCCTGCAAGAAATCCTTTTGATAAAGAAAGAGTTGCCGGAGGTTCAAGTAGTGGAGCAGCAGTTGCAACAGCACTAATAAAATACCATGTAGCAATAGCTGAATCTACTGGAGGATCAATTTCTGCTCCAGCTTCATTTTGTGGTGTTGTTGGTTTTACTCCTACATATGGCTTAGTTTCAAGATATGGATTAATAGACTATGCTAACTCGTTAGATAAAATAGGTGTAATTGCAAGATCAGCAACTGATATTAGAGAAGTATTTAACATAATTAAAGGAGAGGATAAGAAAGATACTACTAGCGTAAATGCAGAAATAAAGGACTTAAAGAAGAACAAGATTGTTGTAATTAACGAAATGCTAAAAGGCATTGATGAGAAAATATTAGATGAATTCAACAATTTATTATTAAAATTAAAAGATCAAGGTTACATAGTTGAAAATAAAAGCTTTGAAGAACTTGAGATTACGGGACCAACTTATTACATAATTGCAATGGCAGAAGCCTCAACAAACCTTGCAAAGTTCAACGGATTTAAATATGGTTATAAAATAAATGATTTTTCAAAGCCTTATAATGAATTCTTTACTGAAGCTAGAGAAGTTTTTGGAGAAGAAGCTAAAAGAAGAATTATTCTTGGAACATATGTAAGATCTAAAAGCGTAAGATCAAAATACTATGAAAAAGCGCTTAGAATAAGAAGAATGATAATAAACAAACTAAAAACCTTGCTAAATGACTCATTTATATTGTCACCAACAATGCCTATACTTCCGCCAAAATTTGATGAAGTAAAAGATTTAACGCCTGCTCAAGTATATGCATTAGATATATTAACTATTCCTCCAAATCTTTGCGGATTTCCACATATATCTTTCCCATTCACATACATAAACGGTCTTCCAGTAGGAGCACAATTAATTGCAGATCATTTTGAAGACTACAGCGTAATAAGTTTTGTAGAAAACTGGGAATCAAAATTCGATTACAAGTTTAAATATAATTTAGGTGAACTATGAAAATAGGCTTAGAAGTACATGTTGCTTTGCCAACAAAAACAAAATTATTTTGCTCCTGTAAAAACGAAGAAACGGAAGAGCCAAATATAAATGTTTGCCCAGTTTGTATGGGATTTCCTGGATCTAAACCAGTGTTAAATAAAGAAGCGGTAATAATTGCAAGGTCTATTGCTAATGCACTTAAATGTGAATTAAATAAAAACATTTCCTTTGTTAGAAAGGTTTACTTTTACCCGGATTTACCTAAGGATTATCAAATAACACAATTAGAAGGCGCAATAGGGTTTAATGGAAAGATAAAACTGTGGAAAAGCAATAAAGAGATAAGAATAAGAAGAGTTCAACTTGAGGAAGACGCTGCAAAAATAATCCATGAAGGAGAAGGAACATTAATAGATTTTAATAGAGCAGGAGTTCCTCTGGTAGAAATAGTTACCGAGCCAGACATATCTAGCTTAGATGAGCTTCGTGAGTTTATGCATGAACTCAGAGCAATACTTTACTACCAAAATATTGATATAAATAGAGAAATCAAAGCTGATGTTAACATATCTATTTCTGGGGATAGAGTAGAAGTAAAAAATATATTGGGAATTAAAAATCTAATTGAAGCTGCAGAATATGAAAAACAAAGGCAAGAAAAACTTATTTCAGAAGGAAAAATACCTGAAAGAGAAACTAGGTTTTTTGATGAAAATGAAAAAGTAACAAAATCTGCAAGAGAAAAAGAAAGCGAAGAAGAATATGGTTTTATATATGAAAGCGATTTAACAACCTACGACGTTAGTGAAATGAAATTAAATAATGCAATAATCCCTGGAGAAATTGCAAACAACATTGCTAGGAAATACAATTATAATGAAGAAACTTTACGAGAAATTATATACTTCGATAAATATGCACTTGAATTACTTTTATACGGAATAGAAAATTATGATATAAAAGATGTAATCAATGCAATACAAGCAATAAAGGAATTTGATCTTAATATCAGCAAAGAACAATTTGACAAATTAGTAAAATTCGCAAGCAGAAAAACTCTTAAAAAAGATTTAATAGATAAAATACTTAGAGGTGAAAACATTATTGAAAACACTAATGTTGAAGAAATAATTAAATCTTACGTAAAAGAAAACACGGATTTAATAGAAAAAATGAAAAACGACAGAAAGGTAATTAACTTTATTATAGGAGATATATCTAAAAAATACGGTTTAAATCCAAAAGATATCGTAGAAGAACTAAAGAAGCTAAATCTTCTGTAGAAAGCAAAGTAATTTATACTAGAAATATACAATCATAATGAAATTCATTTAAAATGAATTTCTGAGGACAAAATGCAAAGAAGAATGTACGACGCGGTTTGTTCTGACTGCGGAAAGAAAATTAAAGTTCCTTTCAAGCCAGATCCAAACAGACCAGTGTATTGCAGGGATTGCTATATAAAACATAAATATCAACATTAGTTAAGTCTGGGCGTTATTTTTTAATTTCTTTTTATAATATTCGCATATTTGATTTATATAACACTCATTACATTTGGGATTTCTTGCTAAGCAAATATATCTTCCATGAGTTATCAAGGCCATATGGTACTTAATATCAGAGCCCAAATTTTCTAAGAAATAATTGCTTATTTCTCTGTAATTTTTACCTATTCCTAATCTCTTGCCTATCCTTGCAATATGTGTGTCTACAGGAAAAACTTTATGACCATACAAAGCCAAAAATACGTCTGCAGTTTTATTTCCAATTCCTTCTATTTTTATTAGATTAGCCCTTGCTTCTTTTGTTTGCATTTTAATTATTTTGTCTAAATCAAGATCAAGAACATTTAAAATGTACTTTGACTTTGATTCAAATAACCCTGCTGACCTAATTGCATTCTTTATTTTATCTAAATCTCTAACATTGTCTTTATACAATGGCAAGTAATTATTAAATGCCAATAATGCGTTTTTATCGGTAGTGTTTTGAGATAAAATAATTGAAATAAGAACTAATTTAGGATCTTTGTACTTGTTTTTAACATAAATTGCGATAAAATCTTTCTCACTAATGTTATACTTTTCTTTTAATTCATTATATTCAGAAATAATGGCACTTCTTAAGGAAAACGCCATAAATTATAGGTAAACAGAATAATATATGCAGAACAAAGAGATAATAACGATAGACGAAGAAGAGACAGATCCTAAATATGGGAAACCACCAGAACAAAGAACAATAGAAGAAAAAGCAAAATTTGCAATAATAAATCTAGACAAGCCGCCAGGAATTAGGTCGAGAGAGGCTGCAGCAATTGCTAAAAGAGCACTGGAGCCTTTAGGGATAAAAAAGCTTGGTTACTCTGGGACCTTAGAGTAAATACAAGGAAATCCTGGAGTAACCGGCGTACTCCCTTTAGGCACAGAAAGAGCTGCAAGACTGCTGGACTTACTTTTATTAAAAAGCAAAGAATATGTTGCACTAATGCATTTACACAAAGATATTGAGGAAAGTGCAATTAGAAGTGCATTTGAAAAGTTTAAAGGAACCATAGTTCAAACACCGCCAGTAAGATCTCACGTAAAAAGAGTGCCAAGAGAGAGAAATATCTATGAAATTGAAATTTTAGAAATAAAAGGAAGAGATGTACTATTTAGGGCTTCAGTGCAATCTGGCACATATATAAGAAAACTTATCCATGATATTGGCCAATACTTAGGCATAGGAGCGCACATGGTAGAACTAAGAAGAACCAGAGTCGCAAACATAACAGAGGAATATAAATCAGTAACACTGGAGGACTTAGAAGATGCAGTTTACTTCTATCAAAACGGAAAAGGAAAATTCTTAGATTATTTACTAATTAATCCCGAAGAGATATTCACATACTTACCTTGGGTTTGGATAAAAGACTCAGCAGTAAATGCAGTTTGCTTAGGAGCAAAACTTGCATATGGAGGAATTGTAAAAACAAATAATTTTAATGCAAATGATTGGGTTATTATTGCAACACTAAAGAACGAAATGGTCGCTGTCGGTAAAGCAATTGTTTCTTTAGAACAAGCAATTAAGGACAAAAAAGGACAGATAATAAAGCCAGATAGAGTTTTAATGAGCCCAGGAATTTATCCAGATTATAGAAAGGGGCAGTGGTCTAACCTGGCATGACACCAGCCTCGGGCGCTGGAGGTTACGGGTTCAAATCCCGTCTGCCCCATTATCTATTTTAACAAACATTGAAAGTTCTCTGTAAAATTTTACCTTACAGTTATCGATCCTCTTTTTCCAACATTTAATTGCAATTTTCCTTTAAACTCTTTAGTATATCCTCCTTTTATTTCTACTTGGTCACCAACATGAACCATTTCTATTTGATTGCCCCACAGTGCTAAGTCAATTTCTCCAGTTTCATCCTTAAGAGTTGCAGTAGCAACCCTTGTCCTTCCAAATTTTGTGCTTATTTCTTTTGGCTCGGATATATCTGTAATTTCTCCAAATGTATCCACGTCATTCATTCCACTTGTTATTTCTTCTATTTTCATACTTCAATTGCCTTATACAGAAGTATAAAGCAATAACTATAATGATTTCTCTTTTATTTAAAGTTATTTTTAAGGCAAATTGCAGGGGGTGGGATTTGAACCCACGAAGGCCTAAGCCACCAGGTCCTTAGCCTGGCGCGTTTGTCCGCTTCGCTACCCCTGCTTATTAACTTCACAACATTTTATGTTATTTTTATTTTTCTTTTAATTAACTAATATAAGTTAAGATTGAACTATTTTTGCTTCTCTTCAGGGATTTCTAATTTTCCCTGAATTAGATCCAAAATTTTAGATTGTACATTTGATGCATTTTTAATGCTATGAAATTCCAATCCATTTGGAAGATCTTGAACAAAAATTCTAATAGTACTTACTCTTAAGAGCATATCAGCCAAAGTTTTGTCTATTTTAACATCTGTGATTTTTGATGGAATGGCTGAAGAAATATCCTTGTTCACCAATCCTTTTACTGTTATAACTCTTTTATTAGTTACTATGATCTTCTCTTCTTTTGATAATAACTCAGCCACTATTATTTCTATTATACCTATTATTGAAAACACTAATGGAACTGCAGGCATTGTATTTATAATTGAAAGGCTATGAATGTAAATTATTTGCTCAAATTTAAGATTCATTTGAGGAAAATAGTAAATGGAAATAAAATCATAAATGATCCCGGCAATAATCGCAAGAATTCCAATCCAAAACTCTTTTCTCGCGTAAAAAACAGGGTGCTCTTCTATTGCAACCTTTTCATCTTGAAAAAATATGCTCATAAATATATTAGTTAATGAAATAAAATATGAAACTCGCTACTTTATTCACTGGAGGAAAAGATTCAACATATGCAACCTATATTGCAATAAAGTGCGGACATTTACCTGTGGCATTAATACATATGACCTCGAGAAATGTTGATTCTTATATGTTTCATGTTGTAGGAAATGAGTTAACAAAATTAGAAGCAAAAGCCATGGAATTGCCATTAGAAGAATTTGAAACAAAAGGAGAAAAGGAAAAAGAACTAGAAGATTTAAAATTTGCAATTAAAAATGTAAAAGATAAGTATGGAATTGATGGAATAATCACAGGTGCTTTAGCCTCAAGATATCAGTTTGAAAGAATAAGTAAAATTGCTTCTGAACTAGGATTAGCAACATTTAATCCACTTTGGATGACTGATCCCTATTTTTACTTAAAGAATTTAATAGAAGAGGGATTTAAACCAATAATTATATCTGTATCTTCTCTCGGTCTTGAAAAAGAATTCATAGGAAAAACTATAGACAAAGAATTTCTAGAAGAGTTAAGGAAAAGAAGTGAAGAATATGGCTTTAATCTTGGCTTTGAAGGAGGAGAAGCAGAAACTGCGGTAATAGATGCACCAATTTTTAAATACAAAATTATTATTAAAGATTTTGATATTCAAGAAGATGAAGGAAGATTTTACATGAAAAATATAAAAGCTGAAATTAAGAAAAAATAAATCACTTATCCATTTGCCTATATTCTTTTAATATTTTTTCCATCAATTTCTCTACTGTTTTTTCAGTTTTTTCTTTTGCTCTATTTATTATAACATAATCTGATGCTTCTTTTACTTTGCTAATTCCAAAAGTTTTATCTTCTAGTTTATCTTGTTTAAGAAATTCTTTAAAACTTGAAGGAGCATCTTGTCTTCCGCGTTTAATTATTCTTTGATATCTTAGCTTTGCTGGAGCTTCTACAAAAATGTTTTTGAAAAATATATACTTATTTTTCCTAAAGAATCTTAAATCTCCTAGAGTTCTTACGCCTGCAATAACTATTTTATTTTTTCCTTCTTCTTTTGCATGTTCATAGCATAATTGCATTATATATTCGGAGCCATGTTTCTTTCTTAGTTTAGCTGCAAAATTAGTTTCATTCTCTCGATTAATTGGTATTTTTTGTCTTTTCATTAAATCACGAATAATATCACCAGGAACAACCTTATAGAATTTGTACTTCTTCACTAGCATATCTGCCACAAAGTCCTTTCCTCCGCCAGGATAAGCAGATATGCCTATAACTATGTCCATAGATATAATTTAATTCAATAGTTATTAAACGTTTTTTATTTCAGTCTAACTGCATCTAGAATATTAGGAACTATTGCATTTATTCCTTGAGATCGCAAATAATGTGCAAACTCTGTGCTCTTTGATTCTTCGCCGTGAACTACCAAAACTTTTCTAGGAGTTGGTTTCATTGTAGTTATAAATTTAGATAGTTGATATCTATCAGAGTGTCCAGAGAAACCATCAATAAGATATACCTTTGCGTTTACTGTCATCTTCTTAACTATTCCATTTACTTCAATTTCTACTTCTTTTGCACCATAATACAGTTTTCTTCCTAAAGTATTTTCTCCTTGATAAGAAACTAAAATTATTGCATTATTAGGATCTTCGCACATATTAGCAAAGTAATATAATGCAGGACCTCCTTCTAACATACCTGAGGTTGCAAGAATTACCGAAGGCGGGCCCTCTAATACTTTATCTCTTTCTTCTTTACTTCCTACATGAGAAAACATTGGTGATAAAAATGGATTATCATCATATTCTAGAATTTCACTTTGAACATCTTTGTTTAGAAACTCAGGATAAACTGTGTAAATCGCTGCAACACTTCTAATCATTCCATCTAAATATACTTTAATATCTGAAGGTAATAGCCCCTTTCTTCTCCATTCCTCTAATAAAAGCATAATTTCTTGAGATCTACCTACAGCCAACACTGGAATAAGAATTTTTCCGCCTTGGCGAATTGTATTTTCAATAATTGAATAAAGCATTTTCTCGCTTTCTTCTCTTGAAGGTTGAATATCAAAGTCTCCACCATAGGTGCTTTCCATTATTACTCCTTCAACTCTTTCAAAGATATTTCTTGGTTTAGAAAGCGTTTTTGACTTTGCAAATTTAAAGTCACCGGTGTAAAGTAAATTGTAAATCCCATTACCAATGTTTGCATGAACCATTGCAGATCCTAATATATGCCCTGCATCGAACAAAGTTATTCTTACATCTGGAGAGATATCAGTCACTTCGCGATAATTTAACACAATAGTGTACTTTAGCATTTCTTTTATGTCGTCAATGTCGAATATTTTCTCTATGTTTAAGTTTTTATTTGATAAATTATAGTAATCTAACTGCAGTAAAGCCATTATATCTCTTGTTGGAGCGGTAGTGTAAACTGGTCCTCTATAACCGTACTTAAATAACGCAGGTAAAAAACCGCAGTGATCTAAGTGGCTGTGAGAAATAATTACAGCATTCAACTCATTTAATCGAAACTCAGGAGCATCGAGAATTGGATATGTACCATTAGGATTACTTACATCAATTCCAACGTCCATTAAAACTCTACTATATGGAGTTTGTAGAAATATTGCAGACCTACCTACTTGTCTTTGTCCACCTAATCCTGTTACACGAATCCAATAGTTCTTTGGATCTATGTTTATATTAGAATAATATATTTTTTCACCAATATCGTTCATGAGTTTCTTTCTAAAGGCAAAATTAGAATAAAGCATTTCTCTTACTGCTCTAACTAGATCTGATTTTACAATAGGATATCTATTTGCTTGAACGCTCCAATTTGTTTCTTCTTTTATCTTTTTAACGATATCTTTTGTTAGTTCTTCTGGCTTAAGCATCTCTAAGTAAAGAACGCTTCTTTCTTTATCAAACCAAAATTCTTCTGCTTTAGTATTATTTTCTGCAAGTATACTTGTGACCTTTTTCTTTGTGTCTTCCTCATCTAGTAAAGTATCAGGAGTCATCCTAATTTCTACTCTTTTTTTAAGTTTATTTACTACTTCCCTTATTTTATCCTCACCATTAACGAACAAAGCTTTATTTCTTGTATAAACAACAATATTAGATACCTCGAAAAGTATCTCTTCTATTCTAGGATCTTGCAGCATGTCTTCTACTTCTTTCTTTATATCTTTCATACTCTAGGAATAGGAAATATTCTATTCTTTATTTGCTTTTGTTACTTTATTAATTTCTTCCTCACTTAAGAACTTTACTCCTTTTTGATCAATAACTGCAACATCTATAGCTTCTCCGGAGTAAGGATCTCTAGAAAAGGCAGAATTTATTGCTTTAATTGCAAGTCTAATAGCTTCTTCTTCTTTCATATTTTCTCTATACTCAGCATCTAATACACCAACAGCATAAAGCGAACCTGATCCAGTGAAGGCATACTTGTTTTCCTCTATAAATGAACCTGCAGTATCTGTAACGAACAATCTTGGCTTATCATCGTATCCTCCAAGAATAAACTCTGAAGGCACTAAATAAAGTCTATTTTGAAAAACTATTGTGGAAAATAAATTTGCGATCGCTCTAACGTTCATTCTTTTTCCAGCTCTATTCTCATACAATGCGATTTGAGCTCTTAATATTTTAGCTAATTGCTCCACATCTGCAACAGATCCCGCAACAGTAATTGCTAAATAATCAGTTAATTTTTCTATTTTTCTAATGTTCTTTGATATAATAAACGCTAATGATTCTCCTGCTGCAGTAACTCTTTTATCTGCAGCTAGAATTACGCCATTAGAGTATATAAGTCCAAGAGTAGTAGTTCCTGTTTTGTATTCAGTCATATTTTATATTACCTCAATAATATTTAAACCATTTACCCATTTTAAATGAAAAGAATCCGACTATCATCAAAATAATGCCAATTATAAAAATAATTAAAGTTAAGAGCTCATAGTAAGCAATGCCAACTATATTAAGTAAATAGTTCTCAATATTTACAATTCCTGGAACATCTACGCCGAAAAATAAAAGAGCTCCTAGAATAAATATTACTAGACCTACAATGAATAAGTCCCATCTCATAATATATAAAAGGGGAATTTAATATTAATAGCATGAAAATAAAATACAAAGATAAAAGTATAGAAGTAAAAGAGGGCATTACTCCTAGAGAAATCGCTGACATGTTTAATGTTAATACAACAGAATTTTTTGTAGCTACAGTAAATGATGTTCCATGGGATTTAGATAGGCCAATTAATAAAGATGCGAATATTGATTTTCTTAGCTTTAATGATAAACTAGGCAAAGAAACATTCTGGCACTCTACTGCGCATATTTTAGCAACTGCAATAAAACACCTTTATCCAGAGGCTTTGCCAACTATTGGCCCAGCAATTGATGAAGGTTTCTACTATGATTTCTTTAACCTTCATATAAGCGATAAAGACCTTCCAAAGATTGAAAAAGAAATGGAGAAAATAATTGCTAAAAATTTACCTTTTAAGAGAACTGATATTTCTAGAGAAGAGGCTAAGAAAATATTCTCCTACAACAAATTTAAAGAGGAAATTCTTAATGAAACCCCGGAACAGGTATCTATATACCAAGACGATGACTTTGTTGACTTATGCACTGGCCCTCATGTACCTTCAACAGGATATATAAAAGCAATAAAATTACTTAAAGTTTCTGGAAGCTATTGGCGTGGAGATCCAAAAAGAGAAACACTAACAAGAATTTATGGAATATCATTTCCATCAAAAGAACAATTGAATGATTATTTAGAAATATTAAAGGAAAGAGAGAGGAGAGACCATAAATTGCTAGGAAAAGAGATGGAGTTGTTCATGTTCACAGAATATTCTCCTGGTAGTCCAATATACTTGCCAAGAGGATACTTTGTTTACAGACAACTAATGAAGTTATCTGAAGAATTAGATGAAAAATATGGCTATTTAGCTGTTAAAACGCCTTTTATTGCAAAATCAGAACTATGGAAAATAACTGGGCATTATGCTAAATATAAAGAAAACATGTTTGCAGTTTATCCTTTCTCAGAATTAGAGGAATTAGGGGATAATAAGTTCAAAATAGTTGGTGAAGAATACGCACTGAAACCAATGAGTTGTCCATTTCATGTACTAGTGTTTAAATCTAAGCCAAGAAGTTATAGAGATTTACCAATGAGAATTGCAGAGTTTGGATGGGTTCACAGATATGAACTAGAAGGTACATTAGATGGATTAAAAAGAACTAGAGCGATACAACAGCAAGATGCGCATATTTTCGCAACTGAAGATCAAATAGAGAGCGAAGTAGAGAAAGTTTTAGAATATGCACACGAAGTATACTCTCTATTTAACATAAAGTACAAATTAGTCCTGGCGACAAGACCAGAAAAAAGAATTGGTTCAGAAGAACTTTGGGATAAGGCAGAAAATGCACTTAAATCAATATTAGATAAAAAAGGTGACTATGAAATTAAGCCCGGGGATGGCGCATTTTATGGCCCTAAGATAGACATATATTACTATGACTTTACTGGAAGACCAGAATATGCTGCAGCAATAGGAACTGTTCAGCTTGATTTTAATCTTGCTCCAGAATTTGATGCGTATTACATTGATAAAGATAACAAACAAAAGTATCCTGTAGTCATACATCGAGCAATAATGGGATCTTTCAACAGATTCATGGCAGTTATTATTGAACACTTTGCAGGAAACTTGCCAGTTTGGATTTCTCCAGAGCAAGTAAGAGTTCTCTCAATATCTGATAAAGTAAAGGACTATGCCGAAAAAGTAAACAATTCATTATTAGAAAACAAAATAAGATCAACTCTTGACGATTCTGCAGTAACATTACAAAAGAAAATAAGAGAAGCTCAAATACTTAGAATTCCTTATATGGTAATAATAGGAGAAGAAGAAAAGAATAGCAACAAAATATCTGTTAGACTTAGAAATGGGAACACTATTAAAGGTTTAAACTTAGAAAACTTTATAGAAAAAGTAAAAGAAAAAACAATTAACAAGGATGTAAAAGACGATTTGGAATGAAAATTGAAAAAAGAGGAAAAACAAAAATAGTTAGAGAAGGACTTGCAATATATTCAATAATTTCCGATGATATAAAAGTTGGAGGATACTGGGATTATTTTATTCCGATATACAACTTATATAAAGATCCAAAGGTTTTGGTAATTGGAGTAGCTGGAGGAACCATGTTTAGACAGATGGAAAAACTTGGTATAAAAAATTATATTGGGGTTGATATTAATAAAGAAGTATTAAAATTTTGGAATAAAGGCGTGGTAATAGATGACGGCTTAAATTATGTAAAGAGAACAAAGAGAAAATTCGATATAATCATAGTAGATGCATTTAATGGCTTGATTATGCCGTATAAGTTCTTTACAAAAGAATTTATTCAAAATGCCTATAAAAAATTAAATTTAAATGGTATGCTGTGTTATAATTACTTAGTAAGCATTAGAAACTTAATTTTACTACCTATATTTTTACATAATATGAAAACCTCAGGCTTTCACACAAAAATAGATTTTCATCCAACAAATTGGGTGATAGAGGGGAGAAAATGATAAATCTGACATTTCTTGGAACCTCGTCTGCCTTTCCGACGCAAAAAAGAAACCACCCAGGAATATATCTAAAAGTAGATGATAAAAGATTATTGCTAGATTGCGGAGAAGGAACTCAACGACAGATAAAGATTGCAGGATTATCGCCTAAGATAGATTATATATTGTTAACACACTGGCACGTAGATCATTTTATAGGTATTCCAGGAATACTAGAATCATTAGCAATTTCGAACTTACCAATGCCAATAATAATCGGCCCAAATATAAAAAGAAACGCGAAAATACTAATTAAAGCAATTAATTTAGATCAAAAAATAGAAATAGAAGACATAAATGTAAAAAGGGAAACAAAAATATTGGAATTAAATAATTATGAGATCTTTGCTTTTCCTTTAGAGCACACAGTTCCTTGTGTTGGCTATAAAATAAAAGAAAAGGACAGATTTAAAATTAAAAAAGATTTCTTGGAAAAGAACAAGATAGAAAGCGGGCCACACCTCAAACCTTTGTTGCAAGGAAAGGACATTATATACAAAGGAAGAGTAATTAGAGCTAAAGATGCAACTGAACTTAAAAAAGGAAAATCTATTGCATATCTAACAGATTTTAGGTTTAATAAGAAAATAGCTAAATATATTAAAGATGTAGATTTACTCATTATTGAAGCAACTTATTCATATAACTTAGAAAAGAAAGCGAAAGAATATTATCATTTAACTACTAATGACGCGATAACTCTAGGAAAATTAGCAAACGCTAAACAAATAATATTAACGCATATAAGTCAAATGTATGAAAATTCACAAGAATATTACGATGAAGTAAAACAACTAGCGGAAAAATACAATGTTAATGTAAAGGTTGCTGAGGATTTTCTCTCTTTAAGTATATAATAAAATTTATATACAATTTTAAACATTTGAAAAAATGAAAAGCTTAACTATTGCAGTAATTGGCCCATACGGGAGTGGAAAAACTTACATAACACAAATGTTACAGCAAAAGCAAAGCTACGAATCAGAAGATATTAACGTATACATGTTTAAGCAAGGAGATACTTTAGTAAATTTGATAGATGTTCCTGGAGGTGTCGATACTCCAGAAATGGCTGCTGCAGCAGTAACATCTTCAAATGCATTCTTACTTGTTATTGGAGCAGATAATCCTATAACTTATCAGCTTGGTGAATTCATTGTAATGCTTAATTCATTAAATAAAAACACAGGAATCATTTGTATAAATAAAAAAGACATTGCAGATTCAGCAATAGCTAAGGAAAAAATTGAAGGGTTAATTAAGAATACTTCTTTAGCAAATGTTCCAATATTTGAAATGAGTGCACTTTCTCAAAAAGACATTGCAGATTTAAGAGCAAAAATTATTTCTATTAATCCGGAAAATAAAGATAATTTGCCAATAACATTTGTTGTAGACAAAGGGTTTGAAATGCGCTCTGGAGGATCTGTTGCTCTAGGTACTCTAGTTTCTGGAAAATTACATGTACATGATAAAATAATGATCACACCAGAGCCATTGACAAAAGAATTAAATGTTTATTCCTTACAAGTAAATCAAGAGGATCAAGAAGAAGTATCCTCTGGAAATAGAGTAGGAATTGGATTAAAGGACATATATCCTTGGTATCTCACAAAAGGAGTTGAGCTTAGGCAAGAAAATACTTACACAGATTTAAATAAAGGAGAGATAGAAGTAGAAGTGAATCCTCTTTATAAAAACAAGATAGAAGAAGGAACAAAACTTACATTATTGAATCATTGGCAAAGCGTAGATATTGAGCTAAGTGAAGTAAAGTTTGATGGTAAAAATCTGCATGCTAAATTTAATGCAAATAAGCATTTCGTGTTTAATGAAAACGATAAAATATTATTAATAAATAAGGATCTACCAGTAAGAATGCTTAGAATACTTGGTGTTGCAAAAATTTCACCTATTCACACCTAGTGTACCCACAGTTTTTACAAATAAAGCATCCTCCTTCATAAACTAATGCTTTTGCATGACACACTGGACATTCTTGTGCGCCCTCTATTTCTACAGTATTTATTAATCCATGAAGTGTTTTTTGATTGCTAATTACTTTATTTTCTGAGCTTGCGTTAAAATTTTCCTCTTCGTTATTTTCTGTTTTTTTATTGGTATGAGTATTTTGAGAAATTAAGTTCGCTGGTAATTGCGTTTTATTGAGTCTCAACAATTCTAATCCTTTTGCAACTGCATCTGGAACTGAAAGCAATTGAATTCCATTGAACCACTTACTTTCTCCTCCTTTAATTCCTTTTAGTTTTTTAATTACATCTTCAACTTTTCCTCCTTTTTGAAGATACATACTTATCAACTTACCTAATGCTTCGGTATATGCTCTTTCCTCTTCCCCTATTCTTCCTAATGTAATGAATACTTCTCTTATTTCACCGCTTTCATCAGAATTAGCAGTCAAATACAATGAACCTTGAGGTAAAGGTAATTTAATTGTACTTCCACTCATCATAAATGGTCTTTGATATTCTTCTTTGCTAATTTCTTCTTTGTTAGCCTCGTTTTTTTCTATTGGCTTCAGCACGTCTTCCTTTGAACCTTCTCTATAAACAGTTATTGACTTACATCCAAGCTTCCAAGCATACATGTATATCTTATTCACATCTTCTTCGGTAGCCGTTGCAGGAAGATTAACTGTAGAGGATATGCTTGCATCAATATGTTTTTGAATTGTTGCCTGCATCTTTACTCTAAAGTAAGGATCAATTTGATGTGCAACAACAAATATGTCTGGAAGTTCTTCTTTCTTTTTAATTTTGAATTTTTCCATGTATTCCTGCACAATAGGAACAAAAACTTCAAACTCTTTCTTAGATAAACTCTCTGATCTTCTTATAAATGAAAGCGCAAAAATTGGCTCAATTCCGTTACTTACTCCAGCCATCGAAGAAATAGAACCTGTAGGAGCAATAGAAAGCAATGCAACATTTCTTAAACCATTTTGTCTTATTCTATCTTGAAGCTCTTTTGGAAGTCTTTGAGCAAATGGTCTGCTTAAGTATTTCTCTGCGTTAAACGCTGGAAATGATCCTTTCTCTATTGCTAAATTAACGCTTTCATCATATGCTTTAACTTTAATAAACTCAAATAATTTATCAGCTAAATCAACAGCTTCTTGAGTATCATATTTTAATCCTAGCTTAATAAACATATCTGCTAGGCCCATTACTCCTAAACCAACTCTTCTTGAGTATACGCTTTCTTCTGATTGTACTTTCAAAGGATGCCTAGGATAATTGTAATCTAAAACGTCATCTAAAAATCTTATTCCAAGACGCACTAATCTTTCTAGTAATTCCCAATCTATTTCTGCTTTATCAGAAAATGGATTCTTAACAATTGAAGAAAGATTTATACTCCCAAGATCACAAACACCATAAGGCTCTAAAGGTTCTTCTGCGCAAGGATTAGTTCCTGCTAATGCCATTCTTGGATCATAATCTGAAGGAGATTCAGACTTAACTCTGTCCCAAAATATAATTCCAGGATCCCCTGTTTCTAACGCAGTTTTTATTATTTTATTCCAAAGATCTCTTGCCTTAATTGTTTTTTTAACCTCTACTTTTTCATTTTTGAAGTGTAACTCGAATTCTTTATCTTCTTCAACTGCGCGCATAAATGCATCGTTTACCTTAACGCTAATATTCGCGTACTTTATTTTGGTCTTATCTGATTTAATTGTAACAAATTCCTCTACATCTGGATGAGAAACATCTATTGTAATCATTAATGCTCCCCTTCTTCCGGATTGACCTATAAGTCCTGTAACTGTTGAAAATAATTCCATAAATGAAACTGATCCGGTGGAAGTAATTGCGGCATTGTTTACTGGAGAACCTCTTGGTCTAAGAATAGAAATGTCTGTACCTACACCTCCTCCATAGCTATATGTTCTTGCCATTTCAGTAGCACATTGAAATATTCCTTCAATTGAATCTTCTTTAATAGGAATGAAGTAACAGTTTATTAATGTAGATTTAACTTTTGAACCTGCACCAAATAAAATTCTACCGCCAGGAACAAACTTAAAGTCTTCCATTAGCCAATAGAATTCTTTTTCCCACTTCTCTTTATCCTTTTCTACGCTTGCTATTTCGTGAGCCACTCTTTTCCAAGTTTCTTTCGGGGTTTTCTCTAATACTACGCCTGACTTATCTTTTAGAGCATATTTTTCATAAAATACGCGAGCCCTAAATTCATCACCATTAAAGAAATCTATTGTTTCTTTTGGCAGGTCCATACTATTCTCAGTAGTATAATATAAAAAGACATCTTTAAATTTTTTAAACGTTCAAAAGCTTTTTATTTGATAATAGTATTTGAAAAAATGGAAGTAAAGATTGTAATAAATGATCCAGATACCGGAAAGTCATATCAAATTGAAACTGAGAGTTTCTCTCAACTAATAGGGAAACAAATAGGAGACAAAGTATCGCTTTCATTTTTAGGATTGGAGGACTATGAAGGTGAAATCACGGGAGGGAGTTATTTAACTGGTCATCCAATGGATAAAAGATTTAAGACAATGGGTCTTGTTAGTGATCTTTTTGAGCCAAATACATTTAATAACAGAATAAATAAAAGAAGAAGGAAAAAAGTTGCGGGAGGAATTATTGGAGAAAAAACTTCTCAAATAAATATAAAAATAATTAAAAAAGGAAGCAAACCGATTGAAGAATTAATACCAAAGAAGAAATGAAAAACATCATTATTGATATTATTGGAAGTTTTTCTGATGGAAAAACTACATTGGTAAGAGCATTAACAAACGAATTAACCCTTAGACACAGCGAGGAATTAAAATATGGCATGACTATTAGACTTGGCTATGCACATTTCACCATCTATAAAGATGGAGATAAGTTTTCATTGGAAAAAGGCGAGCCATATATGAATGTTTCAATAATAGATTCTCCTGGACATAAACAACTAGTATCAATAATGATCAGCGGAGCTTCTTTTGTTGATGGAGCAATACTAGTAGTTGCTGCAAACAAAAAATGCCCGCAGCCACAAACTGCTGAACATTTAGATACAATTAAAAAAATTGGAATTAAAAACTTAGTTGTAGCTCAAACAAAAATAGATTTAGTTAGCAAAGAAAGAGCAATAGAAAGCTATAATGAAATTAGAGATTTCTTAGATAAAAATGGCTATACAAGTGCAAAAATAATTCCTATTTTTGCACAACAAAAAATTAACATAGATAAAATTATAGAAGAAATTTCAAAATTCGAACCAATTAAAGAAGATGGCGAGCTAATTATGCCCATTGTTAGAAGTTTTGACATTAATAGACCAGGAACACCAATTAATAAGTTAAAAGGCGGCGTAATTGGGGGAGGAATAAAAAGAGGTAAGCTAAAAATAGGAGATGAAATAAAAATAATTCCAGGAATTGCTTACAAAGGTAAAATTGAAGAATTATACTCTCGAGTTGAAGGAATTCAAAGTGAATTTAAGGAAGAAAAAGAAGCAGAGAGAGGAAAAACTATTGGCGTACTCACAAAGCTTGATCCTTCTCTGGCAAAGGAAGATGGTTTAGCTGGAAATGTAGTTTTACACAAAGATACAAAAGTTGAAAAAACAAAAACAATAACGCTAGAAATTACTGATGACATTAACTTTCAGCCAGGAGAACAAGTATTAGTTCACATTTTATCTATGAGATTTTTAGGCACAGTATCTGAGTTCAAGAATAAAAAATTAGTTATTAGCTTCCAAGATTTTATTCCATTCTTTAAAGATGAATTAGCATTAATTTCTAAAAAGATCAATAATGTTTGGACTCTTGCAGCAAGTGGAAAATGCAAATAAGAGATGCAAAGGGGATTTTAATAGATTCTAATGAATTAATATATGCATTTAAAAACAAAGTAGATTTACTTAGATTGTTGCAAGAAGCCATGATTCCAATTAAATTATACACTTTAAGAGCAAATGTTAACGAAATAAAATCAAAGGGGATAAATATAGAAGATTGGCTAAAAAACCAGCAAATTAACATCATCGAAGTATATAATAAAAAAACTGATGAATTAATTCTAGAGGAAGCTAAGAAAAGAAATCTTTGTATATTCACTGAAGATCAAAATCTAGCTAAAGAAGCAAAAAATAATGGAATTATTGCAATTAAACTAAAAAATCAAAGGTCAATAGAGTTTTATTGAATTATCTGTGTTGATTGATCTGGAGGCATCACTTCTCCTTTTTCAATTTTTACAAATGAAGGAGCAACTATAAAGTAACTCTCATCTATTCCTATTATTTGCGCACTAATTGCATCTGCTGTCTTCTTTATTTTTGAAATAAATCTCTTAAGTTCTTCTTGATCGTGAGTGTACAAATCTTTTGCCTTGATTATTATAATAGAAGAACCTTCCCTTAGCTCATTAATTATTGTATCTGCGTCCTCGTATCTAGAGACAGAAAATACCTTTACATATAACTTAGGAGTTGGTTCTGTATCTTTTGAAATTTCCAACTCCACGTATTCTCCTGGCTGAACGTTTTGCTCTAACTTAATAGGCTTTTTAATTAATTTAATTGGATTGATATCATCTAGCGATACCATAAATTCATACGTTTTGTATATTTTAATAGTTTTATTTAAATAGATTGTACGCTCCCGAAGCTAACTGAAGGCATTACTCCATTTGGAGGATAAGATCTTGCTATAACCCACTCTAAATACTGATAAGAATATGCTCCTCCAGTTCCAGCACCAATTTCTAAGGTACCATAATTGAAGGGGTTATAATTTAGGGTTGAAGAGGTTAATCCTGTAGTATCTAGTGATCCTAAAAGAGTTAAAGGAGCCCATACTTGATTAGAGCTATATTCATAATAACCTGCTTTTGCATATGAGTTTGTTAGAATCATGTATGTATAAAATGTGTAAGCTTGAGTAGGAAAACCGGTGTTACTTAAATATGTATTAGTTACAGAAGACTTAAGTTCTACTGATTGAGAATCTGGAGCTGAATTACCTGGCCAGTATTGATACTGTACAAAAGTAGAATCGCTAGCTGCGGGACTATTACCGCCGTCTGTACTTCCAATATTAACAACGTCAACTTGTGAGTTTGTATTTCCAAAAATAGATATTGTATTTGAATCTGCAGGATTGCTGCCGCCAGTGTGATACCAAGCCTCTTCAACAACAATAGGAACTTCAGGAATATTGAAGTTATTAGGAGGAAGTAAGTAAGTGCCTTCCCAGGTTGAATCATTTAGCATTTCTACTCCGTTGCTAGTAGCAGTAGGAGTAAAGCTTCCAGAATAGATATGAGCGCTCCAACCATCTAAAGTATTGTCAAAGTAGCCATAAGCTAAGAAAACATTAGCCCCATCATCATATTCTCCATAACTAGGAGAAAGCAAAGGTGCCTCGCCTACTATCATTTGACCTTGTGAATTTGTAGTTCCAAATAAGTTTACATTCTTCGGATATATGACCATGTATATTGTTATTGAAGAATCTGCAGGTATGCTTCCTATCTTAATCCACCATATTGCGTTATTTGAGGAGTAACTTTCTAGCCAAGAAGGTATTATAGTGCCATTAGGCCATATAAATTCTACATTCTGACCAAAGCTATTTGATAAGGTATTAATGTAATTCCAGGCCGAATTTGAAGAGCTAAATGTAATCATTTGCTGAAATGGACTTGGAGTTGGTGAACTTTGAGTATTAGTTATAGTTATAGGAACATA
>CAYOMU010000003.1:0-24608 GCA_964405205.1 Candidatus Woesearchaeota archaeon
ACTGTAAATTTCTCGCAAGGACGGAGTAAATATTTAAGGATCAAAGATTAACTAAATAGATTCGCTCGGGGTGGGATTTGAACCCACAAGGGACAAAGCCCACACGCTCTCCAGGCGTGCGCGCTACCAGGTTACGCGACCCGAGCTCTAATAACAATAATTTAATTCATTGCTTTAAAATTAAACAATTTGAATGTTCCTTATCTCACCTAAATCTAATTCTTCATCTGGCTCTACTATGCCTATTGCCTTTAATTTGCTAATATCTATATCTTTCATTATTGGAGAAATTATATCTTCTCTATCATAGATAGAATTAATTACAGCTCCTTCTGATAAAGGAGAAAATGCCGGCAATACAACTATGTTTTTATCCTTCCACTTGCCATAAACTATTGCAGGAATCTTTACTCTATCGTATCCGTGCCTTAGCAAAATTGTTGGTTCTTCATGCCCCATAATCAAAGTATTATAATTTTGATTCTCAGGCATTTTGTGCCCATGAATGAACAAAAATCCATTTTCTAAGTATTCTTCGTATATCTTTAGATCCATAGTCTTCAAAATATTTATTAAGAAATTATCATGATTGCCTCTAACAATTATGATTTCCTTAAACAATTCCTTAATTTTTTCAATCATTTGAGTTACTTCTCTCCACTCTTGCCTAGAGGCTTCACCAAACTCATGCTTAATGTCGCCATCTATTAGTATTCTTTTTGCCCCCGTTTTCTTTGAAATTCTCTCTATTTGATCCAATTCTTTCCTAAGCTGCACCTCTGGAACATAAATGTGAAGTTCTTCTGCAAGATATCTCTCTTCTCCTAATTGCAAATCAGAAATCACAACAAGATCTAATGGTTTTATTAATATGCAACGTTCTCCTGGGACAGAATATATTCCGTTAAATATTTCCATTGTCTATTTTGCTTATAAGTTCTTTGTAAAGCTTTGCAATTAATCTTCTTCTGTCTTCTAAAAGTACAATATCAGAGTGTCCTAATGTAATTAAATTGTAAGAAAATGGACTTGCAACTTGCAAAGGCCTTGAAATTACAAATCTTAACTCATTTGATTCTATCTTTTCTAATATTTGTTTTGCATGCTCTATATCCAAGTAATCATATAATATTTCTCTAAAAGTTTCTTTAAGCGGAGGCATCTCAGGAAATTGCATTACTGCATTTAATAGTTTATCTGCGTTCATCTGCTGCTTTTCTACGCGAATTTCTATTCCTTTGTAATTCCTTAGGATCATAAAAGATCTTGCAGCGTTTTGTCTAAATTTTAACTTAAATAGTTCAGTGTTTGAAACTGCTTTTTTTAATATCTCTTCCAACTCATCTGCTTTTACTAGCCTTACTATTTTAGAAGTAGGGATTGTTTTATCTTCGAAAGAAAGCAAGAAAGCATTATCGTTTATTTGTATTCCTATTGATTCACCAATTTCATTGGATAACTTATACGCATATGCTCTAGAAAGTGCATCGTTAACTTTTCTTCCGAATAAAGTATGAAATATTATGTTTCTTTTTCCTTCTGATAAGTACTCTTCAACTAAAATATCTTTATCGCTTAGTTTCTTTTTTACAAAATTGTCCAAGAAAACTCTTTGTAATTCTATGTATTTTGCAATTGCATCTACTGCGTAATCATTTACATTAAACTCTTTCTTTATAAATTGCTTAAGCTTGTTTTCCTGAAGATATAGCATTTTATTTCTATATGATCTGATCCAATTTGCTAAATCAAAACTTAAAGGTAATTCTTCTGAAAACCAAGCAGGCACCGTAGGCTTTTCTTCTTTTGAAAGCATTACGATTACTTTTGTACCTTTTCTTTTTATAAAGCTGTATATTTTTCCTGCAAGCACAAATTTATCTCCTGGCAACAATCTTTGAACAAAATCTTCCTCTAAGGTACCAATGAACTTTTTATCTATTGTATATACTTTAATTTTCGTTTCATCAGGAATTGTTCCAAGGTTAAGATAATATATTGCTCTAACAGTTCCTTTCTTTCCAAAGAAATATTCTTTTGCCTCTTCTTTGGTTATCTCAGGCAGATCAAATACTCGAATAAAGTTTTCCTGCTCTTGTTTATAAATTGCAATCTTTGAATACACGTTTTTCTCTTCTAAGCTATGATACTCTCCTGCAAGATACTTTATAACACTTAAATAATCTTTCCAAGTTAAGTCGTGATAAGGATATGCTCTTATTATAACATTGTATGCCTCTAGAAGGTTCCATCTTTTCTCTAAACTCATTCCTACAATGTGCTGAGATAATACATCCAATGCATTTTTAATAATTTTTATGCTATCTATTTCGTGCTCCATTGCTTTTTTAGCCATTACGCTGTCTTCGATTAGATCATCCGGGTTATCGCAAATTAATAAACCACGAGAGGTTTCATGCAACTTATGGCCAGCTCTGCCTACTCTTTGCAATAACCTAGCGATGCTTTTTGGACTCCCAAGTTGAATTACAAGGTCTATGTAACCAATATCAATTCCTAATTCTAAAGAAGTTGAACTTACAATTGCCTTTAATTTACCTTTTTTAAGCTTATCTTCTAATTCTAATCTAATGTCCCTGCTAACTGAAGAATGGTGAGCTCCAATGTTGTCTTCGTTAAATATAGAAGGGAAATTCTTTTTCAAGTTAGCAACAATTCTTTCAGTTCCGCTCCTTGTGTTAGTAAATATTAGTGTTGTTCTATGCTTTTTAACTTCATCAGTTA
This sequence comes from Candidatus Woesearchaeota archaeon, assembly GCA_964405205.1. Taxonomy (GTDB): domain Archaea; phylum Nanobdellota; class Nanobdellia; order Parvarchaeales; family Parvarchaeaceae; genus Rehaiarchaeum. The sequence continues at coordinate 2,746 of CAYOMU010000003.1, forward strand.
TTGTTTTATATGTTTCTTTAGTTATTGTATCAACAGGAGTATTTACTAAATCCTTAATAGGAGAAATAATTTTTATATCAATTGGCTTATAAAATCTTGCATCAATAATATCACATTGTCTATTCCCAACAAGGAACTTTGCAATTTCACTTAAAGGCCAAATAGTTGCGCTTAAGCCAATTCTAACAAATCCTGGAGAAATTGTTTCCAGTCTTTCTAAGCTTAATGTTAAGTGAGTTCCACGCTTAGATTCTGCTAAAGAATGAATCTCATCAACTATTATCCATTTGACTGTTGAAAAATTATTTCTGAACTTTGGTGAAGATAAAGCAATAGCAAGATTCTCTGGAGTGGTGCATAGTATCTTTGGCGGTTTCCTTAATTGTTTTCCTTTTTCTGCAGAAGATGTATCACCGGACCTTATTCCAATAGTAACGTTTTTTAGATCTAAATTGTATTTTTCTTTTGCAATCTTAGAAATTCCTTCCAAAGGAACAATTAAGTTTTTAGTAATATCATTAATCAGTGCTTTTAAAGGAGAAATGTATATTGCATAAACTCCTTCTTTTAGTTCTTTCTTTTCATCTAACGTAAACAACTCATTTAATATGCCTAGAAATGCTGCCAACGTTTTACCTGAGCCAGTAGGAGCAGTAACTAATACGTTTCTTCCTTGTAATACTTTGCTTATTGCTTCTTTTTGCGGCAAAGTAAAGTCTTTAAATTGAGAGAAAAACCAATCAGTAACGTAAGGCTTTAGCAATTCTTTTAATTCAACCATTGTTCATTTGCATCTTAATTAGCTTAGATATTTCAACAGAGAATTCAACAGGAATTGCTCTCAATATGTCATCAATAAACCCTACGGCTAAAAAGCTTTTAGCATCATTTTCACTAATCCCTCTAGATCTAAGATATTCTATGTTTTCTCTTGAAATTGCTCCCGAGTATGCCTCATGATGAATTTCTGCGCTTTGATTCCTTATTTCATTGTGAGGAAATGTATATGCTCTGGAGTATTTATCCACAAGAAGAGAATCGCATTCTGAAAATATTTTTGCATTGTTTGCACTTGGAGAAACATTTATTAAACTTCTATACACTGATACCCCATTTCCTATGCTTATAGATTTAGATAAAAGCCTCGCTCTTGCATTATTTCCTGAGATTATAACTTTACTTCCAGTGTCTTTCCAAGTATTAGGAGGAGAAACGCTTAAATTAATGTTTGTTGTTGAAGAATTGTCTCCTCTTATGTATGAAGCAGGATAAATCATTGATACTTTTGAACCTAAAGTTGCTTCTATCCATTGCATGTTTGCATTAGACTTAATTATTGCTCTCTTCGTTGTTAAATTGTAAACATTCTTGCTCCAATTTTCTATTGAAATAAAATTAACTTTTGCCTCATCTTCTACATAAATTTCTACAACTCCTGCATGCAATGCCCTTTGATCTCCAGAATAAGTTGGAGCTGAACATCCTTCAATATAAGTGAATTCGCTGCCTTTATCAGCAATTATTATTGTGTGCTCAAATTGTCCTATGCTTGCAGAATGAATTTTAAAGTAACTTTGTAATGGCCAATCTACTTTTGTGTGTGGAGGAACATAAAGAAATGTACCTCCAGACCAAACTGCAGCATGTAAAGCGGCGAACTTATTATCGGATATAGGCACTGCTTTCATAAAGTAATCTCTTACCAAATCCGGATACTTTTGCACTGCACTATCTAAATCCATAAATATTATGCCTTTTTCTTCTAACTCTCTCTTTATCTTAGAAACAACTGGAGAAGAATCAAATGTTGACACAATTCCTGCTAAGTATTTTCTTTCTATCTCTGGAAGATTAAGTTCTTCATATGCTTTTTTAATGTCTTCTGGAAGTTCTTCCCAAGAAGAAGTTTTATTAGCCATAGGATCAGCAAAATAAATAAACTTTGTAAAGTCTAATTCTTTTGATAAATAAGGATATCCCCAATCTGGTGTTGGTTTTTTAATAAATTCCTTAAATGCATTGAGCCTTATGTTAGTCATCCATTCTGGCTCCTGCTTATATTCGCTAATCATTTTTACTACGTCTTCATTTATTCCCGGAGAAAGTAAATACTTGTATTCAACTGCCATATCCTTCGCTAATTATTCTATCCATTTCAGCTCTTGAAATTTGCGTTAATTTACCTTTGTTAAGCAAATAATATTTTGAGGCATTTATCATCTTAGAAATTGATGCTTGATGAGTAATTATTATTGCTCCAAAATCTGCAGAGTTAATGATCTTAACAAAATTATTTATTCCATCAAAATCTAAGCCAGAATCAAATTCATCTATTAATGCATATTTTGGAGAAGAAACTAATAGCTGTAACATTTCTATTCTTTTCTTTTCTCCACCAGAAAGAGAACCATTAATTTGCTTATATAGAAAGCTATTATCCAAGTTAAGTTCATTAAGTGCTTTTTCTATTTTTGAATTATCTTTTTCACCGAACCTAGAAAGTATAATTGCATTAATTAATCTATTAAATGGAATATCAAGATCTGCAGTGTTTTGAAAAAACAAGAATAATCCTTTCTTAAATCTTTCCTCTGTAGGCAAAGAAGAAATATCCTCTCCATCTATTTCTATTTTCCCTTTAAGCAAATATCCCTCGATTCCCATTATTCCCTTAAAAAGAGAAGTTTTCCCTGCACCGTTTGGTCCTATAAGTATTGCTTTTTCTCCTTTTTCTACTTCAATCCTATCACCTTCAAGTAACTTTCTATTTTCTAAGTATAGCTCAAAGTTAGAAACAACTAGCATTAATTATAATAACTTTCTTTCTATTAAAATAACAACAAATAAAAGATCGATTGCTAATAATATTCCCACAGCTTCCATTGAAAAATAGGCAATTATCGCACTCAACAGCAATATTATCTCTTCAAATAAATAGCCATTTGGCCTTGCATATAAAAGTCTTACGCCTATTAGTTTTTGACTAAATGGCAAGTAGGAAATAAAGAAAGAAATTAAGAAACCACCAACAATTCTAGAAGAAAGTGAGTATCCTCCAATAAATAAAGTTAACATTGAAAGAACGATAAGCACTAATAAAGTTATTATCGCTAAAATTACAGCAAATCTAAATACATCATAAGAGGATAATTTTTGATTAGGTCTTTTTAACGAAAAACTTCTTTCTATTTGAGCCACTGGCAATAAGAACACTGGCAATGGAGCACCAATTGCACTTAAGAAACCAGTGATCACTACTGAGAATACAATTCCATCAACCCATCTAGTAAAATCTATCTCAATAGAAAATAGTTTAGAAGATAATAATACAGAGAGATCAATAGCGGCTAAAATAATTAGAGAATAAATGATTGCTATGAATGGATTCAGTTGGTGCATAAAGTAAAGAAATATTAGCAATGAAGGCAAAAATGAAATCAAAATCTCAATCTCTCTCATAAGAATTTATGAATTATTATGATTAAAGTAATTCCTATAGCTAATAAAATTGCATAGTATTCCTCACCATTAATCTCTGGAAGATAGTATGTTGGAAATGATTGCGAATATGTAACTATATCTCCAGAGCTATTTATGAATGAAACATTTAGCGATTTAAACTCCATCGCTGGTAGATGAATAACAATTGGCTTAGAAGACTGATTTACTAAGTACGAGTGATTAAATAAAAGACCATAATTAGTTTCTCCATATACGTTAACTTTAGTTGGAATCGAGCCATTGTAGCTGTAGAAAACATAGTAATAATTACCAGTAGAGTTGCTAATGTAAGCAATCTTAATTACTTTAATCGAATAATTTGGCTTAAGCAAAGTTATGTTACAATATTTCGTGTATGTTTTGTTTGCAAAAGAGTAAAATATCGAAATGTTTTCACTTTTAGATAACCTTAGTAAAATACTAATTGTTTTATTAATGCCTAGGTTTACTTGCGAATAATTAGTAATCGCAGAGTAGATTTGCAAAGGAGCATTTCCTGTGTTAGTAATATCAATAGTTACGTTTGTATAATTCTTATATAAAAAATAAGAGGAACATCCTTGAACTCTTATCATTGGATTTGGCAATACATAGAAGTTTCCGCCGCCTATAGGAATTAACAACTTAGAAACATTAAGAAAAGCAGAGTACTCTCCATATTCCAAATCTGATATATTTATTTTGTAAATTTGAGAAGAGTTTAGGGGCATAATGCCGTGATATAAAATTGTTTCTGGACCATGCAAAGTTAAAACATAATTGGTTTGAGTTAGAAGATTAGAACTTATTTTATAGTATAAAAATGAATTTTCATTCACTGATGTGTTCAAAAGATTAAAAGAAATAGAAATACTGCCTGCCTTTACTTGATTTACTTGAAATTCAAAGAGCAAAATAATTAGTATTAGTGCGAGTGCTATTAGTTTATTCATTAATCTTTAGAAAAAGAAAAAAGATAAACCTATATTCTGTGTGATTTTATGTTGTTTTTAGCTTCTTCTACGCCTTTAAATCCTTGGAACTTAACCCACTTACCTTTTTCTAATTCCTTATAGTGCTCAAAGAAGTGTTTTATCCTATCCTTTAATATATCTGGCACTTCCTCTATGCTTTTGTACTTTATAAATGGATCTACCTTTTCTACAGGAACAGCTATGACTTTATTATCAATTCCTTCTTCATCTTCCATTACTCCAAGACCTATCGCCTTACATTTTATAAATGTTCCTGGAGTAACTGGCAACGAAGATAACACTAATACATCCAACGGATCTCCATCTTCTCCTTTAGTATTTGGAATAAATCCATAATTTGCTGGATATGTCATCGATGTATAAAGAAATCTATCTGTAACTAGGCCTACGCCTTCTTTATATTCGTACTTTATGTTACTACCTGAAGGGATTTCTATGTATGCGTAAAATGTATCTGGAAAGTCATCTGTTTGCTTAATTTCATTCGGGTCCATATTCTAATCTATAGTAGTTTATATTGTCCAAAAATAAATAGTTTTAAAGATAAATAACGATTGCTTTATTCTTTAATTGATAAATTTTTAAATTCATGACTATTAAATATTAAATTACATAGTAACTATGGGCATTAGCACTATACTGACTATCTTAATAATCGTAGTAGATTTACTTATTTCACTTTGGAACTGCTACGCTGCTGGCTATAATATTGGCATACTAAGTAAAAGAAAAAAGAAAAGTAATTTTGCTAAAATAGCAAGCTACTCTGGATTATTGTTGGGCTATGTAGGTCTTGCCTACGTATTTTCAATTATTATTGGCTTCATCGCTTATTATCTTGGTTACATTGGTATAGGAGTATTCTCCGGATTATTATCTTTTTCTTTCTTAGTCTTTGGGATTTTAATAATTGGCTTTGGATTACTAGTTACTATTCAATCAATTATAATTGCAATAGAAAAACCAAATATATGGAACATACTAATTGCAATCTACAATGTATTTGCTGAAAGCTTTGATATATTTGCATACGCAGAAGGATTTAGTGAGGCAACAAGTGTTGTTAAAAGAGAAGGAGAAAATTTAGATGTGTATGCGCTTTTGATTGTTGCAGTTTTAATTGCTTTCTTTGTGGGCCATGCATCTTATAAACACGGATATAAAAAAGCAATAAGCTCAAGTAATAAATAGGGGTTCTTTTCCATTCAAAAAATGAACATTGTAATAATAGGAGGATCTGGAGCCAGAAATACTTTGAAAGCATTAGAAAACAGAAAAGATCAAATATACAACATAGTAACAATGTTTGACTCTGGCGGATCCACAGGTTACTTAAGAAGAAAATTTGGTATTTATGCTCTAGGCGATCTGAGGGACAGAATATTAGCAGTTTCAAAAAACGAATTATTAAAAGAAATTAGCAAAGATAGAATAAACTTGGATGAAAGCCATAACTTAGGAAATCTTATATTGTTTTCATTAATCAGATTGTTTAATCAAGAGTATATAGAAAAGGCCAAAGAATTATACTGGGTTCCTGAGAATATACACTTTGTTCCTATTATTGATAATGTGTTCACAAGTACAACTTTAGTTCTAGAAACTGATAAAGGAAAATTATACGGAGAAAATGTTCTAGATGAAAAATCGAATGAAATAATTAAAATATTTGATGTTAAACTAACAAAAGAAGAAAAAATTGGTAAAGAAGCAAAATATGTGATTGAAAGTGCGGATTATCTTATATTTGGTCCTGGAGATCTTTATTCCTCTATAATTCCTAGTACTTTAGTTAATGGTTTTAAAGATGCCATAAATAAAAGCAAAGGAAAAGTTGTTCTTATTGTAAATATAATGAATAAACAGTCTGAAACTTATAATTACAAGGCATCAGATTTTGTTAAAATAATTACAAAATATGCTAAAAAGCCTGATATAGTTATAGTAAACAACAAAAGAATCGAAAATTTGATAATGCAAACTAAATATTCTATACTTAAAGGATTTGTAGAAAATGATGTCAAAAATGCAATAGAATGTGATTTAATTAATGAAAAAATGCCATGGGAACATGATCCTATTAAATTAAGGAAGATATTAGATAAAGTACTAGTTTAATTATTTTTCGGCAGAAATTTCTTTTAAAGCAACAAAATCTTGTATAATTTTTGCTGCAAGTAATTCTGTTGTTAAAGTATTCGAAGGAATAATCTCACTAATATCAATACCAACAACGTTCTTATTAGAAAAGATTTTCTTCAACAATTTTAAGAAAATGTTATAATCTATACCTCTTAATACGGGAACTGCAACACTTGGTGCATATGCAGGATCAAATACATCCATATCTATGCTTAGCCAAACATCGCTGCTAACCTTATCAAGATCAATTGCATCTAAGTTATTTATATCATACACTCTAACATTGTAATTATTTTGTAAATCATACTTTTCTTCTAGACTTATGCTTCTTACACCAATAATATTTACTTTGTGATTTTCTGAAATTCTCCTTGATACTGTAGCATGAGAAAACTTTTGATTTAACATTGAATTACGAAAATCTGCGTGAGCATCAAAAATTATAAAATCACAATTATTTACTAAACTAGCTCCATATGCGATAGTGTGCTCACCTCCAATTAATATAGGGGACTTTCCGCTATCAAGGATTTCTTTTACTTGATTTCCTATTTCTTCTAAGGCTTTTGTTGGATCTGCAGATAAAACCATTGGACCTGCAGTGTATATTATATCCTTAGTTTCATAGGTTAGCTCATAATCGTAATTCTCTAATAATTGCGAAGCTTGAATTACTGAAATCCAAGCATCTTTACAGCTTCTTTTTCCTGTTTGAGTTATTTCTAGCGGAACAGGCAAAACTACATATTTTGCTTTCTCAAAGTCAACTTCTTCCCCTAAAAAACTAAACTTACCTTCAAACGTCAGCATCGTTGCCAATTTTTACTTTTTTCTGATGTGAATACATTTCTATAATTTCTTTAGTGCTGTTTGCATCTTCAGGTTTCTTATCAGTTCTAATAAAAGTAACAGCTCTTGGAAATCTTAATGCATAACCCACGCCTTCACTTTGGCCACATGTATGCACTGGGCTCTTTGTAATTTCATCAGCTTTTACGCTTATTACGTATTTTGGATATACCCATACATCAGGGACCATTAAAGATTCAACTCTTGCAGGTTTTTGATCAACCTTAATTTCGTCTAACATTTTCTTTAATTGTTTCCATTCGTCCTCAGTAAAACCAGAGCCAACTTTTGCTATTGTTTCAAAAACATCTTTATCTTCATTATATACTCCCACAAGCAATGCCCCTATTCCAAGATCTGCTCTTGCTCCTTTACCAAGGAAATATCCGAGAATAACAACATCTATTGTATCTTCTAGCTCAGATTTATAAGATCTCTTTAATTTAATCCAGTTAAAGTTTCTTGCTCCTGCAGAATATGGAGCGTGAAGGTTTTTAGCAACTACGCCTTCTAAACCACTAGTAATAGTATCATCAAAGAATTTCTCTAAATCCTTAGGATTATCAGTAATTAATATCTTTGACCTTGCAATTCTACCTTCTTCTGGAAATATTTGCTCTAATCTTTTTCTTCTTTCTTCATATGGCTTATCTATCAATATATCATCGTTAACCATAAGAAGATCGAATACGAAAAGCCTTAAAGGCAATTGAGTTGCCACCTCCTCAACGTTGTGTTTTCTTTTTCTTTGGATTGTGATTTGAAATGGATATAAAGTATTTGTGTTTTCATCATATGCTAATGCTTCGCTATCAAAAATTATCTTATCATAAGGTAACTTTTCAACTTCTCTAACAATATCTGGCATAAAGTGTGTTATGTCCTCTAAATTCCTTGAGAATATTTTCACTTCTTTTCCTGACTTATGTACTTGTGATCTAAAACCATCAAATTTTTGATCAACTGCACACTTTCCTAGTTTTGCAATTATTTCTTCTGCTGTAGGTAATCTTTCTGCTAAAGCAGGTCTAATTGGGTTCATTGGTTGAATATTTACTTGCTTAATTCCATCAATTCCTTTTTTATAAAATATTTCTGCAACTAAGCCAAGATCTGAAAGAAGATTGTAAGCCCTTTCTATTAAAGGTTTAGCCTCTCTATTCCCGGTTTTAGCCACAGATAATGCCTCCATTATAGTTGCTTCTCCTACCCCTAATCTAAGCCTTCCTTGAACAAATCTTATAATGTACTTACCCTCTATAGGAGAAGATTGTCTTAACAAAGCGGCTATGCTATTTATTTTTTGCTCATTGCTTCCTTGTCCTGATATTTTGCTTATTTTTAGCAAAGTATCATAAACAAATGAAACGTCGTTGTTATTTCCTTGGTTTTTATTTAATCTAAAAGCAACTTCGCCTAAGTCACCTATGCTTTTATATAATTGCTCTACATTGCTCTCTGAAGTGTAAAATGCTAGAGCAATTGCTTTTTCAGCCATTTTATCTGCAATTCCTAGTTGAGCGTTGTAAAATGGTGGCAAAAGAATCTCTTGCATGAAATAAACTATTTTCTTTATTTCACTTTCATCAGCTTTAGAAAATGCTTCTGACAAAATATCAAACATTTCAAGCCTTTTAGTAGTACTTTCTAATTTTGCAAAATAATTACATAACTCCACAAATTTCATAATAATTATATTAATTAGTCAAATAAATTATTCTATGGAAGAAATTAAGCAAGGAGATAATGAATTCTACATTGATACTCCTCACGGAAAAGCATATGTTAAATACAGAATTGATGGAAATAATTTTATTATCTATGAAACATTCACTCCTGAAGAAGAAAGAGGAAAAGGAATTGCAACAAGGCTTACTCAACATGTATTAGATTATGCTAGTAGCAAAGGTTATAACATAATTGATGAGTGCTCATTTACTAAGCATTTTAAGGAGCAAATAAACAAGTAAGAATTTAAATATTGCAATTTGTTTAAATAAAATGTAGCGCTCATAGCTCGGAGGAAAGTCCCGTACCCATTCCGAACACGGAAGAGAATCTCCGAGGCGTCTCGTGAGTACTGTCGAAGAGACGGGAAAGCGAGTTGGCGCTACTCTAAAGATTTTTATATTTATACGATAATTCTTTTATGCAAGGTAAGGGCAAGCCTGAGCAAGGGGCAGTAAAAAAAGAGGAGCAATTGCAAAAAATAGTGAGAATTGGAGATGTAGATATTAATACTACTGATACTGTGTTGCATGGATTAACTAAAATTTATGGAATTAGTTGGAGTTTATCAAACGCAATAGTAAATGTTTTAGGCTTAGATAGAAAAACAAAATTTGAAGAATTAGATCAGCAAACAATGGATAAGCTTAAAGATATAATAGTAAATCCAAAGAAATATGGAATTCCTAATTGGCTTCTAAATTGGAGAAGATTTGATCCAAATTCTCCAGAGCATTATATTGGTAATCAGCTTAAATCTGTTGAAGAAATGTACATAGAATCACTGAAGACATCAGGAACATGGAGAGGATTCAGGCATCAATTCAACTACAAAGTTAGAGGACAAAGAACAAGGTCAAGAGGAGCTAATGTAAAAGGAAGAATAGGTATGACTGTAGGAGTAACTAGAAAATCTACACAGCAGCAACAAGCTAAGAGTGAGAAGTGATATGGGCTTAGCTAAAAGATTGAGGAAAAAATACGAAAGGCCCCTTAAGCTTTGGGATAAACAAAGAATTGCAAGAGATAAGTACTTAATGAAAGCTTACGCGCTAAAAAATAAGAAAGAAATTTGGAAAGCTGAATCTTTGTTAAGAGAAATTAGAAGAAGAGCGAGAGAGCTAATAGGCCTACAAGCGTTAGGCAAAGGAGAAGAAGAAAGAAAAGAATTCATAAAGAGATTGTATGATCTTGGATTACTAAAAAGTCAGGAAGCAGAAATAGGTGATATCCTCGAGTTAACAGTTGAGGATATACTTAAAAGAAGGCTTGCAAGTGTTGTATTTTATAACCTTAAACTTACTAAATCTATTAAGCAAGCCAGACAATTGATTGTTCACGAATTTGTATATGTAGGAGATAGAAGAGTAACTTCCCCAGGATATTTTGTTAAAAGAGAAGAGGAAAAATTAATAACTTTAAAGAGAGAAATAGAAAATGGCCGAGCAGCAACAGCAGAGCAAGGAGCATAGAGGCATTGTTCATATCTACGCGAGCGCAAACAATACTTTTATCCATCTTACTGATCTCACTGGAGCACATACTTTTTCACTAAGGACTAGCGGACAAAAAGCATCTGCAGATAGATTTGGTTCTGCTCCAAGACCTACAATGGAAGCCGCAAAAGAAGTAGCATCTGAAGCTTTAGATCGCGGAATAAAAGAGATATACATTAGGCTTAGAGCGCCAGGAGGAATCAAATCAAAGAACCTTGGTCCTGGTTATAAACCTGCGATATTGGCATTACAAAGATCTGGATTAAAAATCCTAGGAATAGAAAATGTAACACCATTGCCACATGGAGGATGTAAACCTAAAGGAGGAAGAAGAGGAAGAAGAATGTAAATATGAAAGCCAAAATCTTATCAAAAGAAGGACTTGAGGCCTCAATATTACTCACAGATTTCGGAGTAACTTTAGCTAATTCTTTGAGAAGGGCGATGATTAGAGAAGTGCCTACTGCAACAATAGAAGATGTAGTTATCCATAAAAACACCTCTACAATGTATGATGAAGTTCTAGCCCAAAGATTAGGATTAATTCCATTAAAAGTTACAAAAAACAAAGATGAGTTCTCATTTAAACTTCAAGTTAAAGGAGAAAGAAATGTTTACTCCGGGGATATTCAATTTGAAGATGGTGTCTCTCCAGTTTATGATAAAATGCTATTAGTAAAACTGAGAGAAGGAGAAGAAATATCATTAGAAGGAAAAATAAAATTCGGTGTTGGAGAGGAACATGCAAAGTTTATTCCTGCGCATGTAACATATAGATTTAAACCAAAAGTAAAAATTCTTTCTCAACCAGATAATCCTAAACAAGTGGTAGAGGTATGCCCAGCTCACGTTTTTGACGTTGAAAACGGAAAATTAGTAGTGAAGAATGAAGAAGCATGTATACTTTGTATGGCTTGTGTTGATGTTGCAGGAGAGGATCACATACAGATTAAAGGAGATGAAAATAACATAATAATGGATGTAGAGAGTTGGGGATCTCTTGAAATAAAAGATATATTTAACAAAGCTATAGATGCTTTAGAAAATGAACTTAAGGAGCTAAATAATGCGCTTTAAGTTTGATTAACAACTAGAGAATTGATATCATAGCCTAATTGTTTTAATTTTTCCACTCCTGCTTTATCATATTGATACACTATTTCTCCTTTTTCATCCTCATTTGGAGATAATGGTTTAACAATTACAAAGTCCCCTGCTCTAACCCAAGCATATCTTGTTAAACTGCCCTTAACTTTACACATTCTTATTTTTCCATCCATGCATTTCACATACATTCTTCCATAGCCTAATTGCTGAAAAACGTAGCCTAAAACCTCATCATTTTCCGGAGTTCTAAACTCTAATCTTTTCATATTTCGTAAATTTGGGCATGAGCTTGACCACCAAACATCTTAGTATTTTCTTTTTTAATAATATTGTTTTTAATTAAGCTTTCTACTGCTTTATTTCCAAATATATTTGCGTTTTTTGCTTCTGAAACAATCTTTATCATTTCCTCCTCATTTACTAAGTTTCCTTTGTAAAATGATTCACTTATTTTAATAACTGCATCACCCTCAATTAATTCCTTGCCTAATAATTCCTCATCGCACACCGCGACAACTTCTCCATCTGGAATTTTATGTATCTTTAAATAGAACATAGTTTATCTTATTTCTTGTGCCGGATATTCAGCTCCACAAGCCATACATTTTATTACGTAAACTTTTCCTTGTTTTATCATCTCAGTATCTGGGGAATTGCATTCTTTGCAATAAACATAAGTTCTTAAGTATAAACTAAGTTTTTCTTGTACTTGCTTTGGAGTAAATTTTCCAGTAAGCATAACTCTATTTCCCTCTATGCTTCCTGAGGTAAGGAACTCGTGTAATAAAAACTTAAATATGTGGGGAATTGGTCTTCTAATGTAGTCCGCAAAGTCTTTTAAGTATATGTATGTTTTTTGAGAGGTATTTTCTACTTTTACCCCCGGAGGCTCAAATCTTCCAAGGCCGCCTTGCTTCTTTAATGCATAGATCGCATCAAGCATTTGAAGATAATCCTGCGGTACCATAATTCCAATAATATTTTAGTTCTTCAATGCATTTAATTTTGTTGTATGCGTATCTTAGCAGATTTATCTTAACAATTTTCATTGCTCTTAACATAACGCCTTTTTCATCCATTTCTATTTCGCCTATTACTTCAATTGCATCTCCTTCTTTAAGATCATTTAATTTATTTGCTAAATATCTTGACACTAGAACAAGAATAGCTCCAGTACCATCGTCAGCAATTAAGTAACCACCATCTTCATTAAAAGATACTTTATCTACAATTGCAACTAAATGAGCCCTATTTATTTCTTTGCTTAATATAATTTCTCCTTCATTTCCTTTTTTTCCTTGCAATAGCAACTTAATTGGAAGAAGATAAAAGGTATAATCCATTATAATGCCTTATATACGTTAGGCCTAGTTTCGTATATATCTCCTTGTTTCTTTAATATCTCTATAGCTTCCTCAACTCTGTCCTTTGAAACCCCTAATTTTTCTGCTTCTTTAATAATATCCGCTATTGGAACTGGATTTTCAATTGATAAAGATTTCACAATTTTCTTTACTTCAAGTACTGTATTTCTTTGCGATGAGGTAATGCTTCCTGTAATTTTATCTATATCTATTTTTCCAGCAGACATATCAAAGCCTAACTCTTCAAGATAGTACATAATTAAATCTATAGCAATTTGCGCATCTTCTGCTTTTATTTCGTTTGAAAGCCTAATTCTTGCAGATGCTTCTGCAAGTCTTATAATTGATTCTAATTGCCTAGCAGATATGGGAATTATTGCGTTTTCATCCATTGTACTTTTACTTCTTAAAGAAACGTAAAAGTCTTCTATTTTTCTTATAGCTTCTTCAGTAAGCCTAGGACTTAAGTTTTGTCTTGCATATGCAACATATTTTCTTATTATTTCAGGAGTAATTACTGTTTGCGCTTTTGAAAGATCTCTATTAAATTCTAAAATTCTGCTCGCAACTAATCTATCTGTAGATCCAGGCTTGTCTTTAAGTGCAAAAATAAGATCAAACCTATTAAGCAATGTTGGTGGTAAATCTATTTGCGAAGCAATAGGCTCTACAAAATTGAATCTACCCATCTTTGGATTTGCTGCTGCTAACACAGAAGTTTGTGCTTGCAAAGTAGCATGAATGTTTGCTTTTGAAATTGTAATTGTTTGCTGCTCCAATCCTTCATGCAATGCAACTCTGTCATTTTTATTCATCTTATCAATTTCATCAATGCAAAGTAGACCTTTGTTAGTTAAAGGCATAGCTCCGGCTTCTAAAAGATAACCTTTTGATACTTCATCTTTTATTATTGTAGCTGTAAGTCCTGCAGCAGAAGAACCCATTCCAGTTACATATCTTCCTTTTGGTGCAATTTCTGCAACATATTTTAGAATTGCAGATTTTGCAGTTCCAGGATCACCTACTAAAAGAATATGAATATCTCCTCTATATGCAATTCCATTTGTAACTTTTCTTACTCCGCCAAATAATTGTAATGCAATTGCTTTTTTAACTTCATCGTAACCATAGACATGAGGAGCAATTGAATTTGCTAATTTATCTAAAATATTTGGATCTTTTGCTAAATTTTCAATCTTTTCTTTGTCTTCTGGAGTAATAACTATATCTTCATATCCTTGTTCTACTGCCTCAATATAAGATGCCTCTAAAACTAAATCTGAAGTTGTTGATTGTTTCCCATTTCCATAAAAAACTGGACTTTCCTTTACAATTCCTACAATTACTACTTTATTACCTGGAATTATATTCCTTTCAAACTTTGGATCTACGAGGTCGTCTTTCAATATTACCTCTATGTGCTCAGGCTGTTCTCCGCCTTGTAAATCCTCTGGAGCTTCTTCAACAATTAGTCTTTGTGTATCTGTAAATTTCTTCTCAGCAATTCTGAATTTATTCTTTCCGCAAGATGGACACACTAAAGGTCTTCTAATAGTTCTATCTTTCTGCACTACACTTAATCTATGTCCACAGTTTTCACACTCAAACACAATTACATCCGCCACTGGTTTTACACTAGTTGCTGCCCTAATTAATCCGTTTATTTGAATTAGCTTGCCTATGTGTTTATTTCTTATTTCTTTTATTCTTATTGCGTAGTTTGCCGGTAAATTTTTAAATCTAACTTGGAATGCAGAAAAAGAATCATCTACATTTGATAATTCTGTTTTTAGCATTGTAATTGCTTCAGTTGGATTATTAAGAATATATTCCCCGAGCTCAGGAGAAAACTCATCTATATTTGAAAAATCTATTACTAAAGACCTACTACCAGTTGAAAATATTCGCTTAATGTCTTTAGTTAATCTTTCGTAAACAAATTCTCTTATTAAATTTGAAGTATCCTCAGTTCTCTCCATGCATTCTTTAATGTGAAGAATTTAAAAATTTTAATAAAATTATTTTATTCCCTATATTTTTCAATGTTTGCTAAAAGATAGCGTGAAAGCTCATTATAATTAAAGAACTTTGGACTCGGCAATTCTTTATTGTACATGCCAATAAAATCCATTCCTATGTTCCTTGCTGCATAATAATCGACAATGCTATCTCCAATATACACGCTTTTGCTCGCTGAGGAACCAAGTGCTTTAATGCTTTCTTCTAAAACATAAGGATCTGGTTTTTCATGATTTATTTGACTATGCATTATAACATCTACATAATCAGATAGGTTTAAATAAGAATAAAGAGAAAGCTCAAAGGTACTTAAAGAAGTGGCAATTGCAGTTCTAACATTTAGGCCTTTAAGGTTTATAAGTAAAGTATTCGCACCAAAAAACATCTTAAAATTAGGAGGATATTTTTGCATTAATTCTAACTTTCTTTTATGTATCTTCTTCATGTCTTCTAGTGTTAAATTTGTATTTAGTGCACTATTTAATTTTTCAACCATGGTGGAGTAAGGATACCTAACGATCTTAAGCATTAAAGGAAATGACACATTTATTCCCATTTCTTTTAGTGCAATCCTAATTAATTTAGCATGATATCTAGTTGAATTGACAATAGTTCCATCTAAATCAAAAATTACGGCCATAGAGATTAATTTATTTAGATAGGAAGTCAAATATAAAGGCATCAAGTAAGAAATTTTGAGCATCCATAGTGTTAAAACCTCTTGATCTTAGATAATCTACGCTTTCCTTTGATAATTTCCTAATATCTAATGAATGTTTACCAAAAGATGAAGAAGATTGTAGCGTTAATTCAGGAATTCCATATAATTCGCCGCCAAAGTCGATTCCTGATACTGAAAAATCGCAATAAGAATTATCTAAAAGTTTTGGATTACCACGCATAATAAGTTTACCGCTATAATCTATTCCCCTTAGATCTGCTTTTACCTTTGAATCTATAATCTCAGGATCAAAAGAAAAATCTATATGAGCATTTCTAGCAATTGCTCTTGACTTTAAATTTACATTTGCATTCTTAATAAAAGAAATAAACTTTATTACTGAAATTTTTGAGTTTGTTAAGTTAAAGATAAATGAAGAATTTCCAATTATCTCTGGACTAAAAACAATTAAACCAATGCCCTCGGGTTCAAAATACATCGAAGAATTATTCATTTTACCATCAAAATATAATGCTGCGAATCCTTTTGTCTTTGCATAGATCTTTGAATTATTCACATCTAGATTTATTCTTAAAAGGTGATTTCCTTCAAGTCTAAGTTCATAACTTTCGTTATTAATTGAAAGACGCTTGCTAAAACCATATTCTCTAATTAACTTAAAAATTTCATCATCGTTGAATGTATCCCAAGGAATTGTTTCTAATTCTAGATCATCTACTTTATCTATTTGAGGAAATTGCAAATTATTATAATCAGTGTAATGAAAAATTGTTGGAGATTCCTTTTCTTTTCTTTGATATTTAACTAAAATTTCTTTTACATTTATCATAATAAAGCTATGATTGAGAACAATAAAATAAATGTGAACCCAAGACTTATAGCGTTTGCAATGCCTCTTGCTTTTTTCTCATTTCTCATTGCTTTATTTAATATTGAAAATATAAAGGTTGTGCCATCAGAAATTAAGAAAACAGGCAAAATATTGATTATACCAACTCCAAAACTGAAAATAAATATCCAAAGCATTAATCCTGCTAACCAAAATAGTACAAAACTATAAAGATTATTTGAAGGAAATGCATTATAAGAAACTATTGGAATTAATGCGTAAGGCTGTACTTTTTCATAAAACGGCCTAATAATAATTCCGTATTTCTTTGTTTTAACGCCATTATTGACTATATAGTGCGGAGAAAGTGCATATGTTTTGTTGTTTGACGTTAAATATACAGTAGAATTTGCAGCTTTTAATTGGCTAATCACTTGATTTAAGAAAATACTATTGTTTTGTACTTTTTCTGCTATTGTAGTAATTAAAAGATTATAATACACTTTGCTATTGTTTTCTATTGCGGGAAACTGACCTAAAAATGGAATAAAAACTGTATTATAGTAAATTTGCTTGTTATCAAATTCTTGAATAACTATTGAATGATTTATTGGAACTCCAAGTGCCATTGAGGAGTAATTATCAACAGGTGTTAAATTTAGATAAATGGGCGAAAAATAAACATTTCCCCTAATTAGTAAAAGTACAATTATACTATACAAAATAAGCGCAATAATTCCAATTAAAATGTTAGAGAAAGGGCCTGCTGCTAGCACAGAAAGTTGTGATTTTAATGATGATTTAAACAATTTCTTTTCATTTAATTCTACAAATGCAATTGGAATTACTCCAAATGCAAAACCGAAGCCAGTGTTTTTAATCTTAATTCTATTTGCCCTTGCAACAATTCCATGAGAAAGCTCGTGAGGAACAATTGCAATTATTATTGCTATTAACCAATATATTATAGGCACTCCGATAGATATACCAGGAATATAAATAGGCAAAGCTAATTCCACTGCAGATAAATGCATTTGTTGAAAAACATAGAAATTAGCGTAGTATAATGCAATGTTATAAATACCAAAGGCAATAAATATAAAAGCAAAGATAATACCTAAGTAACCATAAATTTTGAAAAATCTCTCATGCTTGCCAAAGAATTCAATAATATCCTTACCTAACTTAGTTCTGTAAATAAATGTTACTCCCACCCTAGTAAATTTTTTCCTAAAAATTAATACAAAAAGTGCAAATGCAAGTATAATTATTCCTCCAACAATTAGACTAAAATTTGAATAAAATATAAGCGAAGAATAGTTCATTTAGTGGTAGCAGTTTTAGTCTCCCTTATTTCTTTACTTATTGGCCTAAATCCATCGCTTCTTCCACAAAATCTACACCTTACTTTTCCCTCTCTTATAAGCTTAGGATTGCTTATTCTCATCTTATGTTTGCAATATCTGCAAACATATACGTTTTCAAATAACCTTTTATCAGCATAAACATCTGCTTCCATTAATAATAATCAGAAGGTTATATAAAATTTATGTATTTGCCGGATATAATAGAGGGATTAAGCCAAGAATACTACGCATTTTTACATGACATAGGCATAGGAGAAATATATTATATTGAAGAAAATGAGCTAAAAAGAGCTGAAAGAATGCCTTTTCCTTTTAAATTAGCTAATGAAGATTTCAAAAGAATTATTCAGAAAAATAGAGCTAATGGCATATACAATTGGGAGGAAAGCAAATTTAAGCTTACTAAAGGCTTAGCAGAGCAAATGAAACAAAATAAAATATTCTTAATTTTTAATCTTAAAAAACTAAGAAATATGCCGGAGTTACTTAAATATTACGTGCATAACTCAAAATTAGCAAATGAATACTCAGTTCCTGTGATATATGCTTCTTTTGCATCTAAGCCAGAGGACATATTGTCTGCTGCACAAATAGTAGGAATTGCAGAAACGTTAGGATACCATTACAATAATATGCTTAAATCTTATCGTCTTTTGCTCAGTTTATCCTAATTATTTATGTAAGTAAATACTAAATAATTATCTATGAAGCTTGCTAAATATATAACCAGAAATTTTCTTAGCGTTGATGAAAATTTAACTGTAAAACAAGCGCTTAGAAAACTTGCTGAAAAAAGAGAATTTGATTGCATAGTAACAAAAGATGATGAAAAATACGTTGGAATATTTTCTTTAAAAAATCTAATGGATAAAAGAATCGATGGCGACGCGCCAGTTTCTAAATATGCAATTAAAACAAAAACACTAGAAGGATCCTCGAGCATATACGAGGCTATAGAAATAATGCATTCTAATAGTGTTACTAAAGTTCCTGTGATAGACCATAAAAAGGTTTTCGCAATA
This sequence comes from Candidatus Woesearchaeota archaeon, assembly GCA_964405205.1. Classification (GTDB taxonomy): domain Archaea; phylum Nanobdellota; class Nanobdellia; order Parvarchaeales; family Parvarchaeaceae; genus Rehaiarchaeum. The sequence continues at coordinate 21,826 of CAYOMU010000003.1, forward strand.
GTATCACATGTAGCAGTAATAAGAACATTGATGAGCGAAGGAGTGTTTGACAACATATATGCTAACAACGTAATGATTAAAAACGTGCCTATGTTTTATTTATCTGAAAAATTAAAAGCTGCGGTAGAACTTGCTAAAAATGCAAAAATATTTTCTTATCCTGTTGTTGATATCCACGGCGTTTTATATGGATCTGTTAAAATTCATGAACTAATTAAATTTATGCTCTCGCCAGATGAAAATTCAACAGTTTCTAATATACTTTCAATGGAATACTTAAGTGCTTCAGATACAACCGCTTTGAAAATTCTAATGGAAAAAATGATCAATAAGTTGGATGATTTTATTATTGTAAATAAAGAGGGCGCTCCTTTGGGTGTAATAAACTTTTTGGATTTAATAAGCAAAGTAGCTGGAGTACAAAACAGAAAAGGTTTGAAAATTACCTTTTCAGGGGATAAGGATTATCAAATAATGCTATATATAATAGGTGAGATAAACAGAAGAGAGCATTACTTAACTGAAGTAGGAAAAATAAATGAAGTAAAAATAAACATTAAAAAAGTGCACGGCGATAAGTACGAAATATCACTAAACGCAAAGGGAATACAAGATTTTAACATAGAAGAGGCAGGATTTAGGAAAGACCTTATTCTAAACGAGATTTTTGATAAATTAGATATAGCTATACAAAGAGCAAAAGATAAGATGAATTAAGATTTATATTATCAAAACATATGATTATAAAATGAATAATGAGAACGTTCAGACGCCTTCTATAGCTGTAACTAAGGATTGGCAAAGCTATGCAAAAAGCGTTGAGGCCTTTAATACTTCTTTACACAATACATTAGTAAATCTATACTCAAGATTAAATGATCTAGAGGAAAAAATAAACGCTTTATCTAATAAAGACATTTCTAAGATTTCCGATGAGGTTGCAAAGGAAGCTGCAGAAAAATTAGCAACAATGCCTGCTAATCAACAATTATTAGAAACAGTAAATGCTCAGGTATCATCAACTCTTTCTAAGTTTGCATCACAAGTAAATGATGCATTAGCTAAATTATCTGGAGCAATTAATGACAGTAATCAAAAATTAAATGCTGTACAAGCAACATTAAGCAATCTACAGTCGAGTGTTTCTCAATTAGAGGATAAACAAAAGTCAACTTCTGTTCAATTAGATCAATTAAGTCAAAGAACTATATCTTTATCAAATGATATAACCAAAGTAAGGCAAGAAAGCGAAAATGAAATAAATGAATTACAAGCAAAATTTACAAAACTATATGATGATTTTTACAAAGGAACTACTCAAGTAAATGACATTGTAACAAGACTTTCTAATTTAGAAAATAAAGTACAACAAATCGATGCCACGGTACAAAAACTAGTAACAGTAGTAAATTCTGATACATTAGATGTAAGTTCATTCAAAACTAGACTAGATACGATTGCATCACAAATTAATGCTATTAGCGATGTAATAACAAAAACACAGCAGGATGTGCTTGCATTTGTTAACTCAGCCAATAATGCAATTGGTTTACTAACAAAAATAAATCCTGAGGCGATTGAAGTAAGACTAGGAAATAGTGAAAATAGAATAAGTGGATTAGAAAATCAAATAACAAAAGCTATTTCAGTGATTAATAATCAAGGAAAAGAAATTATTGAAATTAAACAAAACGTTACAGATATAAATAAAACGATACAAGAATTACAATCAAAATTACCTAAGTAAATATGGAAAAGCCGCTTTTTTCTATAGAGTTAAATGAATTTGAAAAACCAACTGGTAACTATGAAATTGATCTTAAGAGATTAGCTATATCATTAGGGCTAATGCGTCCCGGAGATTCAAGAGAAGCAATTGTTTCTTTGCTTGATATTTTATTAAAATCAAGAAAAGAAAAGCCAGAGGGATTAACAAGCGTGGAAATAACTGCAAAACTATATGAAAGACAAAAAACAATTGTATATGCTAATATCTTAAGGGACTTAAGAAAAATGATTGCTCTTGGCTTAGTAGAAAAAATAGACAATAAGTATAGAATTAAGGAAAACATGAGTTTACAAGAGATATTCAGCAAAATAATTAGACCTTATATTATTGATAGAGTATTATCAAAAATAAATGAGTACGCAGAAGCTGTTGAAAAAGAAATTAATAGTTAAATAGGAATCCAAAGCTTCTTAATTTGATCGTACATTTTGTTAGCAGCTTGATACGCCATAAACTTGCCAAATAGCAGCACTTCTTTTTTCCCTATTCTATTTATCAATCTGTTGTTTAGTTTATTTACATCAGCATTTAGTTTAATTGAAGTATGCTCTTCACTTAATTCGTTTGCAAGCGCAACAACAGAATTTTTAATTCCAAATAAATCTTCTTTAAATGATTGAACAATTTCCGTAAATGCAAGATTTTGCTTTGGTTGTTCTTGCTTTTGTTCTTTTTTATCAAATTCGCTAATTAATTTTTCTATTTCAGACTTTATTGGCTCTAATGATTTAACCACTCCTAATTGCTGATACACTGTTTTTTCTAAGTATTTCGCATGCGCCGAGGTAAGCAGATCAAATTCTTCTGGAGTGAAAGCATATGAATAAAGAGTTATGCTTGCAGATCCTTGAAAAGCTGAAGGAGGAAACATTCCTGATTGCATAGATAACATAGTTTGTGGATTAACACTAAAACTTAGATCTGTGTTTATTTCTATTGCAGAAATTATTTTTGGACCTAGTTTTTTAAGCAATCTTATCTGATATGCAGTTTG
>CAYOMU010000004.1:0-19643 GCA_964405205.1 Candidatus Woesearchaeota archaeon
TTAATTCCATTATCTTCTTTAATTTGATATTTTTCTTCCACGCTATCTTTAAACAGTTTTGTTGGTAGAGGAAATAAAGCTAGAGCAAGTCCTCTAAATACTGCATTTATAGATACATCGGGAATAATGAGATCTGCTGATGAACCATAAATTCTTATCTTAAATGCGTTGCTATCAATTAAAATCTCCAGGATTTCGTCGTGAGGTAAATCTATTAATTCCTTTACTGTTCTCTCTAAGTTCTCAGTAGGCAATAGTTTTTTAGAAACAGATTCTTGCTTATTATCTTTAAGCAATGAAACGCTAACTTTAACATAAGAAGGAAAGGTTATTTTCAACAAAAAATCATATAGTTTAATAGGATCTATATTCATGTTATCTGTTTTTATATGCAATATATTATTTTCTTTTCTAAGTGAAACGTAGTAATTTTTATTGAACATGTCTTCAGGAACATCTCTCTTGCCATTTAATAGTTCATTTCTATATTCAACGTATTTAAACAATTCCATACAAATATTACAACAGCCTAAATAAAAGTCTTAACTATATTCTCTCCAAGAGTAACCACAATTCATGCACTTGTAAAATCTAGTTGGAGGCTCATCAGCTGCTCTTGTTTGCTGCATCCATGAAACAACCTTTTTCTGCCCGCATTTAGGACAAGGTATATCTTCATATTGCAAATTTTCTGTTTCATCTTCATTAACAATAATGATGTTTTTAGCCATAGCAAGTATTATGCACATTTTTATATATAAACTTTACAACTGATTCTTTCTAATTATTACACTTGGAATTGCTTCTATTATATCTAATGGAGAAACACCTTCTCTTTTTTGCTTAGCAACGATTTTCCCGGCAGCACCTACTATGTATGCTGCTGCTTTAGCAGCATCAAAGAAACTAACCCCTTGAGAAATCAGACTTGCCGCAACTCCTGCAACAATGTCACCAGTTCCTGCTTTTGCCATGTAAACGGAGTTTACTTTATTAACAAATACATCTTTACCGTCAGAAATAAGGTCATAATGTCCTTTAAGCAAAATAGTACAATTCAATTTATTTGCTAATTCCTTAACTTGTTTTGCTCGTTCATCTAAATCTTTCGAAGGTTGCTCTCCGTAGAGTAAACTAAACTCATATGAATTTGGAGTTAAAAGCACATGAGAATCCAATAACTTTTTATCAACAACTTTAATGCCATCGCCATCAATAACTACTTTATTAAATGATTTAACTACGTAATTTACCAGTTCTTTAGTATTTTCTAGTCCAATTCCATTGCCAATTTCTACTACTCTTGCCCAATCCTTAAATTTAGCTATTTCATCGATTGCTTTGTCGTCAAGCATCGATTTTTCATACTCATAGAACATAACACCCAATGACAGCAACGAAGCGTAAACAATTCCTTTCGGTCCAAAAACTTTAATATAGTCAGAGCCGCTTCTCTGCGCTGCATGTGCAACAATAAATGGAGCGCCAAACCCGCCAAGGCCTCCTCCTATTATCAATAATTTCCCGTAATCACCTTTATGTGCCCAAGGACTTCTACTTCTGTAAACTAACTTAAGTATGTTAGCATTAATAGATTGCATATCAATGTACAATAGAATACTGTCCTTTAAGCATTTTATTTATGTTTTCTATAGCAATTGCTGCTTGCCCACAACCAACACTAATTAGTTTACTTCCTTGAAACATAACAACATCACCAGCAGCAAAAACTCCTTGCTCATTTGTCATGCTATTTTGATCTATTATCAAGTAATTGCCCTGTGCTTTTAATGATAGAGAAGGAAATATTGTAGGCTGAACTTTATTTCCTATTGCAATAATTACTGCATCAATTTCCATTTCATACGTTTGCTTTGTTATTTCATCTCTTATTTCGATTTTCTCCAGTTTTTCATTTCCAATAAACCTTACAATTGATGAATTTAAAAGAATAGAAGAATTATTGTGTTGCTTAAATCTATTTACATTTGCCTCTAATGCTTTTATTCTATCATTGTGCTGAATTATTGTTACTGATTTAGCAATATCTATAATTTCTAAAGCCCAATCAAAAGCTGAATCACCAGCTCCAACAATTGCTACTCTTTTTTGAGAAAAATCGGAAACTGATGTCACACGATAATATATTCCTTTTCCTTCAAATTTATCTTCTCCTTCAACTCCTAATTTATTTGGACTGAACTCACCAATTCCTGTGCATATAAGAACATACTTTGTATGAACACTATCACCAGAGGAAAGAATTACATTAAATCCAAGTGAATCTTTTTTAATATCAACAACTTTTGAATTGTATTGAATTTTGTTTTTAACTTGCGCGTCCAATTGCCTTAACATGTTGTTAATAAAATCTGTTCCTTTAATAGAAGGAATTCCTGGCATATCTATAATTGTTTTATCTGGATAAAGAGCAAGAACTTGCCCTCCTGGTTGCGGTGAACCTTCTAGTATAATAAAATTAAGATTGTGTAGAGCAGCTCTAAGCCCTGCAAACAACCCAACAGGCCCCGCTCCTATGATAACTAAATCGTAATCCATTTTCATTTCCTCTTTTTCTTGCTTTTTGGCATAAACTTAATTACAGTAGCTTCTATTATGGCCCCAATTCCTAATCCTAATAAAAGCACTAATAACATTGTCCAATCAAAAGAATAATTAGCTGGTAAATACTCTTTTAATTTTGTTACTCTTGGTGTAACATAGTTGTTTGCTAAAGATTCCTCGAATTGAGCATAAACCCTGGAAAACGAGGCAAATTCTAATCTTTCAGAATAAGAATATTCAGAATTATTTGCTAAAAAGAAGTTAGTTATTCCTAAAACAGGATCTGCTCCAGATTCTTCTGCATAATGAATTGCTAATAATGCAGATCTTAAGGATTGATTAAGTATCGATGCATTGGAAAGATTTGAAAGTGTATTTATCGATTCTATTGCTAATTGAGACTCGGCAATAGAATTTAATGAATCGTAAAGAGACTTAACATAATTACCTAAATCAAAATTATACTGAGAAATATTAAGATAATATGCTGCTATACTTGAAGGCATAGATATCGCTGCTGAATAATCATAATAAGATTGAGCTGCATAAAGATAATAATTAGCTAAATTGTAAAGAGAACTTTGATTAAAAGCTGTGGAAGAATAAGGTAGAAAAGAATCCCAGAACTGAGCAGTAACTTGCTTAGTTACTGCATATGCGTAGTAGGTTAATGCATCAGAAGTATCACCAATGCTCAAATATTGCTTAGCTAACGATAAATATTGCATTGCTTCGTATACTCTTTCTATTGCAGTTGTAACAAAAATTTCTGTAGAACTATTGTATTCTCTATGCTCTACTTGATTTAATGTTGAGTTTATCAATGCGCCTTCGTTATTAATTAAATAACTAAGATTTGAATTGTTTGCTAATACTTCAGCCTTAATTAAGTCAGGAATTGAAGAATTAACAGCTATAGATGATGCAACATACCCTTGATTATCTAAGTATAAGGCTTTCTCTTTTGCAATGTAAGCTCTGGCTTGTGCTACAAGCATATAAACCTGAAAGTTGCTTCCAGAATAATTTTCTAAGCTATTTAGCATTTGCTCTTGATAGTTGTATATTTGCTCAAATGAATAATTCTGAAATAATTCATACCATGAAGGTAACCTAAATGAGAAATTTTCAGAGATATTATAACCAGTGAAGTATCTAAATGCTTGAAATATATTGCTTACAGGAATTAAAATTTCACCATGAGAGTTATCATATTTAATTGCAGAGGCTGTAACATTATTACCGAGAGGATACAAAAAGTACTTTATTCCTATGTTTGCAGCTGCCTCACTTTTTTCTGATACATCCCCAACTAAGCCAATGCCTCCATCCGGAAGAGCAATTCCGGTCATTGCTACACTTGGATTTACACTAACATTTAACAAAGCAGACATCGCAAGTATTGTAAACGCTGCCCCTGCAGAAGGCCCGCCAACCTCAGAAGAAGGAGAACTAATAGAATAATAGAAATTGTACTTATTACAATTAACGTTCAGTAAAAAGCAAGCAGTCTGGGTAGATACTATTGCCTGTGCTTGCGTCGATGTTTCTACCAAAGGAACTGACGCTAAAAATATTTGCCCCGTACCATTAGTAACAGTTAAGTTAAGCGTGGAAGGACTTCCTATTACAGAGCCATTAGGAAATATTTCAACTCCAAATATGTGGGTAGATCTTTGTATTTGAAAGCCCTGTACGCTTTGCGCGCTAAAGATTAAAACTAAAATTGCCGCAAACAATATGTAAGATTTATTCATATTTCACTTAAAGGTATTACTTTCTAATTTTTTCTTAAATGATTCGAGCGCCTCAATTAAAAGAGGCAGCTCATCAAAAGATATGGAAATACTGCTTTTTATTCTTTCCTCTTTTTTACCATTGTTCTCTACGTAAAATCCTTTTTTAACGCTAATAAAACTTATTTCTCTATCGCCTTCTTTGCCCTTTGCTAAATTAATTTTTAGAAATGAAGATGAGCCTTCCCTAACAATTATCTCTTGCGGCTCCAAATCTATAAATTCCATATTTATTATTTAATGTTGTAAATAAATAATTGGGCCCATAGTCTAACGGATCATGACGTCTGCTTTACGAGCAGGAGGTGAGGGTTCAACTCCCTCTGGGCCCAATTTTAATTGAAACTAGTTGAAAGTGAATTTTTAAACTAATTTCGCTAAAGAGTTTATCTTTTTAGCAAATTCTGACTTAGGATCCATTAAAGAAAGAGGTAATGCATATCTTAAGGCATCATTCATTTTCTTAGAAAAAGGTATTTCTATCATTACTGGAAGTTTTATTAATTCCTCAACTTGCTTAATAGAAAGCCCCTCTTCTGCTCTTGTTTTATTTACTACAATTCCTATTGATTTTATTCCTAACTCTTTTGCCCAATCAGCAATTTTTCTACTTTCTATCACTGATGTGATATCTGGATTAGTAATTACTAATAGTTTCAAGTTATTTAATTGTGATAAATATTCTAAAGCTTTAAAGGCAGAATCTATAATAATATAGTCGTATTGATCCTTAATTTTAGAGATAAAGTAAGGAATGTTAACTAATTTATAAATAGCGTTATTATCTCCTTTTGCCAAAAAAGGCCTTGTTGGAACTACATCCAATTTAAGAATATTTATTCTCACAATTGCATTGGCTATGTCTGTCTTTCCTAATAAAACATCTTGTAAAGTGTGATTAAATCCAACTAAACCAAGATGAACAGCTACGTGAGGAGTATCTAAATTTAGATCCATTAGCAGAGTTTTATACATTTTAGCTATAGCCGCTGCAAGATTTACCGCAACGGTTGTTTTACCTACTCCTCCCTTTGAACTAGATACAACAACAATCTTAGTCATAAATACTATTTAAGTTTGATTTATATATGCAGTGCGCTATATGCGGAAGAGAAGCTTACTATTATTCTGAATATCTAAAACAATGGCTGTGCAAAAAACATTTTGAGAAAATGATTGTAAGAAGAATAAGAAGAAACATAATTAACAACGGCTTCTATTCGAAAGAATATAGGATCTTAGATAGCACAGAAGCGAGCAAATTACTTAGACTTTTATTTAAAGAGGGAAACGGTCCAATATTAGATACGTACACATTAGAAGATTTTGCTGAAGAGGTACTGGAATACTTGTTACTAAACAAAGAACCTAAAATAAAAGTAAAAGATAAAAACTACTTTAATCCTCTATACAATTCCGCTAGAGAAGAAATCATAGCGTTTGCAAAATTAAAAAACTTAGAAATAAAATTTGAAGAAAATCCTAAATTACTAAATTTTATAAATGAACTTGAAAAAAGAAGACCTGGAAGCAAAATTTCAATTGTTAACAGCGCATTAAGCCTTGGAATTATTTAAACATAGCAGCGAAGATTTGCAAATATATTTTTCTATCATATAGTTCGCTGTATTTTGCGTTTCAAATCCGCCTATTTTATAGTATACGCCATTGAAATAAAAGAAAGGAACATAATCATCTGAATAATTCAAATAAATTGAATATAGCTTTGCAGGAAACACTGAAGAATTTATATTGCTTAAATTAATTACATAGGCACACATCCCCATTGGAGAGTAAAATTGATTATTTGACCAAATCCCATACTTTGAAGTTACATTTATAAAAGAATTGTAAGCGACTTTACATGATTTACAACTACTATAAGATGCTATAACTATTGCATAACCGGGTCCAGTGTTACAAACGCCAGAGGAAATATTTATAGAAAAATGTTTAAAAGAAAACAAAGAAGATAAATAGAAAACTTGAATAAATGAAACTAAAGAAAATGAAACAATAACTGCAAGGATAATGCCATAAATGGTTATTATACTTTTCTTTCTCTGTTTCATACAGAGATATTAATTATATTTATCCCTAATGAGCTCTCATTTTGTATCAATCCGTAATTTAATTGTGGATTTACGTTTATTATTTTGTAACCACAATATTTAATCGGCAATGCATACACTGGAGCAAAAAATGTAATAAGATTAGGCAATCCTGCATTATTAGAAAGCAACCAATTTGGAATGGGATATAATTTTTCTAATAAACTAGTTACATTTTTTATTTTTGATTGATTATACTGATATAACAAATCTATATCCTTAGAATAGTAAATAGAGGATATTGCTATGGGAAAATTCAATGATATATTCTCCTTTTTTGCAATTTCTAATAATATAGAAGAATTCTCATAGTTTTCCGCTTCCAATAAACTCAAAGAACTTAGCTTCTTTGTTAAATTCATCAAAGTTGCATTAGAAAAAACTTCTGAAAACAACGGATTCATGTACAAATAATTTATTGATTTATTAGCAATTGTCAAGTTAACATTATGCAAATTATAAGTTAAATTCAATAGTCTACTAAGTGTGTACAAGTTCCATTGAGCGAGCGTATTAATGTAAGAAGAATTAACTAGTTTAAAAGCTGCAAGCGGGGCTACTAATCTATTATATTCATCAGTTAAATTTATCATTAAATTGCATCCAAAAAATACTAAAGATGAGTGCGGACCGATTATTGAAGTATAATTGCCAAAATAACTTGAGAGATTAATTTGTGTTTTCGTTGGTTTAATAGATTTAGTTGGTTGTTTAGGAAGATACAAAATCAATAAGAACAAAACAATAGCTAAAATTGCAATATAAATTATTATTTTATTTTTTCTATATCCTGTGCTCATATTCTCTAGTTATTAACTCACCATATGCAGGTCTGGTTATTAATAAACCAACTAAATATGCTAATACGCTTGTCAATGCAAACCCTGTAAATAGTGTAGAGGTAGCAAACATTAAAGGTATCATTGTGGCAGAATATAAAATAAATGAAAGAAATATTATAAAGAATGCCCTAGATATTCTTTCTTCCAGTGAAGCGAATTCTACTTTCTTACTGCCTCTAAGAACCTCATCAGTAATGATTATTTGATCATCTATAGCAACACCTACGCTAGCTAAAATTCCTGCAAAGCTCTCTATATCTAAAGTCCAATGTATTGCTGCAGCAATGCCTAAGACAATAATTATTTCTGAAATTCCAGTAAGCAAAATATAAGCTGAAATCTTTACATCCCTATATCTAATAAAAGTAAATAAGCTAACAACTACAAATTCAATTACAAGGATTAGATATATTTGTGATAAGAAGGCTGTGCCTTGAGAAGATGAAACAAAGTTTATTCCTGCAATGGAAACAGGCACTGGCAACGCGCCACTTTGCATTATAGCTTGCAAAGATTTCATATTTTGTTGTGCTAATGATAGTGTAGGAGCAGATCCTTCAACAACTGCGTTTTGACTTGGTGATTGCTTTAAACTGCTACCCAATTGAAGAGACTCGATTAGTTTTCCATTCACATAAAGATTCATTGATTCTGAAAGATAATTTGGATTTTGAGGACTAATGCCAAGGTTTTTTACTGCGTTATAAATTGCATTAGCTGCTCCTTTTGAAAGATATATACCGAACTGAAATTGATAATTTCCTGGAGATAACTCAGAAATGCTTTCACCTGGAGGATAAGGACACGCTGGAGAAGTACATACTTCTAAGACTTTTAGAGAAGAATTCGAACTATTAATTACTGTAGTGTTTCCTATTTTTGCAACAAATGTTCCTTTTGAAGAAACAAGAGACAAAGCCTGCCCCTCGCTTACTGAAGGAAGCACAACTTGAATCGAAGGTTTACCGAAAGATGAAAGTAATTGTACTTGTATTCCAGATATTCCATAAACGTTAAGCCTAGTTTGAATTACCTGAACGTCTTGTTGCAATAATGTTGCGTTTGAAGAATTAGGTAATAATGTAATTACTGTACCTCCCAAAAGATCAGTGCCATATACAAGGTTTACATTTGATACAGGAGCTACAGAAATAATTGAAGAATTAAACGGATATTGCTTTGAAACCAGGAGAGAAAGTTTATTGGAGAAGTACACATATGGAAACACTTCATTCTCGTAAGTAATATTTATGGTTTGATTATTAAGCGAATTTATTATTGAATAAAATTGAGATACGTTTTTAATAGAAATATTGTTTATCCTTGTTATTATTGATCCTATATTAAAGGACGAGGAAGCAGTTAAATTAGATATCAAGGAATGAGTAGCAATATAAGTTACTTTAACTCCGTGTATGAATGGATTTGGCTGAATTGCTAAAATAGCTAGCAAAACTGCTGCAATTAGAACATAAGTTCTAACTTTGTTCATAGTGCAACGCTCTTAGCTGCATAGATCCATTCAGGATCCAAACAACTAAGTCATCAAATATAATTCCTATAAGTAAAGTTGTTGCAATTGCTCTAATAATAGAATTATTAGATAAAAATAATAATACAATAAGCACAAAAATTGCAGCTAAATCCATAGTTGTTGAGGTCTTAAATGTATGATAAAGCCTATATTGCATACTTCCTTCTTTTCTTTTCCATATGTTTGTAGAAAGAATAGCATTTCTATCAGCAGAATAACCCATAAGCATTAAAATTCCTGCAATAGAGGCAGTAGATAATGAAATACCAAATATTGAAAACATTGCTAATACATTTATTACATCACTTATTATACTAACTACATTTGCACTAGCTTGAATTATGTTTCTAAAGTAAATGAACGAGATTATAAAAACCAGTATAAACGCAATTACAACTAAATAAATTGCGTTTATCAACGAAGCATAAGCTAAAGACGGACTAACGTAGTTAATTGTCGCGCTGTTTTTACTCACGCCTAAAGAATCAAGCAACCGATAAATTGATGTATTTGTGTAATTATATGGAAGCTCAAATTCGTATCCCTGAACTTTACCAGAAAATAAATTCTTTATTTGAACCGGTGAAAACTTAGAAATTAAGCTATAGCTTACATTTGAAGGCACTATTACTTGCCAACCACCAGTTAAGGAAATATCCTCCTTTACTATAGTTCCAGTAAAATAGTAATGTAAACCTAAGACTGATAGAGAAAAAATGAGAATTGCTAGAGGAATTACAGTAATTTTTCTATAATTCTTAAGATAAAAAGCAATAAATTTCCATATTGCTTGTGAAATTTCTTTTCGCATTTTCTATAATAAACGTGTAAAATATATATAGTATGAAAGCGCAAGCAATGTTCGAATATTTACTCGCTTTAGCAGTTGAAATAGGAATTGCAACTGCGGTTGCAATTGCACTATATCCTGCATTATTCCCTTCGTCACAATATAGTCAAGAGTATGTAATTTGTAACGAAATTGCAAGCTTATTAAATGGCGCATCCAACAATGTGTCAACACAAATTGCAATGCAGTATCCTTTTCCTCTAAATGTAACAATTTCCAATGGAAATGTTATTGTAAGCAATTCTATTTATTTTGTTACTTGCAAAGCTTTTTCTTCAGCTAATGAAACCTTAAACGGAAGCACATTAGTGGCTTATCTTTATAAGCAACCAAGGATAGCAGAAATTATTCAAGGTCCAGAGATTTCTAATATAACTCCAGGATCTGTTTCCTGGTATTATTTCCCAGGAAATGTAAGCGTATATATTACTGGAAATGGAATTAATCACTCTTTTGGTAGCTTTTATCCAAATTCTTCAATAAACTTAGGAAATTACATTGCTACATATCCCTCTGGAAATTATGTCTTGCACATAGTAAACAGAAGCTATATAAAAGGACAAGTTTTAATAATAAAGACATAAAATATTAATCGAATATGAAAGTGCCTAGGGCAAGAAGAAGAGGAAAGAGTAGAATTTTCCAAGCTAACCATTTAAATGCGATAGGAAAGATATCTATCCCTAGGTTCGATTCACAATTAAAAGGTAGAATAAAAGATATAGTGCATAATCACTACTTTACTGCCCCAATTATGATAGTAAAATTTGAAAATGGAGAAACAAGTATATTGCCTGCATTTGAAGGAGCGTATGTAGGAAAAGAAATTGAATATTTAAGCAAAGAAGTTAACCCTGGGAATATAATGAAACTTGCGGACATTCCTTTATCTGTACCTATATACAACATAGAATTAGTGCCTGGAGATGGAGGAAAATTAGTTAGAGCAGGAGGAACATCTGCACTTATATTAGAAAAAAGCAAGGGCATGGTTAGTGTTCAATTACCTAGTGGACAAATTAAACAAATTGATGAAAATTGCAAAGCAATTGTTGGAACAATTGCAAACGGGGGAAGAAAGGAAAAGCCACTTTATAAGGCAGGTAATAAATATTATTTAGTAAAAGCTAAAGGAAGATATTGGCCTATCACTGCTGCGGTTGCTATGAATGCTTACGAACACAAGATGGGCGGAAAAAGAAGAAGCACTCAACACGCGAAGAAAGTTGCATCTAGGAACTCACCTCCTGGTGCAAAAGTTGGAACTATTGCACCAAAAAGAACGGGTAGACATTAAATATGAAAGCCTTTACTTACAGAGGATATTCTATTGATGATTTAAAGAAAATGAGCATACAACAACTGATTCCAATAGTAAGCGCAGATGTAAGAAGAAAATTCAAAAGAGGTTTTTCTGTTGAAGAAAAGAAACTAATAGAAAAGCTTCAAAAGAAAGACAATGTAAGAACCCATATAAGAGAAGCCGTAATCCTTCCTCAATGGGTAGGAAAAACGATCAACGTTTATAATGGAAAAGAATTTGTTCCTGTGAAGATAAGAGAGGACATGGTCTTTCATAGACTTGGAGAATATGCGCATACAACTAAGAGAGTAAAGCATGGATCACCAGGATTAGCAGCTACAAAGTCCAGTTCATACGTTCCTATTAAGTGAATATGGAAAAGGTTGTATATGCGAGAATATGGAATGCTAGAGTTTCTCTCAAATCAATGCAAGAAGTGTTAAGAGCTATAAGAAGAAGAACTATAAAAAATGCAGAAGAGTACCTTAAAAATGTAGAAAAGAAAAAAGAATTTATTCCTTATCTTAAACATCCACATAAAGGACATAAGCACGGAGTTCCTGCAGGTTACCCAACAAAGGCGATTAAACAAACATTATATTTATTGCATCAATTAAGGGCTAATATTAAAGGGCTAAACGGTGACGCCGATAACGCAGTAATTGCTGGTTTTGAGCTCGGAAGAGGAGAATACCCGAGAATATTCAACGGTTCAAGGCTTGTTAAAAGTCATAGAGGCAAAAGAACTAATATAGCTATTTATACAAAAATATCTGTAGAAAATAAGCCAGAAAAGCCAAAGACTGAAAATACTCAACCCGAAACACAAAACACCGAAACACAAACACAAAATGCACAAAGTTCACAAAACACAGAAAACAATAAAGAAAAAGAAATAAAAAATGAAAGCAATAGTTGAATTATGATAGAAAAGAAAATAATTGAGGAAAAGATGAGAATGCTTTCTGTTAAAGAGATGCTTATGGACTTATTTAAAGGTTATCCGGTTATAGACATAAAAATAGAAAGAACTCCTCTTGGATACAGAGCAATTATGTATTCTACTAAGCCTTCTGTTATTCTTGGTAAAGGAAGTGATCTTCTTAGACAAGGAACGCAAAAAGCTGAAAGCATACTTAAAAGCAGTAATGTTAGAATAAGCGTAGAAAACGTAGAAAATCCAGACTTAGATCCTAGAGTTATTGTTGATAGGGTAGTTACTAAATTAGCAAGATATGGTTTTAAGAAGTACAAGAAAGTAGGAAGCGTAGAACTGGAAAGAATAAAAGCTGCTGGAGCAAGAGGTGCAGAAATTGAAATTGGAGGAATAATTAAAGAAAGAGCAGATCACGTAAAGTTCAGAATTGTTGGTGGAGTTTTACCTAAGGCAGGAAATGTAGAACAATATGGTGTTAAAAAAGCTAAGAAACAATTAATTGTTACAAGAGGTGCAATTGGAGTCAAAAGTATAATTGTAGTTAATTCTCCGATGCCCGGAGAAGTAGTTATAAAGGAGCAAAATAATGAACAAAAGGTGAGTGAAAATGGAAAACAATCAAACGAATCAAAACAATAAAAAAGAAGAAGTTAAGCTAATAGACCTTCAAATGGAACTATTAAAAATGAATATAAAGAGAAGACAAGGTTTATCTGCTGCTGATGCAGGAAAGTATAGAAGATTAAAGAAAACTGTTGCAAGAAATAAAAGTTTAACAAAGTAGATAATTAATGGAATTAGTTTCATGGAATGTTAATGGAATTAGAAGCGCATTAAAAAAGGGTCTCCTTCAGTTTGTAAATTCCGAAAAATACGATGTAATTTTATTGCAGGAAATAAAAGCTGATAAGCCTCCAATAGAATTTAGCCAAAAATACAAGGCTTATATTAATCCTGCTAAGAGAAAAGGTTATTCTGGAACAATGACTTTAACTAAGACAGAGCCTTTATCTGTCTCATATGGAATTGGAATAGATAAATATGATCAAGAGGGAAGAGTTATTACTACTGAGTTTAAAGATTTCTACGTAATAAATGTGTACTTTCCAAATGCACAACATGGTTTAGTTAGATTAGATTATAAGCTTGATTTTAATGACGAATTCGAGAAATTTACTGAAAAACTAAGAAAGAAAAAGCCAGTGATAATTGGGGGGGATTTCAATGTTGCACACGAAGAAATTGATATAGCTAGACCAAAAGATAATGTTAATAATCCTGGGTTTACTCCTCAAGAAAGAGATTGGATGACTCACTTTCTATCTTTAGGATATATTGATACTTATAGAATGTTTGTAAAAGAAGGCGGCCATTACTCTTGGTGGACCTATAGATTTAATGCAAGAGCTAAAAACATTGGCTGGAGAATTGATTATTTTGTTGTTTCAAAGGAATTAGAAAACAGAGTGAAAAAAGCAGATATATTAAAAGATGTCTACGGCTCTGATCATGCGCCAGTTTACTTATATATTGCTTAAATAAATTTAATCAAATCATCATAATTAATGAAAAGCGTTTGGAATGGAAGCATAACTTTTGCTCTAGTAAATATCCCTGTGAAATTATACAACGTTGCATCTTCTTCAAAAATAAAACTTGTTACATTAGATAAAAATGGACACAAAGTAATTTACAAAAGGTGGTGCAAAGAAGAAAATAGAGAAGTAGATTGGAGTGAAGTACAAAAAGGATTTGAAATTAAAAAAGGACAATATGTTGTTTTATCAAAAGAAGACTTGGATAAAATAAAACTAAAGAGCACAAAAGAAATAGAAATCCAAGGATTCATAGATAGAGAGCAAATAGACCCAGTGTATATAGAAAAAAGTTATTATGTAGTTCCAAATGGCGGAGAAAAAGCTTATAATTTATTTTACAAAGCACTGCAACTCACAGGAAAATATGGAATTGGAAAAGTAACAATAAAAGAAAAAGAAAGAATATTAGCAATAAGATCGTATAAAAATGCTATTGTTGCACACGCATTGTATTATCAAACAGATATAAATGATCCTTCTGCGTTTTCAGAATTATACAACTTAGGCGAGATAAGCCAAAAAGAAATTGAATTAGCAAAAAGCTTAATTACAAAGATGAGCTTAGAGGATTTTGATATTACGAAATTCACTGATGAATATACTCAAGCATTAAAGCAATTAATTAAAGCAAAAATAGAAGGAAAAGAGTTCAAAATTGAAGAAAAAGAGGAAACAAAAGAAAGCGGCGATTTAGAAAAAGCACTTGAAGAAAGCATAAAAATGAAGTCTCAATGACGCTTTGGGATGATAAACCGAAATTAATAAAACCAATGCTTGCATTTCCTAGTGATCCTTTTGATTCAAGCGATTTTATATTCGAAATAAAATACGATGGGACTAGGTGTATAAGTTATATCAGTTCAAACACACTATTGTTTTTAAATAGAAGAGGATTTTTCTTTCAAAACAAATATCCTGAGTTTAAGGAAATAAATAAATGGATAAATGCAAGCAAAGTAATATTAGATGGTGAATTAGTTATATTAGATCAAGGAAAACCCAACTTTAAACTCCTTCAAGAAAGAGAACAAACAAGTGAGACTAGGGCTTCAATATTATCTGAAATAATGCCTGCTACTTATTTTGTATTTGATATACTGCATTTAGATGGAAAAGATCTTATTAATCTTGATTTAATGAAAAGAAAGGAAATTCTAAGACAAGTTATTAGAGAAAACGATAGAATAAAATTAGTTAGCTATGTTGACACAAAAGGAAAAGAATTGTTTGAATTTGCTAAAAAAGAAGGACTTGAAGGAATTGTTGCGAAAAACAAGTTCTCTGTTTATGAGCAAAAAAGAAGCTGGAATTGGAGAAAAATAAAGGACTTGAAAACTGCTGACGTCATAATCTTAGGATATACAAAAGGGCAAGGAGAAAGAGATCTTGGAGCAATTATAATTGGAGCTTACTTAAATAACAAACTTACATGCTTAGGTAAAGTTGGAACTGGTTTTAGTAAAGAAGAAATTCAAAAAATTGAAGAATTTACAAAAAATAATCCGGGCATACCAATTTGCGATGAAGATGCAATATGGTGCGCCCCAAAACTAGTGTGTGAGGTGAAATTCATGGAAATTACAGAAGATAAAAAACTAAGGGCTCCTTCTTTTATTAGATTTAGAGATGATAAGGCTGCTGAAGATTGTGATTTATCTGACGTAATTTAATGCGTATCTTACGATCAATTCAGCAATTACTTCTGGATTGACGTGAGAAGTATCAATTGCTAAATGGAAACCTTTTGGGTCAAATATATCGATTTTGTACAGTTTTTTATATACTTTTGCTGTTAACTCATCTTTTTCTTTTACAAACTTTAATGCTTCGTTTTCTTCTATCTTATCCCTAGATTGTATTCTTTTTGCTCTTTCTTTAAAATCTGCAGTTAAATAAATTTTAATTGCATCTTCGCCCTTGTAAAGCCAAGGAATGGTCCAACTATCTACAACTAAGTTATCTTTTTTGCTAACAATAGACAATAACTCAGCATCAGTCTTCTTATCTGCGCTAGGTTTCTTAAGCCTTTCTTTAATCATCTCTATTCCTTTTTGTGATTCCCATTGCTGAAAGTTTGGCTTTCCAAGCATTGTTCTCAGTATTGCACTTCCAGAGATATATTCAAGTCCAAGATGACTTGCTACTTCCTTTGCTACAGTAGATTTTCCGGTTCCAGTAAGTCCTGCAATTAATATCTTCATTTGAAATATTGAAACTTAATCAAATAAATACCTATACTCCGTACAAGTTTGAAGCATTCGGTATTAACTTATTAAATAAAGAAGGCAGATAGCTTAAATTATCACAATAATTAATAGCTTCAGGGTTCGTAGAGCACTCATTAGTCAATATGTATTGTGATAGTTCAGTGTAATTAATTTCATATACATTTACATTAGTTATAACTTCGTTCTCCATGCTTAAAAGCGAATTTGCAGGAATTCCATTAGAATAAACCAGCTTAAAACCTGGAACGTTTTCTCCAAATAGATATAGTTTTGCAAATAAAGTGTTCATCGTATCGTTTGGAACATATATAGCCGAAAACACATTACCATATTGAGATAAATTTAATATCGTTGTAACTATTCCGTCATTGCTTTTTGCACCAGTTGCTATTTGTGCTACTGCTAATGTTGGAGGATTTAATAATTCTATCGCGCCAGGAATTCCAGAAGAGGAGGTATTTTCGCAGCCTTGTCCGTAGTTGCACACATAATCAAAAGGTAAAGGTCCATACACTTGTTGTGTAGCAGAATTATAGATCATGCCAAAAGGCTGTCCTAAACCAATCGCTTCCCCATTGGCTGACTTGGATCCATTCCAAGGAACTAATACTTCATAAATATAACTTGATGAAGGTGAAAACTTTAGACCATTGTAATTGAAAGCCTCTTGCAATGGAACTATGCCCTGAGGACCACCAAGAACGATTAAATAAGGATAGGAAGCGTTTGTATGATTTTCACCTAGGTGATTGCTATTATAAGTTAGAGTATAAAGTGGCAAAGGAAATAGATATATAGGCTTATTAGCATTGCTTGCTATCGTCGTAATTGCTGTAAACTTAGGAACTTCGCTTCCAGAAATAATAAAGTAATTAGGCCTGTGAATAAAGTTTAGATAAGAAGCATAGATATAAGGTGAATCGGCAGTGAATAAGTATTTAGCGATCATGCTCTGATAGCCATATGCATTTGCTCCATCTGCAACTGCTGTCCTATTCGCTATAGCCTCTTCCCAGTATCCATAGTCCCACCAAGATATTAAAGAAGAATTAACTGGAGTATTATTTCTTATCCACACTAACGCCGGACCCCATAGCTCAAGGCCTGAACCATTTCCCTGAACTACTTGTGAAGCAAGCAAAACAGAGTAAACCATGTCAGTTACAAGTATCAATAAAAATATGGCAGTGATTGCGTATCCCCAATAAATTTCTTTAACAGTAAAGTGAGATAATTTAACTAAAACCCAATAAACAAAGTAAGAAATAAGTATTGATCCTATTAATTCCATTGGCTGTATTAACCTTATTTCAGTGTTTGATAAAATCAATGTCAATAAAAAGAATATAGATAAGTATAACAATATTTTGTCTATTTCTCCCTTATCATCAAATATAGCAAATATAATAAAGATTGCGGTCAAAATCAACGCAGAATAAACGTAGTAATGAACGCTCACTGGATTTGCATTTTGAATTAAGAACGAAAATGCAATAACTAGAATAGCTGAGAATATAGAAGTATAAAATAGTTTTTTATTATTTCTTGCCTTTAAGCCAATGTAAAGCGCAGGAATCAAAAATAATGCCATAACTGAAACTTCTGATAAACCCCAATTAAATGGTCCTTGATTGCTCAAATATATAAATGGAAGAAGCAGCAAGAAAAGGTATTTTCCGTGCTTAAATGCTTTAGATACGTAATAAATTGCTATCAAAGCTCCTGCATAAATAAATAACAAATTAACGCCAATAGAATTATTTCCTGAAAGCCAAACAAAACCAAGGTCTTGAATTCTAGTAGAAAGAGTTGTAGTTCCATACTCTGCAATAGTAAGCGTTACTGGTGAAACCTTTCCTACTCCAAGAGGATGAAGTAATTCAGAAACAATTAGATTTTTAATTGAATGAAGTTTAGGAATTATAAAAACAGAGATAATGGAAAGAACTAAAAACACTAATACAACAACCTGTATACCGTTGAGCTTATAGAATATCTTTTTGTTTAGATCTAAAAAAATGTTTAATACAAAAACAACAAGCGCCAGGATCCAAACGTACCAGCCTAGCACGGTTACTTCACTTATTGCACTTATCGCTTCCTTACCAGTAAATGGCAAGGTAAATGAGAATAATGCAATAATTAAAATTAATGACCAAACTGGAAATAGCAAATATGTGTAAGTATCTTTATCATTAATTCCAAATAATAAAAGCACCACATAGAAAATTGGCAATGTAATAAACAAATAATCAACGTATCCAGAAGTTAAAGCATCTAATCCTAACACTACAAATAAAAGTGTTCCAAAAAGCAGTTTTTGTTTTCGCTCTTTGCTTTTTATTTGCTTAATTAAAAGAAGAATTGCGAGATAAATAAAAGCGTAGCCAAGAGCTGTTTTTGTAGAAAAACCTGCAGAAGTTCTACTTAAGTGAGTTTGAAATACCGAAAAAACTATTGAACCAAAAATAGAAGCAAAATAATTGTCCGTAAGTTCTAAGACTATAAAGAAAATAAGCAAAGCCTCAAAAATTGCAGCTATAGGTGGATATAAAGAAAAGGCTGCAACTTCGCTAACTGAAGAAGAAAATAAGTGAAAGAAATCGAAAAGCAGTGAGCCAAAGTAAGATATAAGTATATTTGCATATCTCATTGGAAATCCAATAGGCAAGTATTGTTTATAATTAATTACGGGAGGAACTCCTTGAGACAAAATATGTTCCATTGCTTGAAAGAAGTAGTAAGGATCTAAACCAGTAAGTGAGCCACCCATGCCTAAGAAATTATTATTAAATAATGGGCCTATCATTATGAAGGGATTAATTAATACATTTGGCTGTATATTTTCGTCAATTAACCCAGGAATATTGCTAAGTCTAATAGAAAATGCTAAATATGCAGAAAACGCGAGCAAAACGTATACAATGATAACCAATTCTTTCTTAGACTTTGCTAGGCTTGAAATATCAAAGTTCATAGATTAAATATTGTTTTTATATAAAAAATAAACTTAGCTTGTTAATCTTAAGAATAACATCTTAAGATTAATTTGCTTCAAAATATGCTCGAGAATTAAATAAAGAACAAAGCCTGCTATAACGATTGTAATAAATAAAATAGGCTGCAAATGAATCTTTATGCTTATTAATTTTATAGCTAAAGCTATAATAGTTGAATTTATTCCTGCAACAATTGCAATTTTGTAAGGAAATACAAAATGCATTTTCTTTATTGTATAATATGTACCTATAATTGTATTTGCAATAATGTTTGCTCCAAAAGCTAATGTAGCGCCATAAATACCTATATAATGAGTAGAAAACATCAACAAAATATATGCAATAAGGCCAATTATGTTTGCATACATGATTAAATCATAGCTTCCTATTGAGCTAAGCAAATTATTTGGAATCATTAAAGCTGAGAAGAGATAAATAAAACTTAATAATATCATTGGCCCTTCTATTGGAGAGTATGCAGAACGATATAGAGTAGTTATAATCTCCGGCGCAAGAACTACGTAGAAAATAAATATAGGAATGGATAAAATAAAAACAATTTGAGCAGCCATTTTTCTAACTGAATTTAATCTTTGATTATCTCCCGAATGATAAAAACTAGTAGTTAAGTGAAACACACCAGAGACTACTCCAGTAGAAACTATGCTTATTAAACTTGCTAATAAAGTTAAAGCCCTAAAATACCCTGAAAACTCAAGTGAAATTACACCCACAATTATAGATGTAACGCCAATAGTTGGAATACTTGTTACCACTGCAGATGCATAGTTATTAGAAAGAATTCTTTTAAACTCTTTATGGTCTGGTTCTTTCTTCTCTTTTGAATTCAAATACTTTCTAATAATTAAAAGTGAAACTA
>CAYOMU010000004.1:19743-23864 GCA_964405205.1 Candidatus Woesearchaeota archaeon
TAGACAAAAGCGATGCAATAACTATTACAACTAATCCTCCTAAAAAAGTCAGAAATAAAGAAATTTTAAACCATTTCATTACAAAGGCAGATATACTTTTTCCTTCTTTTGCTATGAAATACTGCATTGTCACTGTGATCGCGCTTGCTCCAATTGTTGAAAGAACCCAAATAGATACAAGAATATTATAAGAACCGTATAACTGTGGGCCTAGAAATCTTGCAATTAAGCTTCCAACAACAAAAGAAGTTAATAATTGAATTAATTGTGTAATTATTCCAAAAAAACTTCTTTTTGAAACTAGTAAACGAAGATCATCCATTAAACATATTTTGTGACTTTAAATTATATTTAAATGATAATGAGAGAAGGAGAAATAGTTTTTGAGGCATCAGAAGAGGTAAACAAAAAAGCTCCTGTGTTTTACAATAAAGAAAGAATAAACGAAAGAAACTTGAACGTTGCAATCGCTAATTTGCTTGCAATAGAAAGAATTTTACCGAAAGAAAGCAAAGGATTAGACATGCTTGCTGGGAGTGGAATAAGAGGAATGAGATTACTACGAGAGAGTATTGCATTTTCCTCAATGGACTTTAATGACATAAGAACTGCAAAAACCATTGAGAAAAATTTAGAACTTAATAAATTAAAAGCAAGAGTATTTAACGTTGACGCTAAAAAATTGCTCTTAGATAAGTACAACTATATCGATATAGATCCTTTTGGATCACCGATGCCTTATATTCCAGCTGCAATACTAAATAGTAAAGTGAATACAGTCATTGCAATTACAGCTACGGATCTTGCAGCATTATATGGCATAGCAAAAGCTGCTGCGTGGAGAAAATATAAAACAATCGGAATTAAAACTTCGTATTCTAATGAAATAGGTATAAGAGTTCTATTAGCTAATGTTGAAAGAATAGCAAACATTTATAATTTTTCTATAGATCCTTTGCTTTACTTTGCAGAGCATCACTATATAAGAGTATATGTGCAATTGAAAAGATACAAAGAAAGAAGAATAGGATATATTTTCCAATGTACTAAGTGCCCATATAGAACATTAGAAGAAGAAAATACTTGCAAAGTTTGCGGAGGAAAAATGGAAAAAATAGGCCCTCTGTGGCTTGAAAACATAACAAACAACATATTAGCGAAAAAATTAGCTACTATGCTAATTACAAAAGATGAAAAGAATGCTATGTTCTTTGCAAAAGAATCAAATGAAATCCTTGTTCCTTGGTATTTTACAACTGATGAGCTTGCAAGATTTACAAAGCAAATGGAAAAACCTTTGGAATACTTTATTAATAATTCTGCATTACCTACTCCACTCAATCCTAAAGGCTTCAAGACTACTTTAAATGCAGAAAAAGTAATTCAGCTAGCACAAATGCCAGTGGGTTGAGAAGCTGGCATATAAGCAGCAATTTCATTAGGATAGATAGTTGCGCCTTCATTTGATGTAATAATGCCTACATATCCTGCACAACCAGAACTTAAGTTAAACCAAAAATCAATATGATTCCCTTGATACTTATCTACATAACTAGTAATAATTCCTGTCTTTGCGTATTGAATAAATTGTTCTGTAGTTAATACGTAAACACTTACATAAGAAGAGGAGTTTAGTTGAAAATGAACAATAAAAGTATCTGGAATAGAGAAGAAAAGATAATTTCCTGGTGATATAGTTTCTGGAGTGTTCCAAATTACAAATGCAGGAGAGTTGTTTATTAAATAAATATAGCTCTTTATCAAGTGGCCTTGTATTATTGAAATATTGTTAGCATAAGGCGTACCATTATATATTATTACTTTAGATAAAGGCTCAGTGGTATAGTAATTTCCATTACTGTAGATCAAAGAGCACTCATTAAACGTGCACGGATTAACGAGTAAAAGCTTGAAGTAAATAAATACAACTATTATAGCAACAAGCAACACAAATGCAATTTCTCCTTTCATTTGAATTTTGATATTATAAAATCATTAAAAGTTTTCGCTTTATTGGAAATTGTTTCCAATAATGAAAATTCAATGCTTTTTAATTCCCCATGCTCTAAAGCTTTGAAAGTTGAAGCAATGTCCTTGTATATCTGAATATATGTCTTTGGAAAATCTGTTTTACTAAGTTCTTCTTCTATTTTTTCGGGAGAGGGTGGGACTATGTTCTTACTCATTAAAAATGCTTGAGCAGCATTTACTGCGCTCCAATATGCATTTTCAATAATTTCTGCTTTTGCTTTTGAAATAGAACTCTCAAATATTTCTGCTCTAGTTATTGCTGCATAAACTGACTCTTGCGTTGGCTTTATATCTCCTCTAACCAATAGAACTTTTATTGGCTCAAAGAAACCAGTGTCAATTAAAGGATAACCATACCTTACTGCATTTACAGTAAATGGATCCACCGCAATAAGCCCTTTCCAAAAGCCTGTTAATGTTAATACAGTAATGTGTAAATTAACTTCTTTAATTTCAGATTTAAATCGATCAATATCAAAGTTGAATGCGCCTGCAAACGTTTTATCCGGGGGAGAAGTTACATCATCAACGATTATAAGAACATCAACATCGCTTTTATTGCTCTCTTCTTGCTTAGCATAAGAACCGAAAAGAACTATTGACTTAATGTACTTAGGATATGCAGCAAAGAGCTTTGTAGCGAATTTATAAGCTGCATCTTGCCCAATTAATTCAAGCTTATACTCCATAAACACTATGTATATTCAAAAATATTTGTTTTAATACATAGGCAAAGTATAGCCAGAGGTAGATAATTCTGGAATTAAAGGAGAGGAGTATGATGTAAGCGGAACTGGAATTTCTAATGGGTTTTGAATATAGCCTGAGTAAGGAATTGGCATTGCTGGAGGTTCTGGCGCCGGAGGAAGACCAAGCAATCCTCTCAAATATGGATCTGACATTGATGCTCCCGTAGTAATTCCTTCTTTTCCAAACACCTCAAGCACTATAGGGGCTTCAACACCAAGATCTTTTAGCTTTTCATATATCATCTTAATTGGCGCATTTCCTTCACCTAAAGGTAAGTGTGCATCTGTATATCCTAAATTATCAGCAAAATGATACTTCATAATGTAATCTTTAACTTTTGTTGCTATTTTTAGCAAATCTTCATCAGTGTAAGGCTTTCCTGTTTCAGGATTTTTAATGCTTTTAAGTAGATTCATGTGTCCTATATCCAAGTTCATTCCAATGATGTTTTCTGCTAACTCTTTTGCTTGCTCTTTGCTTAGACCTTTTTCTTTTACGGCCTTTTCAATAAATAGTTCTCTTGCTTTGTCTATTGCATTTGCAACTTCTAGTGGATTAGATAATAAATAGTGAGGATCGGTAGTATTTTCTATAAGTACTTTAGGTTTACTTGCCGTATTAAATGCAGAGTAAAACGCTATTTCTGCAATGTTTTTTGCCGCTAGATCTGGAGCAACATCTTTTATAGGAACAAATCTATTATCAATGGAGTTAAGCTCCCCGCGATAAAGTTCTATGGCTTGTTCTATTTGTTTCTTCTCTTCTTCAAACTTTTCAATAGGAATCACTTTAATAACACCATTTTCTGTTATTTGCACCTCTGGTCCTTTCATTTGACTAAGTATTTCGTTCATCCTTTTATCCTGCAATTCTAGATCTATTATTTTTAGTTCTAGCTGTCTTTTTTGTTCCACAGGATACCATATGTTTGCATATGCAGGATCTAATTCTACTTGTCCATTAACTTCTTTTATTGCTTTATTCTCCAGCCCTTTTTCTTTAAATGCATTCCATATCTCCGGAAAAACTTGAGCAAACTGATCTTTAGAAATAGGTAACTTTAAAGGCTCAATAGGGATTACTTGCTCATTAAACTTATCAAAAAGATAATTCTCCTTACTAGGATCAACAGGATTAAAAGGAGAATTAGAAGAGTGAAATACCACAGAGATTTCTTTTTGATTTGCTGCAGAAGCTAATTGATCTGCAAAATTAATTGCTGCCTGAGCTTCCTTCATTAGAATATCGCGATACATTTCGCTTTCTTTTCCCTGAACCATTGATAGAAGATCTAAATTCCATGGACCATGAACTGTAAGCGTAGTTCCTGTTACTTTTGC
>CAYOMU010000005.1:0-22770 GCA_964405205.1 Candidatus Woesearchaeota archaeon
TCTTGGTACATACTGTTAAAGGAAAGAGAGAAGGGATCAATCAACTTGTTTGGAGTACTTAAGTTACTCTTTGTGATCGCGTTAATAATTGTAGCAATTGTTGCAGTGGTACATTATGGCTTCACTCCGATATATTATCCATCAAATAGTAATAGTACAGCAGCACTTTCTCAATCACAGATTACAGCTCCTATAAATGGAGGATACCCTGTAATTGGACCATCAAACTCTAATTTAGCATTAACTATAATTATTTTATTCTGGGCATTTGCAGGATTTGAAACAGGATCTTTAGTTTACAAAGGCGAGGACAGAGGATCAGTTGCACAGGCATTAATTTATGCAGTATTAACAGCAATTGTTCTATACACTATTTTGCAGATCTTTGTAGTAGGATTAGGTAACAAGGCTGTTATACCCCTAACACCTAATGTAGTTAGCTCAGGTCTTTCACCATACGTGCTCTACGGCCTAGTAATATTTGCAATTGTTATATTATTTGGATCAATATTAACACTTTCTAACAATGGATCACAAGTACTCCATCAATTAGCATTTGATAACATTGTACCCGGATCAATAATTGATAGACCGAACCTTAAATATGCCTTGACTTTTGGAATACCTATGGTACTTTTACTTGCAATGGCATTTTCAATAGGTCCAATAAATACTTCAGTAGCATCAAGCGTAACAAGTGCAATTTTAGGATTAATAAGCCTTATAGCAATTGCATCTATGACATTAATGGTAGCATTTGCATTCTTAGCAATAGGATTTGCATACAAGTACTTACACATTAGTGTATCGCGTGTATTTTCAGGAATATTTGTAGCACTAGTGTTATTTGGCATTATAGCATTTACTTCATTACCTTACATCTTTGGTCTGTTAGTAATTCTTGCACTTTCAGCAATAGGTTACGTAATAGTTGCTAGAAAATAGATGAAGTGGACTAAGGTTTTTTTAACAATTTTTATTTTAATTACTTTTATTGTTTCAATTACTTTTATTGGTTTTTCTCAACCAAATTCTCAACCAATAACGCTTTACATTGTTATTCCTCAAAAGTTTTCAACGATTTTTAATTTATCTTTGCCTTTATTTCCAACTCAATCACTGATTAATTATTCAACTTTAATAAATGCACAGGGAAATGTTTATCAATTAACGCAGTTAGGAATTAAGACTTATGGTGATTACATTTCTTTTGTATTGAATTCCACTAACTCTTCTTTTTCTAATAATTGCTTATATCATGAGCATTATAGCTTGTGCTCAAATTCATCCTATAGTTGGGAGTTGTTTATTCAAAATTCATATAGTCAAAACATATATTCTTTGCAGGCGCTTAATACTAAAATAAATACTGTTTCTTCGCCTACAACAATTGTTTTGATTTATGCATATAATAAAGGATTATTAATGCCATAGAACTTAAATTAGAAAAATCATAATTATTTAGAGCTAAGGCGATGAATGACTGGGCACCTTATGATTTTAATGAATGAAGAGGTAGCTTATGAGCCGCTCAAATAAAAAATTTAAACAGAGGAATGCATTAATTGAATGGAATTAATTGAAAGAGTAACTGATAACATTTATCAGATTAATCTGGGCTATGTTAAAAGTTTTGTTTTAAAAACAAAGAAGGATAGCTTAATACTAGTGGATACTGGAATGCCAAATAATGCGATTAAGATAAAACTAGCGTTATCTTCTGCAAATCTTGAGATATCTAAGATTAAATACATTTTACTAACTCACTCGCATCTTGATCATATAGGCTCCCTTTATGACATGAAGCAATTAACTGGAGCAATGGTAGGAATAAATGAGAAAGGTTTACCGTATTTATCTAAGATTAGGTACCCAGTGGGTCATGATCCTAAATCGATTGCATTTAGTATGATGATTAGGTTAATGAGCATTAGAGCAAAATTGAAGCCAGTTAAGGTAGATATGCTCCTAAAAGAAGGCAGCGTTCCTGAGGAATTTGGAATTAATATGAAAATATTAGAAACTCCTGGGCACACAGATGATTCTTTATCATTTTATTTACCAGATGAAAAAGCAGTACTTGTAGGTGACTTATTAATGGGCACTAAGGATGGCCTTGTATTCCCTTCATTTTATGAAAACAAGGAACAAATGATAGAAAGCGTGAAGAAAATTAAGGCGTTGGGAGATACATTGATTGTCGTATCTCACGGAATAAATTGGCCGTCTTCAAAAATAAAAGTATAATGAAATTACTAATTTTTGCACCGTGGATAAAAAGTAAAGGCGGAGCAGAAAGAGTCATACTAGAAATACTAAAAATTTATCCTAATGCAAAGGTAATAACATTTAATTATAATCCTTCAACAACATTTCAAGAGTTTAGAAAATATAACATAAAAGTTTTGTATAGTCAAATAAAAAATCCTATTCTGCGCGGCATAATGTTATTTTTAATTGCGCCTTTTCTTAAGTTTAAAGACTACGATGTTCTATTGATCTCTACCTCAGGGATAGCTGAACTTGCTGCTCTAAGGAACAATAATGTTGTTCTTTTTGTACACACTCCTTTTAGGATGGTACATAATATGTACGAGTACTATAAGAAAAAGAACTTATTTTATAGGATTTTGCTGCCCTTGTTTTCTTTCTTCTACAAAAAATTAGAAAAGAAAGCATATTCTAAGGCGAAGAAGATAATTGTTATAAGCAAAGAAGTAAAGCAGAGAATTATTAGTTATGGATTATCTGAAGCAAATAAAATTGCATTAGTTTCCCCTCTTGCGCCTAAGTTTAATCCTAGTAATCACTCTGGAAATTATTTTCTTTATGTTTCTAGATTTACCCCTTATAAAAGGCAAGACTTAGCAATAAGAGCATTTTTAGGTTCAAAAGCAACAATGCTAAACTATAGATTAGTGCTTGCAGGAAGCGTAGAAGATAAGAAATACTTTGAAAAAATAAAGCAAATGGCAGCTAAGTATCCAAGTATAATTATAATGCCAAATGTTAGTGATAAAGAATTAAAGAAATTGTACAAAAATGCATACGCAGTGTTGTTTCTTCCAATACAAGAGGATACAGGATTAGTTCCGCTTGAAGCATTTGCATATGGAAAGCCAGTAATAGCTGTTAATGAAGGCGGCCCTAAGTACATTGTTAAAGACGGAGAAAATGGATATTTAGTAAATGCAGATGAAGACAACATTGCATTAGCAATTGATCTATTGCTACATAAACCTACATACAAAAAACTAGTACATAATATTGTTAAACACCACGGTTATGCAGGAGACTTTAAGTCAGAAATAAAAGAAGCATTGGATCAATTATAAACAATATAAATTGGCAATTCATGTGAAATTTTTTTGTGGAATTTCATCGTTTTTTTCATTATTATTTTTGATTCTATTGCATTTAGTTTGAACTTTTTAATTAATTCTTTATTCTCCTTGTTTTCATTAATTATTATGTAATATCTTTTTGTAATTTCATTTAGTTTTTCTAAAAATAATTTCAATTGAAATGTAGATCTATATCCAAAAGGAGGATTGGAAAGAACTACATCAAATTTATCTTTTATTGAAAATATTCCTTCTTTTTTTATCTCATATTTTAGCACTGGAATATCTAATTTTTTAAGATTATTTTCCACAATGTTCAATACGTTTTCATCTATGTCATAAAAATAAACTTTTTTTGCGTCCAAGAGTAGAGCTGCTATGCCAATTATACCATTTCCACAGCCTAAATCTCCAATAATTTTTCCTCTTATATCTCCTCTGCTGTTAGCAAGTTTAATTAGTTCAATTACATTTTCTACCGGAGTTGTATATTGTTCTAAGCTTATCTTTGGATTTTTAATTTCCTCTAATTCGCTAAGATATTTAGCTATTTCGTTGTAATTCATTCTATATTTTCTCTTTTAGTATTTTAATGATATCCTCAGGATCGGCAATAGGACCATATTTTCCTTTTATTGTTGCTAAAATTTTTTCTATAGGTAGATCTTTAAGTTCCATTACCAAAGGAGTTAATTCTTCTTTGCTTAATTTCCAAAGTTTTTTCTCATTTATTTTTTCTTCAATATCTTTTCCCTCTTTAACTGCATCCAATAGCGCAATCCTTGCTGCCTCATCAGTGATTTTCTTCTCCTTTAATAATGAAAGTAGTTTTTCCAGTTCTCTTTGATTTACCTTTTGATTTGTTTTGTTTTCTACAAAGTTTGCAATATCTATGAATACTTTTATAAATGTATCAACATCAAAACCTTTTGAGAAATAATACTGTGCAAGCGATAGTTTGCCCTCGTCAATAAGCAATTTTAGTTTTTCTTCGCTTGTGTTTAATTCTTTAGCTAGTTTTTCAATTGATAATCCTCTGTACTTTTCTGCATTTTTGAGCATTTCTTCACTTATTTCTATAATTGGAAGATCTGTTTCTAAGTACATTCTTTCTTTTCCACCAATTGGTCTTAGAAATCTAGTTGTTAAAGTTTCTTCATCTGCAACCCTAACTTCTTCTTGAAAGCCAGAGAGCAAAGTTTTTATCCTTTTTTCAATGTCTTCTTTAACTTTTTCTACTATTTCTTTATTTGAAATAAACAGTACGAACGCATCATTTTCATTGCATTTTAATGTTTTTCTTATTTTATCTACTTCTTCTTGTGTAATTCCGTAGTTAGGCAATTCATCAGAGTGCATAATTCCAACTCCGTATTTTACTTTTAAGTAATCACTTATTTCTCTGCCAAACCTTGCATTCTTTTGTAGTTTAAAGCCTAAAAGACCTTTAGCGTTTTCTAATTTAAATCCAGAAATGGACTTATTTGAAGCAATTGCATTTTTAATAATATTTGATTGCGTGTTATCAAACAAAGGCCTGAGATCAACAATTTCACTCGCAACAATTTTATCCTTTTTATCCTTGTATTGTTCCTGTAGTTGTAATAAGTTTTCATGTCTATTAATTTCTTCAGCAATTATTTTATCCATTTTTCTTAAATCTTGGAAGCCTTTAATTTCAACTCTTTTGCTTTTTTCTGTGGATAGATTAACGTCTTGTCTTATGGTTCCTATTCCTCTGCGTACATTAAAAATTCTAGTAAATGTTCCAAAGTATGTTGCAATCTCTTTTGCCTCTTCAGGAGTAGTTTCTATAATCCCTGTGGTTACTTCTATTAGTGGAATTCCTAATCTATCAAGCCTGTAAGTAATTGTGTTTTCATCTTCTTTTTCTTTTCTTGCAGCGTCCTCTTCCAAGCAAACTGTATTTATTGGAATTTTCTTTCCTTTAAACTCAAACCAGCCATCAACTCCAATTAATGTAGTTCTTTGAAATCCGCTTGGAGCAGAGCCATCGATAATAACTTTTCTCATTACAATTAGTTTATCAAAAATTTTACAGTTTAATGCTGAAGCAACATTTAATGCAATCTGTAATGCTTCTTTATCTATTTCTCTTGGCGGCTCCTCATCAATATCTACTAGGCAATCATTATCATATATTTTGTATATTATTTCTTTGTTTTTACTTGCCTCGAATTGTGCAGATTCGTCAATTTCTTCAAGCTCACTTATCGATGGTCTGAATTTTCTTTTTATAATAAAGTTACTGTCCTCATTGTGTATTTCTGATTTATCTCTACAAAATAGTTTGCCAGTGTTTAGCTGAAAGTGCCACTCGAATCCACATTTAATCATATTAAGTAAGTATCAATCATTGATCTATCGTTCATTTCGTTTGCCATGTTTGTTTTCATCAATTCTTTTATTTCTTCTAATTTTTTAGTGTGTCCTAAAACAAACATTAACTTTGCATAAGCTGCCTCGGTGGTTATATCTCCAAGATAAATTATGTTCTCAAATTTTTGCATTTCTCGTGAAGTAGAATAAACAAAAGGATTAGTTGATCCATATATTGTTTGAGAAGTTATAACTATAGGTACTCCCTTATCGTTTGCATATTTTAGTCCTTCTCTAACATCCTCGTGTTTCATCGGTAAATTACCAAAACCGGTGGCAGCAATTACTAAACCTTCATATCCTTTATCTACGTAGAATTTAATTACATCGCCAGAAAATCCAGGATAAGAGTACAATAGTGCAACTTTATCGCTTATTTTTGTGTCTAATTTTGTTTCTTTTGCTCTTTTTCTGTATTCCGATAAAAATTCAATATTTCCATTTGGATAAATCTTTGCAATAGGTTTTGAATTTATGGGTCTAAATGCATCTCTTCTTTCGGTGTGCATTTTTCTCGCTCTATTGCCTCGGATTAAATAATTGTAAGAATCACTAGTTTCTGCGTGCATACAAATCATTACCTCACCAATGTCTTGCATTGCAGCATACATTGATGTTACAAGATTTTGATGAGCATCTGTTGATCCACGATCCGAAGACCTTTGAGCTCCAGTTATAACAACAGGAACTGATAAAGGATTAAGCATGAAAGAAAGCATCGAAGAAGTATAGTGCATCGTATCTGTGCCCATAGTTAAGATTATGCCTTTTGCACCTTTTTGTATATCCTTATAGATTTCTTCGGCAAATTTTATCCAATCGTTTGCTCTTATATCCTCAGAAAATATACTCATTATTATCCTAGGAGAAACATTATCAATTAATTCTGGAGCAATAAGAAAATAGTACTCAGGATTTAGTGTTGGGGAAACTCCTCCAGTAGAATAATCTACCTTTGATGCAATTGTTCCTCCTGTGGCAATTAATGATATTTTTCCACTAACATCATAGTTTTTTTCTTCTTTCTTTTCTTCTTTTTTCTCTCCAGTTTTTTCAACTTCTATTTTGTATTTTTCTTTTTCAATTACAACATCGTATCCGTTTTTAAGTTTTACTACTAGATAATCGTTATAATCTGCAATTATTTTACCGTGTATTTCAGTTTCTCCTTTTGCAATAATTTCATCTCCTATAGACATAAAAATATTGACAAAGAAATAATTTAACTTTAATTAAGAAAATACGTATTTTTAAAAGTATTTGTTTAAAAGTTATTTCATTAAACTTAATATTTATTTAAATTTAGTAGAAGCATTTTGTTAGTATAAAATCATCCCCTTCTAACAGCAGGAGCTTGAAGTCTCCCGTGTTCTTCTTAATAATATATGGAAGCGTTAGTATTTAAAGCTAACGCCTAAGCAAATATGGAAAACTTTGTAGTAGAGGAAGCCTTGAGAGAGTCGGGGGCGCCTGCAGCAGGACAGGCTAGAATAAAAATAATAGGAACGGGCGGAGCCGGAAATAACATGGCAGATTTTATTTACAAGAAAGGCATTACTGGAGCAGAGGTAATTATAGCAAACACAGATGAAGTACAGTTAAAAGCCAGGAGTGCGCACCAAAGAATACTTTTAGGAAAAGAAGTAACTAGAGGCCTAGGTGCTGGCGGAGATTGGAAAGTAGGAGAAAGAGCTGCAGAGGAATCTTCCGCTGAAATAAAGGCTGCACTTAAAGGAAGCGACCTTGTTTTCATACTTGCAGGTCTAGGAGGAGGAACTGGAACTGGATCTGCACATGTAATTGCTAAAATTGCAAAAGAACTAGGAGCAATAACTTTAGCAGTAGTGACAATACCATTTAAGTACGAAGGTAACAGATTAGAAACTGCAGAAATAGGACTAGAAAAACTAAGAAGCGTGGCTGACACTGTTATACTTATAGACAACCAAAAAATTGTACAATTAGCAGGAAACGCGCCATTACCTCAAGCATTCAACTTAGCTAATGAACTAATATACAACATGGTTTCAGGAATTGTAAACATTCTTGTAGATGTTAATGCATTAATACACAGAGACTTTGCAGATATAAAGTCAGTAATGGGTAAGGGCGGAGTAGCAATGATTGGTGTAGGAGAATCATCTTCTAGCGATAGCAGAGCATTAGAAGCTGTAAAGAGAGCACTAAATAATCCTTTGCTAGAAGTAAGCTACAAAGGAGCAAAAGGCGCATTAATTCACATTACTGGAGGAACTGATCTTTCACTAGGAGAAGTACAAGCAATAATGTCATACGTTTCTCAGTACTTAGATCTAAATGCAGTTATTGTACCTGGAGCTACTGTTGATCCAACAATGAACGGTAAAGTAAGAGTAATTGCAATAGTTGTAGGAGTAAATTCACCTTACGTTGTAGGAAAAGTAGATGCACAAACTTCAGCAAACGTATCAAAAGCAATAAACGAGGAACTTGGCATAAAAATGCTATCTTAGGGCCCTTTTCTTTTTTTATTTTTATGATTTATTTGTTTACAATAAAGATAAAGAACAAAGAGATTTTACTTTCGAGAAGAAAAAACATAAAAGTTGAAAACAAGCAATAGTTGTTAAAGAATAGAAAATTTCTATGCAAACTATTTTTCTTTAGCAAACCTATTTAAAAGAAAAATTACATAACTTTTATGAGCGACAATAACAATCAGAATACACAAAACAATTCTAATTTGCAGCCTGTTCAAATAAGTTTGCCTCCTATTCAAACCATAGAAGTGCCATCTGCAGCTCCAATATCCCCAAGTCCAACACCTCAGCCTCCAAGTCCAACGCCTCCGCAGCAACCTAAATCTAAGTCAAAATTTTTTGGATATTTAATTATAGCAATTGTAATAATTGCAATAGTCGCAATAGTTATGTTAATGTTTCCTCATAAATTAACAGTTCCTTCGTTTTATCCATCTGCAATAAGCATTCAGGCAGACCAACCATTATCTTTTTCATTTTCTAATCTAGTTCCTGGAACAAAGATTATATTTAGTTTTGCAGGTAATAACGAAACCATAATTGCAAATAGCACATCGTTATCTAAAGTAATTTCACCTTCTGTTCCAGGAAATTACTTAGCTATTGCCTACTTTTACTACTCTGGTAAGCTATTAGAGAAACCAGTAGCTTATTATATTCAAGTATTGCCTAACGTTCCGGTCAACGTATCAACGTATGTGCAACCTACAATTTTATTTAACAATAAGGAGGATCCTCATGCTCCTCTATTTCTAAGCAATGAGCCAATATATTTATACATCGGATATCTTGAGTTACCCAGCGGAGTAAACATTACTAAATATATAATCAATGTAAGCAATGGTAAAGGTTTTATTATCCAAGCTAATGCTTCAAACAACTTTGCACCAGAAAACAGCAATTTAACATTATCTTTGCCAAATGGAGATTACTTAATTAAACTAAATATATATGCAAACACTACTTCCGGAAAAGAAGTATATACAGCTTCGCAAGAAGTATATGTTACTAGCAACATTTCTTCTATTAATTTAGTAGGAACTCAATACGCTTATAGTAATCCAAATGTTATTGTTGTAGCGCAAAACGTTCCGGGAGGACCATTTTCATTTGATCCTCAAATTGATTATGAATCAGTAGGATTTGAAGTTATTGCAAATACATTTGCTACTTTAGTGATGTATAATGGTTCTTCAACTTCACAATTTATTCCTTACGCTGCTGAGTTTTTACCCACAGTTGGCAATGGAATAAATAGTAATTACACTGAATATACATTTACTATTCGCCCTGGTTTAAGGTTCTCAAATGGTGATCCATTAACAGCGTATGATGTATGGTATTCTGTTATTAGAGCTCTTTTGTTCAACGGAGGAATGCCTTATACTCCTGATTGGATTTTAGCGCAATTTTTAGTTCCTAATGCATCTGAAGGAGTGGAAATCGTTTCTCCTCCTAATTTAACTCAAGGATTTAATGAAATAATGCATGCAGTAACTTATAATAATCAAACTAACACAGTTACTTTTCACTTAATTAAGCCAGTGCCTCCTACATTGTTCTTCCAAATACTTAGTGATCCACTTGGATCAGGAATACAAGATGCTAAGTGGTTAGAACAAGTGGGAGCAGGCATTACCTTTACTCCTAAAGGCTTTTACAACTATGAAAACTATGCAAATCAATCATTTGGATATAATACAAAGGTGCAATGGAATCCTGTAGCTTCAGGACCTTACGAGATTAAAACATATGTTCCCGGGCAGTCAGTAGTTTTACAGCCGAATCCATATTTCCCGGGTGTTCCAGGAATTCCTAGGCCTAATGACTCAGTGGTGATATATTGGGTAAAAGATCCACAAACAGCTTATTACATGTTCTCTTCAGGAGAAGCAGATATAGTTACTGCCTTACCAACAACCTATATGCCACAGCTTGAAACCCTAGAAAGTGAAGGAAAGGCAAAGATATATGAGTTTCCTTCGCTTAGCAATTACTTCTTTGCATTTAACATTAATGTAAATACTTCAGAAATGAAAAGTTTATTTGGAAGCCAATTCTCAATGCCCTCAAACTATTTTGCTAATCTTGATGTAAGAAAAGCGTTCGCATATGCGTTCAATTACTCAGATTACTTAAATTATATCATAGGGAACAAGAAATACAACTTCCCATTTGGAAGTAATTACACAAATGCAATCATAAAGGGCCTAGCGTATTATGTTCCTCCTAATGAGTTACAAAATGTGCCTTACACTAATCTTACTTATGCAAAAGAACTTTTAGTTAATTCTGGATACTACAACACGCCAGTAAATATTCCTGTAATTATTCCTACAGGAGATACAAATGACTATGAGGCTACAGAAGTGTTTGGTCAAACACTCAATAGCATTGATCCTAATATTCAATTAACCCCTGTATATTTACCGTTTAGCACAATGGTTAGTTATTTAGTTCCTGGAGGACCAATGCCAATGTATCCTTTAGGTTGGGCAGCAGATTTTCCGTATCCTTCTGACTTTGTTAATAACCTATATCTTCCTACTGGAGCATACGCAGGAGCTAATGGCTGGAGCGTTTCATACTTAAATCAAAGCCATAAGACTCAAGCAGCAATGTATGCTCAATTGATTTCATTAATAGAACAAGCAGATAATACAGAGAACTCAACTTTAGCTGCAAAGTTATACAAAGAAGTCGCACAAGATGCGATTAACTTATACATGTACATATATACAATGCAATCTAATGCAATGTGGGTTGTCGCACCATATATGACTGGATATAACAATAATATACAATATGAGGAAAATCCAATGATAGGCGGAGCAGAAGACGGTCTTTATTACTGGTGGATTAAAAGAGCATGAACAGGATTACTTACTTTGCGCTTAGAAGATTATTATTTTCAGTTATCACCTTGATAGGTGTAACACTAATTATCTATGCATTTTATTTTCCTCATTCAGGGGAAAGTAATTTCATTGTTGGTTATTTTTCTTGGTGGTATAACATATTCTCCGGTAATTGGGGAAAGGTTGACGTGCCAATGTTCAATGGAAGTATGTTACAAGCAATATCTATATTTTTACCAAATACATTGATGCTTTCAATTTTTTCTGCAATATTTATTTGGTTAATTGGCACTTATTTAGGAATATTTTCTGCTACAAATAAAGCAGGAAGTGTTTTAAATCCTATAAGCTATTTTTTCTACTCCTCCCCTATATTCGTGCTTATTATTCTTTTAATTGTTATATTTGGTATAATTTGGAAAGTATTTCCTTATGTTGGGAGCATAAATCCTTTACTTCTAGTTAATGTTCCTTGGTTTTCAAATGGAGTTTCTTACCCAACTCACATTTTACTTATAGATGCATTAATTCATGGCTCCTGGGGCATAGCTTATAACGCATTTCTTCACTTAATATTACCTGCGCTATCTTTAATTATTGCATTTTCTGCAGGCGTATTAATTATTATAAGAGCAACCGCAAGAGAAATGATGAACAAAGGCTTTTACAAGTTTCTATTTCTTAGAGATATTAATAAAAGAAGAGTGAATTATGTGCACTTATTAAAGAATTCTTTAATTCCACCATTAACCTTTTTCACATATTTAATCTCTTCATTTATTAGTGGAGAAGTGATTGTAGAAACAATGTTCACCTATCCAGGAATTGGTTATTTACTTGTGCAATCGTTGCAACAAGCCCAATACCTTGCGATTCTCGATTTAAGCTTTGTATTTTCACTAGTGTTTGTAATAGCTTCGTTTATTTTAGACATGCTATATATTTACATTGATCCGAGGGCATCAATATGAACAAGAAAGTTAATGCAGCAATACACTTGCTATTAAAAGATAAGGAAGGATTAGCTGGAACTATTATTATGTTGTTCTTTATATGCTTAGCAATTTATGATCTTATTGCTTTTCACTCACCATTTAGCCTAAAAAGTGATATTAATCCAACAATTTCTGGCATAGGCCCAAGCAGTTCTCATTTGCTTGGCACAACATACCTTGGAATAGATGTGTTAACGGCAATTATAAAAGGTGCTACAATGGATACTTTATTCATTATTCCTGCTGCAATATTATCTTTGCTCATTGGTATCATTGTAGGAATAATTGCAGGATTTTACGGTGGCATTATAGATGAGATTCTTATGAGACTAACTGACATAGTATTTAGCATTCCTTACTTAATCTTTATGATATTAATTATAGGATTTAATTCCTCTTTATTATATAAGTTCTTTGGACTTTCTATTGCGTTCTTCCCAATATTTGCTAAGTACGTAAGAATAGAAGCATTAAAGCTGAAGGAAAGCCCAACCGTTATGTCTTCTAAAGCAATAGGAAATAGAGACTATAAAACTATTATATACAAGGTTTTACCAGGCTCATTTCAGATCGCATTAGCTCAGTTACCTTTAACAGTTGGTGCAATGATCGGAACATTTGCAGTAATTGCATACATAGACTTTCAAACTAATCCCTATTTCCCTGAACTTGGTGCAATTGCTGCGCAAAGTCTTCAATTCTTTAACAGCAATCCTTATAGCGTTTTAATTCCAGCTTTATTAATAGTAGTATTAACTATTGGCCTTGGCTTGTTTGCCTCAGGCTTAACAAGAAGCGTTGATGAGAAAAGAATTGCACTATGGCTAAAGTACTCGAGATAAAAAACTTGAGCGTTTGGTACGGCAATAAACTTACAGTTAAAAACGTAAGTATAGATGTAGGTGAGGATGAGTTAGTAGTAATCCTTGGAGAAAATGGCTCTGGTAAAACTACAATTGCCAATGCAATAAGCGGATTTCTTCCTGAGTATGCAAAAATTAGTGGGGAATTTAAGATCGGAAATTTAAATATAAATTCAAGCAATTATGAGAGTTATAAGCAAAGAAAAGGGGAATTCAAAAGCATAAGCAAAGTATTAGCGTATGTTCCCCAAGAACCATTTGAAATATTAGATCCTTTGTATCCATTGATTGATCAAATAAGCGAGCCAATATATTACTCACAAAGAGATTATTTAATTAATAGAATAATTGAAAGAGAAAAACTAACTAAAAATGATATAGAGCAGATAAAGGAGGCTGCAAAGAAAGGAGAAGATTATTTGATAGATTTCCTTGCTAATAAACCTTTATTAATAGAGCAGCTTTCTTCATTGTTTAGATATGAGGCATCTATAAGTGATATAGGTGAGGCTATAGAGTATAGGCTTTCTCAAAAACTTGGAAAGAAAATGTACTTTATTAATAACTATTCTAAGGTAAAGTATGTTCCAATATTAAGATTAATTGCAAATAAGATAATAAAAAATGAAGCAAAAGAAAGTGCAAAAGAAATTGCTTATGTATTTAATCTTAGAGAAGAATTTTTAAATATGTACCCTTCTCAACTTTCCGGTGGCTTAAAACAACTAGGAGTGCTTGCGTCAGCAATTGCAAGCAGGCCAAGTATAATTGTAATGGATGAGCCCACTAGCAACTTAGATGCAATTGCTCAATTTAACTTATTTAATGGAATTGTAAAAATAAAGAAAATAATGCACAAATCTTTCTTAATTATTTCACACGAGCCAACATTAATCGATATTGCTGACAAAATTATTGTATTAAGAAAAGGAGAAATTGTGGCTGAAGGCACAAAGAAAGATTTACAGAAAAGCAGCGATGAATATGTTAAAAGCATTATAGAAGTATGAAACTAGCAGCATATAATTTGCAGAAATTATATAATTTAGGATATACAAAAAAAGTGTTAGCTGTTGATAAAGTAAGTATTAGTTTAAAAGAAAACGAAACTGTTGGGTTAGTTGGAGAAGCTGGCTCAGGAAAGACTACAATTGCAATGATGCTTTCTGGACTTATTAAACCTGATGGCGGGACCATATTTATAAACGTAGATGATAAACAGTTAGGAAAATACGAATTATCTTTACTTTCAAAGCCAGATAAAGAATTTGAGCAGAAGAACTCAATAACTTATTGGAGTGAGAATAAACTAAGAGAATACAGAAAGAAAGTTGGTGTAGTATTTCAAGAAAGCTATTTATATCTTCCTGCAGGAATGACAGTTGAGGAAATTATAAAAGAACCATTAATTGCAGAGAAAAAGGACCTATCAAAAGTTGAAGAAGTTTTATCTTTAGTTGGAATTGAAGATCTAAAGGATTATTATCCTTTTGAGTTATCTGATGGTCAGAAGCAAAAAGTTGCATTGGCAAGAGCATTAGCGTATGCTGATGATATTTTAATATTGGACGAGCCTACTAGTAACTTAGATCCGATTTCTAAACGCGAGATAATTGATATATTGAAAAAGATCAAAGGGCAAAAAACAATGCTTTTCATTACTCATGAAATTAATATTGCTAAAGAAATATGTGATAAATTGTACATTATTTACAAAGGAAAAATCGTTGAAGAGGGCCCTGCAAATGAATTATTTAAATTACCAAGACATCCATATACAAAACAACTAGTTGCTGTTGGCTCTAGAGCGTTGGAATACGCAGGTAAGTTATTTTTAGAAGAATATTATCCTTTCAAGATCTCCGGGTGTGTTTATCATAGAGCATGTCCCTTAGCTTTTAATGAATGCGGTTGGACGCCTGATGAAGTTTTATATGATATACAAAGATTATCTTCTTTCATTACTAATAAGCATATAGAAGGCGCAGTAATTGGCTGGGATGTAATCATTTATGGTCTTAGAAAAGGTCAGATCTTGGATCTAATTAAAAACCACCCTGAAATAAGAAGTTTTAAAGCTATTGATGATATAGAGGAAACCAGCGCAGGTTTAACGTTGAAGATACACAAGCCATCTATGATTCCTTCAATAAAAATGAATGAAGCAATTGTTAGGTGCCTTCTTTACAGAGGTCAAAAGATTAAGGTATAAGGCTTTTATTTTTTTGAATGAATCAATATAATGAAAAAAGATGAAATCATTAATAAGATTGCATTAACAAGAGGGATATACTTTCCTTCTGCAGAAGTTTTTACTGATAGAATTGCTGGATTTTGGGAATATGGCCCAATTGGCGCAAGAATATTTAATAATTTTCTTAAGAAGTGGAGAGCATTACTCAATGAGATCAATGCTTATGAAATAATTGGATCAACTATTGTTCCTAAGATTGTAGTAGAAGCCTCTGGCCACATTAAGAATTTTTTTGACTACACAATTCAGTGCGAGCATTGCGGGTCTATTTTTAGAGTAGATAAAATAATTGAAGAACAAACTGGAGAAAACGCCGAAGGCCTAAGCGTTGAGGAATTCTACGATATTATAGAAAAAGAAAAAATAAAATGTCCTAGTTGCGGAAATTTGTTTACTAGAAAGAGTAAAATTGATAAATATAACCTAATGATTGAAGCAAATGTTGCAGGAGAAAAAGCGTTTTTAAGGCCAGAAGCTTGTCAAAGTATTTATCTTGATTTTCAACGCGTATATTCAATCTCTGGACAATTGCCTTTAATAATTGCACAAACTGGAAAAGCATATAGAAATGAGCTTTCTCCAAGGAATAATTTAATTAGAGAGAGAGAACTTCATCAAAGCGACATTGAAGTGTTTTTCCTTCCTTCTCAAGAAAAAGAATTTACTGTGGATGAAAGCACTAAAGTTAATTTTGTTTTTAATGGGATGGAATATAAGTTAAGCGGAAAAGAAGCATTAGCCTCAGGAATTATTGAATCTAATTTATCTGCTCATTTTATTCCAATTTGGCAAAGATTTTTAGAATCAATAGGTTTTAAACCAGAAGAAATAAGATTTAGAAAATTAGTAAAAGATAAGCCATTTTATGCAAAAGAAAGCTACGATGTTGAAGTATTTTCAAACGATGAATGGATTGAGATTACTGCAATAAATCATCGCGGAGATCACGATCTTAAAAGCTACGAAGAAAAAGGAGCAAACATAAAGAAAATTAATGACCAATTGCCAAATGTTTTTGAAATCTCTGCCGGAACTGATCGCATAATATACACTTTATTGATAAATTCACTAAAGCAAGATGAAAAAAGAAACTGGCTTTCACTTAAAGGATCAATTGCACCTTATCCTGCAGCAATATTTCCTTTGCTTAATCGCGATGAATTAGTTAAAAAAGCAATAGATATTTTAAATAATTCTAGGTTTAAATCAGAAATTTATTTTCTCAACACCGGAAATATAGGAAAATCCTACAGAAAAAGCGAAGAAATAGGAATTCCAGTTGCATTTACTGTTGACTATCAAACTCTCCAGGACAATACAGTTACAATAAGAGATAGAGAAACAATGGAACAATTTAGAGTTAGTATAGATAAGATAGATGGCATAATTGAAGATATATTAAACGATAAAAGCTATGAGGAATTAAAAGCTAAATTAAGCTAATTAATATTATTTGTATGGTAGAAAAGATTAAAAGCGGCATTAATGGAATTGATGAAATGTTATATGGAGGATTTCCTAA
Organism: Candidatus Woesearchaeota archaeon; assembly: GCA_964405205.1. GTDB lineage: Archaea > Nanobdellota > Nanobdellia > Parvarchaeales > Parvarchaeaceae > Rehaiarchaeum. Next base: position 16,756 of record CAYOMU010000005.1, read on the forward strand.
AGGTTATACTATATTTTTATCAGGTCCTCCAGGCAGCGGTAAAACAACATTTGGTTTACAATTTTTAAGCTATGGCGCAAAGCATGGGGAGCCAGGGCTTTATATAACTCTAGAAGAAAGCGCTGAACAAATTATTAATGATTTTGTTGTCTTTGATAATGATATTAGAGATCTAGTAAACTCAAGTAAGATAAAAATCTTAGAGATTTCGGCTTCAGATTTTAAAAACTTTGAGGATATAATATCAAATGAAATTGAAGCAAACGGAATTAAACGATTAGTTATTGATTCTATTTCATATTTACGTATTTTATTCACAGACGTATTGTCGTATAGGAAAGGAATAATAGAACTTTCTAATTTATTAAAGAAGTTTGGTGTTACTTCAATTCTTATAGGAGAGAAACTAGGAGGGGAAGGTTTTCATGTAACAGGAATTGAGGGATTTGCTGCTGATGGTGTTATTGTTTTGGATTACGTTCAAAAAGCAGAATCTTTTGTTAGAGCTGTAAGAGTGGAAGAAATGAGAGGCACAAAGATAATGACAAAACTTTGTCCATACGATTTTATTGAAGGAAAAGGCATTGTAGTGTATCCTTCTGCTGAATTATTTACTTGAAAAGCATTTAGATTATATCGTTAATTTGATTACATGCACTTGCTAAAATACTTTTTCCAAAAGCCCAATTGCAAGGATTGAATAACGACTTATTTATTTCTTGCATTGTTCCGTTTACAATGTTAGAATAATACGCTTGAGAGTTATTATAATACTTAATAATTATTAATCCTGGACCTAGCATTATTCTTCCGCTAACGCAGTTTGTGTTATTTCCATAAACATAAGTATTTGAATATTTAGCTAGTGGTTTTATTCCTAGATTTTGATCTGTAATAAGGTCAAAGCCTTTAAGTAAAGGAGGAATTGCAGGAATATTTTTATTTGCTAAGTAAACCCATATCGGGGATTCAACAATACAAGATTTATTTCCAAAAACTAAAGCATATGCATTTATCTCCCTTTGTATTCTTGAAATTGGCATAGCTTGGTTTAGTTCTTGAATTAAGATTATTGCAATTATTATTGATAATGTAAAAGAAATGTAAGCAAAAGTTCTTTGATATTTTTTAGGCAAAACATAGAAAGCAAATATGTATGAAAAAACAGACATAGGAAGCGCAAATCTCATCATATTTGTGCCACTAGCTAATTTTGTGGTATCTATGAAAGTTAGCAAAGCTATTAATATTAAAGCAATAATGCCTATGCTCTCCGCCCTCTTTGTTTTTAATGTTTTTTCTAATTCCTTGTGATAGATAATAAGCAACGATAGTGGAAATATTATTTCTATTAGGCCCAATAGTATTGCATTTATGTTTATTTTGTATCCTAATGTGCTATAGTAAGATAGAAGAATGCTTGTTGCCCAATTCCCAAAGAATATTTTTTCATATAAAAAGTATGGAATTAAGGATATTATCATTAGTGCTAAGCTCTCTACTATATACTTAACATTTTTCTCTTTTTTTCTTATTCCTACAAACAAAATAGGAATGAAGAAAATTGCGTAATATTTTGATAAAATTGCTAATGAAAGAAATATTCCTGCAATTGCTTTTCTTTTAAGTGAATAAGCAAAAGTAAACAATAAAAATGTTATCACTGGTAATTCACTTCCATTTTTTATTCCCCAATAAATTAAAAAAGGAGATAAAACGAACAAATAAAGTAGAAAGTGGTTTAAATTTAGAGCTTTAGCAACTTCGTATATTGAAATTGCAAATAAAATAGAAAATAAAATAATAAATGCATACGCTGCATATCCTCCAAAAACATACGATAAAATTCCAATAATAAATGACTCTAATATTGCTCTTGGAATATCAAAATATTTTCCGGAATAAAAAAGAAAATTTGCATTATCAATTCTAGTAATAAAGTCCCAATTATTGAGTAAATGAAATTGAATAATAAAAAATGCAGTAACAAGTATTATTGCAAAGAGTGAAAATACAACTTCATTTTTAATAAACTCATTCGCGATGTTTTTAAAAATTCTATACGGCTTTGATAGCCCTTTCATTAATTTAAATAAGATACTTATTTTTATTTTTCAGCTTACTTTATATTAATGCACGTGTTTACAATATACATTTTGCTAAGCATATTTTCAGGATTTTTATCACTATTTTATCTTTTAATAGGTTTTCTATCAAAACCAAAAAATAATTTTGATAAAAAATCAATGTATTCAATTAAAGATCTAACGATAATTGTTCCTGTATATAAAGAGCCAACATCAAGGATTAAAAAAATTTTAAACAGATACAAGGAGAAAGTAAAATTAATATTTTCAATTGATGAACGTGATCCTAATCTAAGACAAATTGTTAAAATACTTAAAGATGAGAATGTAAGCTATGTAATTAGTAAAAAAGGCAAGAAAACTGCAATTAAAACAGCATTATCGAAAATTAGTACTCCTCTTGTAGGATTATTAGATGCAGATTCAATGGTTAGCTTAAAATCCTTAAACAAACTGATTAGTAAAATCGATGATTCTGTCGGCGGAATTGCGCCTAGAGTAAAAGTGTACAAAGTCAAAAAGCCAGCGTTTTATTACTTTAAGTTCTTTGTGCTTCTTTCAGACTTTAGTAACAGATTTGCTCCTCAAGACAAAGCACCAATTCTTTTTGGTAACTTTTCAATATATAAGTCAAATTTATTAAGAAAATTCTTTAAGAAGAGAATAAAGTATGAAATAGGAGACGATAAAGAAATTCCAGATTTTATTCTTTCATTAAAGAAAAAGGTAATTATAGACTATGGCTCAGAGGTATATACTTATCCGCCTAAAAATTGGAAGAAATTCTATCGCATATTAGTAAGGTGGAATAGAGCAGGATATATTTTTGCAATTAAAAGGCTATTCAACGGTTTAGCATTTTATAGAGGGTACAGATATACATTTAATGCAATCTTTATTGTAATGTTTCCTATTCTTTCAATAATCTTGACTATTTTAGGAGCATACATAAACTTTAATTCAATTATTATGCATGGTCTAATTTTAGCGCATTCACTTAACTTAAGAATTGTTACATTTCAAATGTTTGGAAGAGCAGAGCTTCGTTTAAGTAAAGTAATAATACATATTACAGGAATTAGATTTGATCAGGCCAGATTTATTAGCAAATTAGTTATTTTACTTACAAGAATATCTTCAATTTTGTACATTGTACTTTTACTAAACATAACCTTAGCGATTAAGGAAATTAAAAGAATAAAAGAATTTTTATACGCGTTAATTGCATTACCAATTTTATCTGCTGCAACTCTATACTCTTTGTTTACATTATATAATGTAAATAGTTGGGAATCAAAATGATTTTCTTTTCTTTTCTATTTTCTTGCTCATTTCAATTAAATCTTTAATAAGAGAGCTTTCTTTCTTATAAACTTTATCCACAAAGAATGGTGTAAAAGGACTGTAAGAAGAAAATGGGAAATACATGAGCACTGGTTTTCCATTCATATAAGCGTGCATTCTTTCTGAATCAACCCCGCTAGAATAAGTTAAAGTTGGAAAGTGCACAACAACAGCGTCAGATTGATCTATTAGGTGAAAATCTCTTCTAACAGTTTGATTAAATATTGTTCTTTTTACTCTTCCTTTGCTTTCAGTAGAATATGCCCCTATATCTACGCTTTTAGGATCAAATACTGTGACATAATTTCTCAGTTTTTCAATAAATTTATTTAACTTAGTATAATCTTCTTTTCGATGAGAAATAGCATAGCTAACATAGACCTTCATTCTATTTGGTCTATAAATTAGATCGTATAATGTAATTGGATTTTCTTTGTTTCCTATTAAATAATTTGAAATATTCAGTGCTTGAGAGAGCAAATCAGCAGAATAAGTTTCTATTTCATTCCATAATGCAAGATCATATTCATCTATGTGCTTATTTTTCCAATCCGTAGATTTTTTTAGTAAATTAACTGCGTCTTTAGGGGAAGAGATAACAGTTATTATCAAATTTGGTCTAAGTTTTAGAACTTCGTGGTAACCAAGAACATTCATTGGACCATCTTTCCACCAATAGCTAAGGTGAGCGTCAATAATAAAGTCGGTATTTTGCATTGAATTTATCTTTTCCACTATTCTCTTAATCGCATTTTCTTTAGCTAAAGCAAACGTCTTATTGTCCAAGTTAGGTATAGTTGCAGGAGTTATCTCCTTGTTTAATAATTTACAGCTCTCTACAATTTCATCAGTAAAGTTAATTATCTGAAGTTTTTTCTTATTTTTTATTGCAATGTTTACTGCTCCTTCCTCTAAGGCAGATCTATTAGATCCTGCTGTAGCTGCACTTAGTATAATTCTTTGTGTCATAATTTATTTTGAATTAAAGTTAATATCAATCTAATTGTTAAAATTAATATGCATAAAGTAAGCATAATAATTCCGACATTAAATGAAGAAAAATACATAGGCAATTTGCTTAATTCTATAAGATCTCAATCATATAAAGATATAGAGATAATTGTAGTAGATAGCAATAGCAAAGACAAAACAAGGGAAATTGCAAAAAAATTTGGAGCAAAGGTAATAAACATTAAAAAAAGAGGAATTGGACTTGCAAGAGCAATTGGTGCAGAAAAAAGCAAAGGCGAATATTTATTTTTTACAGATGCAGACGCAATATTTTCAAAAGATATAGTAAAGAATTATGTAGAATATTTTTCTAGCAAGGATTGCGTTGGCGCAACCGGGCCTTTAAAACCTTATGATTATACTTCTCTATCTTATAGATTGTTTTATGATGTTTGGATAAATTGGCTTGTTAAAACAGCAATTAAGCTTAATTTTGCAGCAGCTTATGGCTCTAATTTGTTTGTACGAAGGAAAGAATATTTTGAATGCGGCGGAATTAATAAAAATCTTAATACATCAGAAGATCTAGATCTTGCAAGAAGAATAAGCAAACATGGAAAGTTTTGTTTTATTGATGATTGTGTTATGAATGTAAGCGCAAGAAGAATTAAAAACTATGGCATACTCAGGTATTCAAAATTTGCACTGTTTAATGCAATTCGTTTTTATATTTCTGGAAACTCAGCAAGAAAATACAAGCCAATTAGATGATAATTTGTATTCTAACATTTTTAGTTTTCTTGAATTAAGTTTTATTGCAACGATGCTGATTTAGAAACTATTTAAATATTAATTTGTTAATTAGTAATGGGAGCAGGAACAGGAATCGTTATATTCGTATTAATTTTAATTATATTCGGGCTAATCCTTTACTATAATCCTAATCTTAGAAATCAGTTATTTGCGGCAGTGCATCTCAATAGCAGTTCATTATCACATTATTTAAGTGGAATAGTTGGATTGAACTCATACTTTACTGAAACTGGTTTACCTGCGCATTTTAATTGGACAGTATTTATTAATGGACAAAATTACACATCAAATTCATCAGCAATAAAAATAACTGGATTACAAAATAAAACCTATCCATTTATAGTTTATAATTCTACAAACGAAAGCGATTGTAAAGCTGGAGAATACTATTACATATATAAACCATGGCCATCAAAAGGAAACTTGAAGGCAGGAGTTAACGAAAGTGTAGCATTTAACCTCTCTAAGTCTGTTGCTTGCCCATAGACTTTATTGGTATAGATCTTTCTGCTTTTCCTAAAAACAACACAGGAATTGCAATAATAAAAGATAATAGGATAGAAACAATAACTGTTCATAGCAATGAAGAAATCATTAAAATAGCAAAAGGTATTGTTGCAATAGATGCGCCTCTGTTTCTTCCTAAAGGAATTAAGAAAATAAGAAAAGGCATGCCCTTGAGAGAGTGCGACAAGGAATTAGTAAGAAGAAAAATAAAATTTTTCCCTCTTCAATTTGGTTCAATGAAAGAATTAACAAAAAGAGGGATTTATTTAAAGCAAAAAATAGAAGGAGAAGCGATAGAAACTTATCCTGGGGC
>CAYOMU010000006.1:0-16454 GCA_964405205.1 Candidatus Woesearchaeota archaeon
TGCCCCCATCGGGATTTGAACCCGAGTCGCCGACTCGAGAGGCCGGCGTCCTTGACCGCTAGACTATGGGGGCCTCTATTTTTGTTAATCAGTTAATTGATAATATTATCCTTTCAAGTTTAATATAATTATGAATAGAACACTAGAAGGTATAGCAACTGTTGTAGGAACGATAATAGGTGCAGGAATATTTACATTGCCAGTTGCTTTAGAAAGCTCAGGTGTAATTTGGTTTTTAGTAATATTGATTTTATCAGCATTTGCATCTTATTTATTAACTGCTTATGTTGGTGAATTAGCTTATACTTCTAAGAAAAATCACCAGTTGCCAGAGTTGATCTCTAAATATTTAGGTAAAAACTATAAAAAGATTACGTTGATTTTGGAGGAGGTTACTATAATAGGAGCATTAGTTGCTTATTTCATTGGAATTTCCATGCTTTTATATTATTACGTGCCTAAAGTTGTTGTGTACTTGATACTATCAATTCTAGCAATATTTATTTCCTACGGCAATTTCTACGCTCTAGAGCAATTAGAAACCCCTACGTTAATTGCAAAGTTAGTTCTAATTATACTTTTTTCTGCTATAGTTTTTACTCAATTTAAACCTTCTAACATAAACGTAAGTAGCTCAGACATTCTAGAGTCATTTGGATTACTTATATTCTCAATGACATCGTTTACAGTAATTCCTGAAGTTAAAGAAGAATTAAACAATCCTAAACTTTTGAATAAGGTTTTACTTATTTCCTATTTAATCTCAGCAACTCTTTACCTTATTTTTTCCTTTTCTTTTGCAGGTGCATTTGGAAAATCAGTTAGTCAAATAGCTTTGCAAAATTTAACTGGTTGGTTAGGCATATTTGGAATAATCTTTGGTATATTTATGATGCTTACACCATTAATGACTTTATCTTTAGCTGCTACAGATGTTCTAGTTTTCGATTTTCTAGTTAAAAGAAGAAACGCCGCTGTTATTATTGGAATATTGCCTCTCTTTCTATCTTTCTTTAGTAAATCATTTCTTTCAGTTATAGATATTGTAGGAGGAATATTTCTTTCAATTCTTTCTTTTCTTATACTTGTAGCTGTTATAAATAAAAGAAGAAAAGCGATAAAAGGTTATTATAGCGTATTTGGCGGAAACATTGCTTTATTCTTTTCTTTAATATTTTTCCTAATCGCTATAGTATTTACTTTAATTTCAATATGAAATGCAAAATAGACAAAAAGCATGGGAAACTTTTTATTGCTATAAACTCTTACGATGACTTTATTGCATTGCCATTTTTGATAGAGCCAGGGGATATATTAACTGCAATAGGAAAAAGAAAAGTAAAAATAGAAAATAAAGTGGAAGTGAAGTTTGTAAAGATGAGCATAAAAGTTGAAGAAATAGAATATAGGATAAATGATTGCTTAGCAAAAGGTGAAATCATATTTGCATCTGATGAAAACATTTCGTTGCATAAGCACCAAGTCATAAGAATAGGATTAAGAAGAAGGATTCTTGTGGAGAAAAAAAGAATATTAAATGCGCAAATAAATCTTATTTCTTTAGCAAGCAAAGAAAAAAGGATATTGCTGTTTATTTATGATATAGATACAGTTAAGGCCTATATTGTAAGTTCTATTTCTAAAAAACTAATTTTAGAAAAAAATCTACCTTCAACAACCGAGGAAGCAATAAGTGTAATTAAGCAATACATCGAGGAATTAAAGAAAAATTATCCTGAATTGGAGCTTGTAATTGTAGGTAATTCTATAATTAATAAGGAATTATCTGATTTACATGCTAGATTTTTTACTGCGCCGGATGCAGACAGTGCGCTTAAATTTCTAATAAAAATTGGAATAATGCAAAAATTGCTCACTTCTTTGCTTTCAAGAGAGCAAGAAATGATAGAAGAATTTATCCAAGGCATAGGAAAAAATTGGATTGCTATAAAAGATATAAAGGATATAAGCAATGTAAGAAGAGCATTAGTTACTCAGAAAGGTTTTCGAGAAAATAGGGAAATAGTGGAAGCTTTAGATAATGTTGCAAATGTTGATTTTATTATTGGTGATGGCTCAGAAGTGATTGATGCATTCGGTGGTATAGTTGGAGAGGTTAATGTATAAAGATTTTCAATGCATAGTATATTATGGACTTTGAATCAGAATTACTAACATTAAAAGAGCAAATAAAGTTTGAGCAAAAATTTGAATTCCCAAAGTTTAATAACGTTGTTATAAGCGGAATGGGAGGCTCCGGCATAGTTGGCAAAATTGTTCAGGATTTATACTCAAACAAACCTGTTGTTGTAATTAATGATTATTCTATTCCTAAATTTGTCGATAAAAATACTTTGTTTATTGCAGTAAGCTACTCTGGCAATACAGAAGAAACAATTTCCTCAACTATTGAAGCTAAGAAAAAAGGAGCTAAAGTGTTTGCTATAACTTCTGGTGGCAAGTTAGGTGAAATAGTTAAGAATAAAATAATAATTCCTTCTGGAATATCTCCTAGATCTGCTCTAGGTTATATGACTATTCCTATACTTAGATCGTTAAAAGTAATTACACAAAAGGAGATAGAAGAGCTTTACGATAAACTTAAAGAATTGGATGAGGATCATAAGGAAGCAGAGTTATTGGCCAAACAAATATTTGAGTCAAGAGCAATTCCAGTAATCTATGGTATTCCGCCATATTTTGCAGTCTCCTATAGATGGAAAACACAGTTTAATGAAAACGCAAAGATCTTGGGATATTCAAGTAACTTCTCCGAATTAAATCACAACGATACAATGGCACTTAAATTAACATATAGGAAAAATGAGTTCTTCTTTATTTGCTTAAGAGATGGTTTAGATAAAAGAATAGAAAAAAGAATAGAAGTAACGCAACAAATTACTAAAACTAAATTCCACTTTGTTTTTGCAAAAGGATCATCTCAATTTATTAGAGAATTTTACCTAATTCACTTTGGTGATTGGCTAACATATTTACTTGCAAAACTAAGAAAACAAGATCCAAAAGATGTATCTTTAATAGAAGAACTAAAGAAAAAACTGGCAAATGGATCTTAATTCATTAAGCCTAAGAGTTCTTTTACTCTTCATTAGTATATTTGTAGGAGCACTATTTGCTATTTCCTTATATGAGGAAATTATTGCATTTGTTTTCGGTATCAAATTTGCTACTCAATATCTTTTTGCTTTGATTGTTTCTGGAATATGTTTAGTAATGATTGATCAATCTAAAAGATTGTTAAAAAGCAAAGAAGAAAAAATTGGTGGAGCTCTTATAGCTTTATTTATATTTTTAGGCTTTGACATTTCAATATTAATTTCCTCATTTTTCGCTCAGTTTACTCTTATTGTTTTAATTGTTTTTTCATTAGGATTAATTATCTCAATTTACTTAGTATTAGCTTATAGGTTTGGAAAAGAAAAAGAAAAATTAAAAGGAAAACACATAGTTTTATCAATCGTTGCCTTGGCAGCGTTTTTGCTTCTGTTTTATTTCTTTTCTATTTATAAGACTTTTATTCTTTCTTCTTTTCAATTTGGCAAGTTTATTTCACCAATGATTTCTTACAATTATAATGATAGTTTTCTTCAATTTTCTTTGATTTCCTTACCGCAGGCTCAAATAACCGCGCTCATTCCAAAGTCAGAAATGTTTAAGATTCCTAGTTTGATCTCCTCAGTAATGAGTAAAAATCTAACTAAAGTATCTTCTATTCCTTTTGTAATATTTGCGGCAATAAATTCTTCTCAAATAAACGCTAGCAATTTAAATTCATTGGGAATATCTTTGCCTCAAAATTATTATCAAAACTTAATAGAAGGAAAATGGAATGAATTTAACGCCTCTTCATTGAATATGTACATAACCAGAAATGGATCTACTATATGTGCATTGATTTTTAATTATATTCCTAAGATACAAATGACTCATTTAATCAATGGAACTAATTGCTCTGATTAATGTTTGCATGAACGATTTCTCTGTAAGACTTCCAAATTCCCCATCCACCTATTATTCCAACTACAATTAACACTAGGAATAGTCCTATATTAAATGCATTTAAATTAGGAATTGATATACCAGTGGATATAGCGAAATTATCAATGCTTGGAATTGCAATAACCAAAGCTCCTATTATAACGAAGGCAATTCCTCCATAATACAACGTTCTTCCAGCAGATTTTATTCCTACGTATTTAATTTGTTTTTCACTTAGTTTTTTAGCTCTAAGTAAATTTGCAAATAAAGCTCCAAATATTATTTGCATAGTCATAGTACCTAAGCCAAACATCATTCCTGGCAATGGAGCGTATAATATTGATTTTACCTGTGGCGCAAGTACAAAAGTTAAAACAGAAGCATAAGCTCCAAAGCCAAACCCTGCAATTAAGCCGTGAACTATAGTCATCTTTAATGGAATTTGTCCAGTCAATTCCTCTTTTGGTTTAACTCTTTCTGCTTTTTCACTGTGATGTTCTTTAAATCCTAACCACTTAGGGATTGCTAGGTGTTTGTACAATCCTTTCTTTAACACGTACATTCCAGCAATTGACATAACAATTCCTACGATTATATACACTGGTCCATCTAAGTTGTATTTCATATAGAAGTATGCTAATCCAAGGAAGCCTAAAGTTGTAAGCAAAGCTCTTTGTATAGTAAATCCTAAAGAAAATAAAAATCCCGCTTTCATTCCTCCTTTTGTTGAATACTCCCCAACAGCATAACTAAATGTTATCGGCCAGGTATGTTCATCTGGAGTTGCGCCATGTAACAATCCTAAGATATAAGATAGAATTATAATTTCAGCTAACGACATGCCGCTTGTGCTTATTAATCCAAAAAGATTAAAAAAGGAACTCATATACTTTATAGTAATATACTACAGGGTATATATTTAAATGTTTCTCTTAAATATTATGAGTGAAATTATAATCAAGAGAATTGCGTATCGTTGTGAAAGATGTGGACATGTGTGGATTCCTAGAGGCGAAGAAACTCCAAGAGTGTGTCCAAAATGCAAAAGTCCTTATTGGAATAAACCTAGAAGAGTTAAAGTTTAATCTGGGGTGAGTGGGATTTGAACCCACAACCTCCAGCGCCCTAGGCTGGTGTCATGCCAGGTTAGACCATCACCCCTTTATAAATAATATCTAAGATTTGATTTTAGCTTAAAAGGTTTAAACTCAGTTCCTTCTCCGCTGTAAAATTTAGAAAAGAACTCTACATAAATTAGTCTTACTGCTTGGATGTTTGCTTCAAAAGCAATGAGAAATACATTCAATAATTGTAAGATTATTTGCAATGGAATAAAATGAACAAAGTTATTAATAATTTCGCCGAGTATCAAGCCAACGAGTAATATGCTTGCTATTCTAATGAATGAAAGAGTGTGCGAAACTAAGCTTATTACTTCAATTCCTTCAATTCTAGATATTAATATTAAACCTAAAATTAAAGCAATTTCTAAGTACAATAGTGAAGTAATTTTAAGCAAAATCGCGATAACAGCAACTGTTATAATTCCTAATTTAATAGATTCTGCAGCAATTCTTTTAGTATTTCTATTTACTATATTGTTTATTAGAGCAAGAACTATGCCTAAAGCTACTATTAAAACACCTAAGATTACTGTGATTTCTATTATTTCTATGTAACTTAATGAAAATCCTGGATACAATTTATAAGCAAAAGCATACCCTAATAAAGCTCCAAAGATTATTCCAGAAATTCCAGATATCAAAAGCCATTTTGCTATAGTTTTTATAGTATTGTTTTTTGCAAACATTGCAAGATAATTAGGTTTCTTATAAATAATAAGTGCAATTATTGCAATAGATAAGCCGTAACCAATGTCTCCAATCATAAGACCAGATAGAACAGGAAATATAAAATAGATAAATATAGTAGGGTCAACCTCATTTGATTTAGGAAGTCCATAAAACGCTATAAGTTTTTCTATAGACTTTATTCTATGGTTAGTCAATGTAGGTGCATTATCTTGATCAGGTAAAATTTCAAAAGCTATAGGCAAATTAGTATTATTCAATTTATCTATTTTATTAGCAGGGATCCATGCTTCTAATATAAAAAATGTTCTCCTTACGTCTCCTTTATTTAATGCATTGAATATTGAATTCTCAATTAAGAAATTTTTAATTGTACGCTTACTTGGAAGAACATCATTTATACTAGATTTTATATCTTTTTCCTTCAAAGAATTTTCTATTAATTTGTTATTTAATAGATTTAAGTAATCTTTTACTTTGCCTTCAGATTTAAATTCAAATTTTACGTTAAGATGCATTAAGTGTTCTATTTTAATTTCCTTTGGGAAACTTTCAAATTTCTTAATTTCCTTTTCGATAATTGAATTTTCTTCTCTAATGTTTTTAATTTCTAGTAATTTATCTAAAATGTTTGCGTTAAAAAGTTTATCTATCTTCGTGTTTTTGCCAAATAAATTAAGCTCTAAAATTAATGACATGGAGTTATTGAAGTTATCTAGCCATTGTATTTTTTTGCCGTCTATTTCTCTTATATCTACGCACTTTAGATCAGAGAAATATTTTAGAATTTCTTTTCTTTTAGAAATCAATCCAACTATTCTTATTTTATATAATTTTTCAGGAAAAATCATCTTAATATTTTAATAAACTTATCAACAATTCCTTCATCTATTTTATATTCTTTTTTCTTAGCATCTTCTAAAATCTTTTTTGCTTCGTTTTCAGCTTCAGTTATTTCTTTTTTTAAAATTCCTTCTCCAATCTCTTTAGCTTTTTCTTCGCTATTTTTAATTATTTCTTTTCCTTTTTCGTTTGCTTCAGTAATTGTTTTCTCTGCTTCTTTTGTTGCGTTTTCTTTTATTTTGTCAGCTTCTTTTTCAGCTTTTTCTAATTCTTCAAGATTCATACATTATTTCCTTAGCTTTTTTTAGCATTTCTATATTTTCTAAATTTTCCTGTAAAATTTTATCGTTTAATTCTTTTAAGGTATTACTATATTTAGGTAAGATTATCTTTTCTAAAGCATTAATCTTTGTATTTAGCGAAAATACTTCTTTAATTAGAAGGTCTAATTCTTCATATTCATATTCCAAGGGTAAAATGTTTTCAACAATATCTTTAAATTTTTTTCTTGCAAAGTAAATTACAGGGCTTAGGCTAATTTCTGGTAAATTTTCATTAAAGAATAATTCGCTATATTTAAATCCTAATAAATTTTTTTCACTTTTTTCAGAATTAACTATAGAACTTATTGATGTCATAATTAATTTGTTTTCGCCTTCAATTGCTATTGCGTATTTTATTGCTAATTTTCCTTCCTCTAAGCTTTTTTGAATTTCTTTTCTCTTTTGATTTATTTCCTTAAGTTTTTTAATCAGAAAATCTATTAACTTATCTCTTTTAATCTTTAACAAGTTTGCTGCTTCTTTTATTAGTGTGATCTTTTCTTTAAGCTGTACTATCTGATATTTGTTTACCATATTTATTCAATATAGATTCATCGATATCTATTGTGGCTTCTTTTCCAAGTTCATTTAATAAAGACCAACCTATGTTTAGAGTTTCTTCTATGCTTCTTTTCTCATTTTGATTTATAAATTTAAATTCGAAATCTGTAGCAAATTTTTCGTATTTTTTCTCTTCATCGCTCAAAGCATTTTTTCCTATTATTTCTGCTAAACTTCTTGCATCCAAACCTTTCGCATACAAAGAAATTAATTTATTTGCAATTATTTTGTGATCTTCTCTTGTTTTTCCTTTTCCAATTCCATCGTTCATAAGTCTAGACAAAGACATAACAGGATCTATTGGTGGATATACGCCTTTAGCATACAATTGTTGACTAAGAACTATTTGTCCTTCTGTAATATATCCTGTTAAATCAGGCACCGGATTAGTTATATCTCCCTCTGGCATAGTAAGTACTGGTATTTGAGTAATAGAACCATTGCCTAAATCTCCAGCTCTTTCATATATTGAAGCAAGATCACTGTACATATATCCTGGATATCCTTTTCTCGAAAGCAATTCATTTCTTGCAGAAGCTACTTCCCTTAATGATTCGCAATAATTTGTCATGTCTGCAAGAATAACTACAACGTCTTTATTTTTCTCATATGCAAAATACTCTGCTGTGGTAAGCGCAATTCTTGGCAATATTAATCGATTAATTGAAGGTTTATCTGAAGTATTTACAAAGCTAATTATTTCTTCACCATTTATGTTATTTATTAAATAATTTGCATCTTCGTTTGTAACTCCTATTAAGCCTAAAACTACTATTTTATCTTTTGATATGTTGTTAGTTAGGTCTACAACAATTTTATAATGAGGCAACCCATTTATGCTAAATATTGGAAGCTTTTGCCCTTTAACTAATGAATTTAATCCATCGATAGCAGATATTCCTGTCTCTATAAATTGATCTGGTTTTCTTCTTTTTATTGGATTTATTGGAAGTCCATTTATTTCTTTATATTCTCCTTTCCAAACATCTGGTCCGTTGTCTATTGGCTCTCCAATAGCATTAAAAGTTCTGCCTATTAATTCATCACCTACTTTAAATTTGAATAAATCTTCATATCTTATTACTCTTGTATTAGTAAGATCAAATCCACTTATATCTCCAAATATTTGAGCAATAGAAAATGTTTTAGATGCAAATATTATCTGAGCGTATATCTCTTCTTTTTCATATAAAATCTTTATCTTTTCGCCGAGCATTCCATCGTCTATTTTTAGAAACACTAAAGAACCTTTAGCTCCTATTAACGATCTATTGCTTATTTCTCCAATCATATCTAATTTTCATCACCGATTTAATATCTTCGTCTTTAGTTTCTTCGATCTTTTTGTTTTCTTTAATCATGTTATTCCATTTTTCATCAATTTCTAAAATTTTTTTAGCTATTGCAATAGTTTTTTCTCTCTCAGATCTTTCATCACTCGGATCAAAAGCGTTTTGCGATAAAAATCCTTGTTTTATTAATTCTCCAACGCTTAATATTTCCTTTTCTTCCTCAGGAAGAGATTCTTCTCCAATTATTTTAGAAAGTTGTTCTATTCTTTTTGCGCTGTTTAATTTATTAATCATCCATTCTCTTATTTTTATTTCCTCTTTAGAAAGTAATTCTGTGTAGAAAGAATAACTAGTTATCCAATCTATTGCTGGAAATTGTCTTGCTCTTGCTAATTCTGCACTTAGTCCCCAGAAAGTTTTTACTTCTCTTAGAGTAGCTTGTACTACTGGATCAGAAAGATCCCCTCCAGGAGGAGAAACAGCTCCAATTATAGTTAAAGAAGCTAATTCATTATTAAGAGTGATTACTTCTCCTGCTCTTTCATAAAATTCAGATATTTTGTGTTGTAAATATGCAGGATAGCCTTCTTCAGCAGGTAATTCCTCTAAAGTTGATGATATTTCTCTTAGCGCTTCAGCCCATCTAGAGGTACTATCAGCTATTACAATTACATTATAACCCATATCTCTATAGTATTCTCCTATTGTAGTACCTATGTATATGCTAGTTTCTCTTGCTGCAACTGGCATGTTAGAAGTATTTGCAATTATTATGCTTCTGTTCATTATTGATTTGTTTGTCTTAGGATCAATTACTTTAGGAAAAGTTTGAAGCATGTCTGCAATTTCATTTCCTCTTTCTCCGCAACCTATGTATATTATAATATCTGCATCTGCCCACTTCGCAATTTGATGCAATAGCACTGTTTTTCCGCTTCCAAAAGGACCAGGAACAGCAGCAGTGCCTCCTTTAGCAATTGGAAACAATAGATCAATGATTCTTTGTCCAGTAAACAGTAAACTATTTGGATTACGCCTAGCATTTACTGGCCTTGTTTTTCTTATTGGCCAATATTGAAACAACCCTAAGCTCTTATCGTTTATTTTGTAAACAATATCGTTTTCCTCATAATCTCCTTCTTTTATTTCTTTGATTTCACCTTCTACATTTGGTGGAACTAAAATGTAATGCTTAATTCCAAGCTCTTCAACATAACCTACTTTTTCTCCCGGTTTTACTTTTTCTCCTTTTTTCTTTAAAGGAATAAAATGCCATTTTCTGCTCTCATTATTTTCTTGGCTCACAAAAATTCCTTCCATTGCATTTAGTTTTCTGCCTAAGCCATCAAAAATATTACCTAAAAGTCCTGGGCCGAGTTTTGCAACTAAAGGTTGATTAGTTAATTCTACTTTATCTCCTACTTTTATTCCGTAAGGATTTTCGTATATTTGAATTGTAGCTACGTTTTCTTTTTGTTCAATAATTTCTCCTACTTTGCCTTTTACGATCACTTTTTCTCCTAATTTACCAAGTACATTTGCTTTACAAATATAACCAGAAATTTGAATTACTTCGTTCATATATTTATATCCAACAATCTTTTTGCCAATTCTATAGGATCTTCTTCTCCATACAGAAAGATTATGTTTTTATCTTTTATATTTGGAAAATCTTCTTGCTTTCCTTCTACAATATATATGTCTGCCTTTTCTTTTTCTATTATTTGGATTATCTTTTTAGGATCATTCTCTACTATGCCTTTTATTCCAGCCAATCTAAATCCATCAATTATTTCTGAGCTACCTATAGCCAATATTTCCACCATGGTATGATTATATTTAATCCTTCTTTATTGAATCTATAATTCATTGCGTCACATTCAATTGCAAACAATAATTTTATTGCGAAAATCAAATCTGAGTTATCAGGCAAAGAAAATATTTTCTTGTATTTTTCTTCTAATATTGATACGTGGTCTTCAAAATTATAATTTTGTTTAAGCATTTGTTCTAATTTATTATAATGCAAAAGTAAATTAAGCAAAGGCTGTAGATCATTTGCATATAAATGTATTAATAATCCAAAATCTAGGAGCCATTTTTCTTCATTTAAAAGATATTCTTCTTTTATGTAAAAACCATTCTTTTTAAGTGCATGTACAATCTCCGTGATAGAATTTGCTTTATAAATATTTTCTATAATTTCGTCAGCAATCCAGATAGTTTGGCCTTCATAAGTAAGATAATCTTTATAGATTGTTAGCAATTTATTAGAAGATTTAGATGCAATTATGGCTCTAGAGATTTCTAAATATTGTTTTAATAAAAAGTGTTTAATTATTTTATTTTTTGGTTGATGAATATAAAGAATAAATCTTTTTGCAAGATCGATTTGTGCAACATTAAAAACGATTTCTCCATTTATTCTAAATTTGCTATAATATCCTGAGGTTTTTCCTTTCGCGACTTCTTCTTTTCCTAACTCTGCTTTAATTGTTCTAAATATGCCGTTCATTCTAGTATTTTATCAATAAATTTATCAATTAACATTTCTTTAGTAAGCTTATATTCTTCTTCTCCTTTTATTGCATAAAGTAAAAATCCTTTTTTATCGATAACTTTAAATCCTTTTTGTTCTAATTCATTTTGTTCTTTTTTTAATAATTCTTTAAAGTTTTCACTTTTTTCAATCTTTTCAAAATTATTTAGTAAAATTTCTCTAATTTTATTTATTTGCTCTTTTTTCTTTTTCATTATTTCAAGATTAGCTTCTTTCTTTGCATTTGCTATGATTTTCTCCTTTTCTTTTTCTGCCTGTTGCTTGTAATCTTCAATAATTTTTTGTTTTAATTTTTCGCCTTCTATTTGACTATTTTTTATTATAATGTTTGCTTGATTTTTCGCATCTTCTAGTATTTTAGCTGCTTCTTTTTCGCTTTCCTCTATGATTTTCTCCTTTAATTCGTTTATATTCATTATATTATTCCAAGCAGAAGCATTATTGCAAGCAAAAATCCTATAATCCAAAGAGTTTCTGGAAGCACAAAGAACAGCAGTATTCTTCCGAACATTTCTGGTTTTTCTGCAATTACGCCCATTCCCGATGAACCTACACCTTGTTGCGCGATTCCTGTACCTATGAGTCCTCCTGCTAATGCTAAAGCCGCAGCAATCGCTATTTCTGGGTTTATAGCCATAAGTATAATTGCTATATTAGAATTTATTTGATATAGCAAAGAAATATTTAAAAAGGTAAAATAAACATTTAAAATGGAAGAACAAAAAAGACCATTTGATATTTTGAACGAAAGCAAAGGTAAAAATATACTCATAGAATTAAAAAATGGAAAGAGAATTAGTGGTAAATTAGTAGCTTTTGATCCTCACATTAATTTAAGCTTAGAGGATGCAGAGGAAATTGGTAGCGAAGGGGAAGAATCAAAATTAGGCAAAGTGTTCGTGAGAGGAGACACTATAATATATATCTCCCCTGGTGAATAAACATGGGAACAGCAGATCAAGGCGTTAAGAACAAAACTAGGCATGTGCTTTGCAGAAGATGCGGGCATTACTCTTATAACGTTAGATATCATTATTGCTCCCATTGTGGTTATGGTAGATCCTCTAAGATAAGAGTTTATTCTTGGATGAATAAGAAATATAATGGTAAAAGACTCAAATGAGATTTTTGTAAATCCTTACGAAGTTAAGGGAAATATTAATGAAGAAGCATATTCTAGGCTAATTAAACAATTCGGTTTAAAAGAAATAGATGATTCTTTGCTAAATAAAATTAAAAAGTTCACTGGAGAATTGCATCCAATGCTTAAGTATAAAATATTCTTTGCTCATAGAGATTTAGATAGAATCTTAGAGGATTATGAAAAGGGTAAACCTTTTTACTTATACACCGGAAGAGGGCCTTCTGGACACATGCACTTTGGTCACTTAATACCATTTCTTTTTACTAAGTGGCTTCAAGATAAATTCAATACCTATTTGCTTTTGCAAATTACAGATGATGAAAAATTAATGACTAGAAATGTTAGTGAAGAAGAAGTAAAATCATATACAGAGGAAAATGTTTTAGATATACTAAGCTTAGGATTTAACAAAGAGAAAACATTCGTTATAATTGATAGACAAAACTCAGGGTTGCTTTATAATTATGCAATTAATGTTGCAAAAAGAATAACTGTATCCGAGGTGAAAGATGTTTTTGGTTTTAATGATAGCGATAACATAGGTAAGTTCTTTTTCACTTCAATGCAAGCAGTTCCTGCATTTTTGCTCTCAGCTTTAACTGGAAAGCAATATAATTGCTTAATTCCTTATGCAATTGATCAAGATGATCACTTTAGAATTGCAAGAGATGTAATTCCTAAGTTAGGATACAATAAACCTGCGTCGATTGTTTCCAAGTTTTTACCTTCTTTATTTGGAGAAGGTAAGATGTCTGCATCATCTAATGAAAGCGCAATTTGGCTCACTGATAGTGATGAAGTTGTAAGGAAAAAGATCTGGAAAGCTTTCTCTGGAGGAAAAGATACTGCAGAAGAGCAAAGAAAATATGGAGCAAATCCTGAAGTTGATGTTGCATTTAACATCTATAGATTATTGGAGAAAGATGAAAGTAAAGTGAATAAAGTTTATCAAGATTATAAATCAGGAAAGATGCTTAGTGGAGAAATGAAACAATTAGCTGCTGATAAAATGATTGATTTCTTGCACACTCTTAGGAATAATAGAGAAAAAATAAAAGGAGAATATAAAGAATATTTATTTTCAGAAGAAAGAATAAAGAGTATTAAATAAGGGCCGTTAGCTTAGTGGTAGAGCGCCAGTCTTATAAGGCTTGCGCTCATAAGTAAACTGGAGGTCGAGGGTTCGATCCCCTCACGGCCCAAAGAATATGTTCATAGATATACACGCACATTTATCAAATGCAATTAATACAGAGCTAATTATTCTTAATGCCTCTGAGAATAAGGATGAGTCACAAAGAGCTTTAAATATATACAACGAAAATAAGAACATTTTGCCTTGCGTAGGATTTCATCCAAATAAAGTAAAAGAAAACACTGAAGAAAATTTAAACTATATTAAAGAAAATGTCGATAAATTTTTTGCGATTTCAGAAGTAGGATTAGATTTCAAAAATAAAAGCCCAGAGGAAGTGAAGCTTCAGGAAAATGTATTGAGTAAGATTTTAGAAATTGCAGAAAAGAGCTCTAAAGTTTTAATTGTTCATAATAGAAAAAGCATAAAAAGATTTTTGGAAATAAGATCTTCTTATAAAGTAAAGGTTATATATCATAACTACGAAGGAAATATTTCTTTGCTTCCTAAAGTTTATTCTTTTGGTGATGCTATTAGTATTTCCACTGCCTTTTTAAAGTTCAAATACGATTCTTTGTTAAAGCGCTTAGATTTTAACCATTTGTTCTTTGAAACAGATTCTCCAGCATTATCGCCATTTTCTTATCCTAATGTTCCTGAAAACGTTAAACTAATTTATGATTATTTTGCTAAAATTAGGGGAATTAGCATTAACGATCTTGAGAAGATAGTAGAAAATAACTTTAAAAATTACTTTAACACAAAATAATTTTTATTCACTTTTCTTTATTTTCTTTTTGTTTCTTTCCTGGACAATCAGGATTTACACAGAATTTTATTTTTCTTCTTCCTTTTGTAATTTGAATTAAATGCCAAGAGCAATAAGGACATTTCTCTGGCAATATTTCTATTTTTGATTGAGGCAAAGGCAAAGAATATTTGCAGTTAGGGTAGTTTGAGCATCCTATAAATTGCTTACCAGAGGATTTAGATACAATTACAACAAGATCTCCTCCGCATTTAGGGCATTTTCCAATTACTTTTTGTTTTTTAATTGCATCTATCACTTCAGATCTTATTTTATCCATAGAATTTTCTAACTCATCAAGAATTTCTGCTGTTAATTTTCTGGCCTTATTTACTACGTTTTCTTTTGTTTCTTTTCCATTTGCAATACTATCTATATCTTCTTCCATTTGCTTTGTTAGTTCTGCAGAAGTTACTATTTTAGAGTGTTCTGCTAATAATTTAGAAATACTTCTCCCGAGTTCGCTAGGGTATAGTGTTTTTCCATAAGAAAGATATTTTCTATCAAACAATTTTTGCAAAATTTCTGGCCTAGTGGATTTTGTTCCTAATCCTAGTTTTTCCATTTCCTTTATAATTTTAGCTTGTGAATATCTTGCTGGTGGTTTAGTTTCTTTTTCTTCAACAACAACTTTACCATCGAGCTCTTGTCCTTCAGAAAGCTCTGGCAATATCATTTCCTCTTCTTTTACAGGATAGATTTCTTTCCATCCTTTGCTTAAGATAATTTTTCCTTGAGCAACAAACTTAATTCCTTCTATTTCTCCTTCAGCCTTTGTTATTTGTTCTATTGCTGGCTCAGATACTGTTGCAAGAAATCTTCTAGCAATAACATCAAATACTTTCATTTCTAATTCAGAAACTCCTTGAGGCACTTTAATAGGATATATTGGTGGGTGATCAGGAGCTTCTTTTCCTTTTGTAGGCTTTAATTCTTTCGGTAATTTGCTTATATAATTGCCATAGGATTCTTTAAGTGCATTAACTATTTCTCTTAAGTCTAATGTTGGAGGATACACTTGGTTATCAGTTCTAGGATAAGAAATAAATCCACGCATATATAAGTCCTCGGCAGCTCTCATTGCTATTGGTACGCTAATTCCTATAGAAGCACAAGCTCTCAAGAATTCTGTAGTATTAAAAGGCACTGGTGGATCTACGCTTACTTTCTTTGTAATAACTTTTGTAATCTTTAGTTTTTTGTCCTTTAATTTATTGTATAATTCGTCTTTCTCTTTTTCATTTAATTTCTTTGGATATATGAACTCTGTGGATCCTTGCTTAAACTTTAAGACCCAATATTTTTCTTTCTTAAAGTTTTCTATTTCATCTTCTCTTTGAGAAATTAAGTAAAGCGTTGGAGTTTGCACTCTTCCCACAGAAAGAAATGCATTTCCAAGTCTATTGGAAGCGATTGATAGCATTCTAGTTAAGGCTGCTCCAATGATAAGGTCTATTTCTCTTCTTGCATTTGCACTCTCAGCTAAGTTTATATTTAGATCTGTTAAATTTGAAAACGATTCCTTTAGTTCTTTTTTAGTTAATGCAGAGAACAAAGCTCTTTTAATTTTGATGTTTGGATTTTCTTCTTTTACAATCATTGAAGCCTCTAGACCTATGCTTTCTCCTTCAGCATCATAATCTGTTGCAATAATTGCCTCATCAGCTAATTTTGCTAATTTTCTTAGTTCAGCAATAATTTCCTTTTCTTTTTCAATGTACTTTATCTTAATATTCGGTAGTTGCTTTGTTGTACTTAGATCCCATTTATTATACTCTTCAGGAAAATCTACATCAATTATATGACCTTTTAGTGGAAATACAATTGCTTCTTCTCCTTGAAATAAAATTTTCCAATATTTTATCTTTGAGCCTTCTTCTTTTACTTCGCCTTCACTTAAAGCTTCTGCAATTGTTTTAGCAGCAATAGGTTTTTCCGCAATTATTAACTTCATAGTATTATAACATGATATATTGAA
>CAYOMU010000007.1:0-14666 GCA_964405205.1 Candidatus Woesearchaeota archaeon
TTGTAAAAATGCTTGTATCATAATTATTTTTCGAATACTTAATATATATAAGCTAGAATTAAAGGCTAATATTTCGGTATTACTTTTTCTAAACGCTTAATATAACTTAACCTTATTAATGTTAAGAAAAATAATAAAAGCTATCTAAATGCCGACATATCTGCAATTGAAAATACGTAGACTAAGCTTTATAATAATGATGCGTTTTTCTTTGCAATTACTTCGTTCTCTCCGAAAACACTTTTAATATTATTAACTGTTATTTTCAAGTTTTCTCTTAAATAATCACCGACATCAAAATTATTTGCTAATTCTTGTGCAAGATCTAAATACTTAAGCACATTTCCTTTTGAAGTGATTAATACTAAGTTTCCTCCACAAATCTTACATTTTCCGTTTAGAGGAGGCCTATCATACCTTGCATTACACTTTATACATCTAAATTCTTGAGTTCCAAAGTTTCTTAAATTTCCTTTTATGTCTTTTAGCAAGTGCTTATCTATTATTATTCTTGCAACGTCATTTACATCTACAGCTCTTATTTTCTTTTCTATTTCTAATTCATACTCTACTTTTTCTTTCATTGTAGCTAATTCTTTGTAAGCAGAGATATTTACTCCTTCGTTTAAATTGTGAGTATCATGAGTAAAGAATATAGTCTTAAACGGATCGGAGAGTATGGATTTAATTTGCGGAGAACTTACTTTTGAAGGATCTGAATAATTTAATGACGCCTCATAAAGCTCTAAAGGATATTCTGATACAATATCTAAATTATGCACTTCAGGATCAACGCTTTCTATATCCATAACAGAAGAAATAACTAGAGGAGCGTCCATAAACTGCGCTCCCCTGGTGCTTGGCAATAAATCACGATCAAAATTTAAGAAAAGATCTGCAAGAAGCATCATTCCTGACTCATCACCGTCACAGTTTCTTCTCATCGATGTGTGAAAGTATGGATGTGCAAAGTAACCTTGTGTTTTTGAAAAACCTATTATTCTTCCTACAATTCCTGAGGAAGTGTGTGGGGCTAAGCCAACAATTAGCTTACCTACAAGATCTTCTTTCTTTTTCAAATTAAACAAAGGAGGCTGACCATTTATTACTAAAAGATCATCAATGAATTGAGAAACTCTAAATAACACATCTGCAGCGTTATTGTTTTTCTCTCCATAACAAGGCAATATTATATCTTGAGGCAATAATTGCAATATTTGATCTTCTCTTTCTAGCGGATTTCCATAAATGTCGGTAGTGTAACCTAGCTCCTTAAGTTTCTCTACGCTTACTCCAACTTCAACTGGCTTAAAGTGTGTTATCGGCACTTCAATAGCATCAAATCTTACTGTACCATCTTTGTTTACATACAAATCATAATAAGCTCTCAATATTCCTTTCTCTAATGGCTCTATAACTCCGGTGTCATTAAATATTCCTTTTACTCCTTTGATGTTAGAGACTGAAATATTTTTATATTTAAGCACCTTTGCAAATGCTTTATCTAAGTATTCCTTTAAATTAATTTGCTGCCTCCATTTTCCAAGCACATTACTGTTTCTTTCTTGAGTAAGCCTTCCGTCTATTTTTGACTTAAACAATTGAACTGTTTGAGTTCCACAAACTTCGCATACTTTATATATAGTATGATTTCCGCACTTAGGACATACAAACGCTCCAAAATCTGCAGAAACAGTGCCTAATTGAGCTGCTGCAGTTATGCTTCTGCTATTTCCTCCGCTTTCTCCAACAGGAAATATTACGTTAGGATGTCCTTCCATTTCTCTCATTTTTGCTTTTTCAGGTCTTCCTAACCTAGCACCAATAAATGTTCCTGCAATATCTTTAATTTCTAGCCCACAAATTTTTGATAAGATTTCAAGATTATCCTTGCCCTCTGGAATATCATTCTTTTCTATTCCTATAGTGAATAGAAAAGCGTCAGCATTGTTAATAACAATTTCATCGTTAACGCGTTTGTGTTCTATGCCAATAATTTCTAACGTTCTCTTAATTCCTTTATCGTAAGGTAACTTCAATGTTTTTTGATACTCGTTTGCAAAAGAAACTTGTCTCTCTATTTTTGCATTTTGTCTAACATAATTTATCAATTCTAATAATTGTTCTTTTGTGATTTGAGACCAGAAATATAAATATTTAGGATGCAAAGGTAATTTGTATTTAAAACAAAAATCTTTCATTTGCTCAAATGTGTGAATTTTCTTAGCTTCTTCGTAAACTCCTGCTTTCTTTGCGATTAGGTTCCACCATTCCTCTACAAATGGTGAAGGCACTAAAACGTGGTTATTGTTAGTAAATTCACCAAATGCTACTAACATATCCCCTAAATAAAGAATCTCTTCTATTTGATCTCTTAACATTTCTGCAGTCTTTACGTCGTTTATTTTAACAACGCTTTCATCTTTTAGTTTTACTATAGGTCCATCTATTGAATCACAAAAAGTTATTGCTGCAGCTTTTCCAGGAAATTCTACCTTTAGCTGAGTTCCAGTTGCAATAAAATCATAGAGTATTTTGCTAGTTGCAGGATGTATGGCGGTTGCAGCTATTCCAGAAGTTCTGCACCTTCCATATCTTAATCTAAAACCACCAGATCTTAGCGGATAAGATAGCACTGGCCTACCTGCCGCAAGCTCTTCTAAATATTTGTAATTAGGCTTAATAGTTGCAGAAGTATCTGCATTGTTAGCGTTTGCTTCTTCTTTTATTTTTATAAGATCTGGAAGCCAATTAAAGTCTGCTTCAAAACCAAAGGAATTTCCTAAGGAATTCAGATTCTTCAATACTTTTGGGGATTTTTGAATAAAACTACTTAATACAAGTACCATGCCTCCCCTTATTCTATTAGTTTGTATCCTGGGCAGATTCTTAAAAGCTGAGACCTCTATGTCTTCTGTTGGTTCTCCATCAATTTCCACAGGTAAATGAGACCAAAGAAACTCTATTTCCTCATAGCTGGGTAAGTACTGATACTTTACACCCTTTTCATAGTAATCATATGCATCGGTCTTTGCTCTTTGAATTTCTTCTTGAGAAGGATCATATAAACCTAAACCAAAGTAATGCCTTAATGCATCTGCAACTACTACTGTAAATGCTGCATCAGTTCCACCTGCTCCTCTAATGGGCCCACCAAAGAATATCGCCAAGTATTTACCTTTATCTTGCCTATCTTTAAGTTGTGCTTTGATAAAGCCTTCTAATGGAGCTGAAACTATGCCAGAAGTGCTATAGGCTAAACCAGCTCTAATGCCCATTTCTATTGCTTCAATATCAGAAGAGAACTTAATAAACTCGCCTTTTGCAACCGCTAAAGCT
Organism: Candidatus Woesearchaeota archaeon; assembly: GCA_964405205.1. Taxonomy (GTDB): domain Archaea; phylum Nanobdellota; class Nanobdellia; order Parvarchaeales; family Parvarchaeaceae; genus Rehaiarchaeum. The sequence continues at coordinate 3,340 of CAYOMU010000007.1, forward strand.
ATACTTATCCCAGCTTTCCAACTAGAAGGCCCAAACTTCTTATTTTGCTCTAAAATATACTCTGCTAGGCCGCTGTGTAATAATTGAGGCTTAATAATGGACAAAAGACCTTCTATTCTTTCTCCAGGGTTTTTAGCAATTGGTACTGTAATTTTTCTTATTTTTGATATAGCCTCGTATTCTCTTTTTACTTCTTGTTCAATTTGAGCAAAATAAGAGTTAATATCCATTTTTAAAATCAATGAAAGCTTTTTTAATGATATCTAAAATTTATTTAAATAAACCAAGATTAAAAAATAGAAAACAAGTATAAATAAATGGATAAAGAAAAATTAAAGCAAGAAATAATACAAAATATCAGCAAGAATCCTGAGTCTTTTATTCCTGTAGAAGAGTTAAAAGCAAATGGTTTCCAAAGATATAAGTGTAAATCCTGTGGTAAATATTTTTGGAGCACTAAGCCTAGAGACTATTGTGGAAATCCAGAATGCGTTGGTGGATATACGTTTTTAACCTCACCAATAGTAAAAGAAAATATTTCGCTCTCTGCAATATGGAAAAAATTTTCTTTAATGTTTCAGTCTTTTGGACATAAAGAAATAAAAAGATACCCAGTAGTGGCTTGGTGGAGGGACGATCTTTACTTTGTTGAAGCTGCAATAGATGATTTTGCACCTTATGTAATTGATGGTGTTGCTGAACCTCCGGAAAATCCTTTAGTTATTGCACAGCCTTGTGTGAGATTTGACGATATTGAAAATGTAGGAGCTACAGGAAGGCACTTAACTACCTTCATTATGGCAGAACAAGCAGCCTTTAACACACCAAATCAACAAACTTATTTTGATAAAGAAGCTTGGATGTACATCTATAAGTGGTTGATAAATGGACTGCACATACCGCAAGATCAATTAACCTTTGTTGAAGATGCATGGGTTGGTGCAGGCTATGCAGGTAATTCATTGGAATACTTTGCAGGAGGACTCGAACTAGGAAACCAAGTATATATGAGATTTAGAATAATTGAAAATGGCCTAGTTCCTATAAAGGTAAAAACTATTGACATGGGCGCTGGTTTAGAGAGATGGGGCTGGATCCTTAATAACACGCCAACTGTTTACGAAATAACTTTTCCAAATACAATAAAATACCTTAAAGAAAAAATAGGAATAAACCTTGATGAAAAAGAAATAAGAAAAATTTATGAATTCCTAGGCAAATTTGATTATGAGTCATATCCTTTAGAAAAAGCTGTAGAAGAATATTCTAACAATAATAACTTAGAATATGAAAAAATACTACATGAAGTGAGAAAATTGAGGTACATATATTCGCTTGCCGATCACTTGAGAACATTAATTTTAGCTATATACGATGGCTCGTTACCAAGCAACATAGGCGGAGGATATAATTTAAGATATCTAATTCGTAGATTGATAACTCAGAAAAGAATGGAAAACATAAAAGTCGATATTCTGGATGTAATTCCTGAAATTAAAAAAGATATGGATATGTTTCCAGAAGTTTCTAACTTTGATCCGACAGAGATTATAAATCTAGAAGAAAAAAGATTCGATGATCTTTTAGAAAAGAATAAAAAAATAATTGATAAAGTAATAAAAGAAGGAGCTGATGACAAAACATTAGCTACACTATATTCTTCTTATGGAATTCGTCCTGAAGATATTGTATTAAGAGCTCAAGAGATTGGAAAAAACGTAAACATAGGAAAGATTGAACTACAAAAAGAAAAGAAAAAAGAAATTAAAATAGAAAAGAAATACGATTTTCCGGCAACAGAAAAATTATTCTACGAAACTGAAAGCACTGAGGGAGAAGCAACAATACTTTACGTTAATGGCAACGAAGTAATTCTAGATAAAACAATATTCTATCCAGAAATGGGCGGTCAAAAAGCAGATCACGGCTTTATAGATAATGCACAAGTTGTAGATGTGCAAATTTATGGAGGAGTTATTGTACATTATATAAATGGTGAATTGAATAAAAAACCTGGAGAAAAAGTAAAACTAAAGGTTGATGAAAAAAGAAGAGAATCATTAAGAAAACATCATACAGCAACTCATATTCTAAACGGAAGCGCAAGAAAAATTTTAGGGGAATTTGTTCATCAATTTGGAGCTGAAAAAGATGAAAACATTGCACACTTAGATGTTACTTTCTACAGAATGCCAACACAAGAAGAAATAGACAGCATTGAGAAATTAGCAAATGAAGAAGTACAAAAGGATGAAGATGTTAAAATAATGTTGATGAACAGAACCGAGGCAGAAAAACAATACGGAATGCAAATATATCAAGGAGGTGTTGCTCCAGAAAAAACATTAAGGATCGTAAAAATTGGAGAATTCGATGTTGAGGCCTGTGGGGGATTACATTGTAAAAGAACAGGAGAAATCGGATTTATAAAAATCTTGGAGGTTACAAAGGTACAAGATGGCGTAATTAGGTTTACATTTGTTGCTGGAGAAAAAGCAATTGAAGCTGAGCAATCTGAAAGAAGAAAAATCAAAGAAATTGAAGAATTACTTGGAAGCAAGGATATAGTTAAGGAAACTTCAGAAATATTTGAGAAATACAAGAGCTATAAAAACAAATTCGAGAAATCTGAGATGGAAAGGATACTTGCAATTATGGACAGAGAAAAACAAATAAACAGTTACTTTGAGGATGTAATTGGATTGCTCAATAAATTGCCGAAAGATAAAGACTTTGTAATTATAGGAAAAAACAACGGCATTGCTAAAAACACGCAAGAAAACAAAGAAATATTGCTAAAGTACTTCAAGAACATTAAAGAAAGAGGAGAATATTTATTAGCTTACTAATTTTGTTGAAAACAATAAAGATTTTAACAACGAACCATTAATAATCCACTCTTTTGACTTAATATCCATAAAGCTATCTACAATTTTTAAGAAATCTTCAATAGAGTGCAAAATAATTGGCGAAGTAGAAAGGGCAGCCCTAACGTGCTCTCTAACGTTCCAAACTCCTAAAGGAATTGAATATCCTGGATGTGCTTCCCTAAGAATTATAACTTTAGCTTGCCTTCCTATTTTTTTCAAATAATCTGAAACCACAAGTCTTGCTGCGTAGTAACATCCTCCTATTTCCGCGTAAGTTTTTCTTCCTTTAAAGCCTTCATGAGAAGAATAAATATAAACATATTCGGAGCTATTGTTCCAAGTGCTTCCAGGATACCAAGCTTCCATAGATTCATATTCCCATTGGCCAGGAAACATTGCAATTAACCAACGATTGTTAAAACCTATGAACTTAAATACTCTTATATCTTCTATAGTTGGTAATTGTTTCACTTCTTCAAGATTTTTTAATGATAAAGTATCATCTACTGCAGTTATACTCCATTTCGTAGGTACTATTTTTCTTTTTGCATACTCTCCAAGGCCACCAATACTAAATAATCTTTGAATATCATACACCGAATAACCGTGAGAATACAAGTATATAATTGCGTCTGAAGCCTTAAAGTCCTTGTCATAATAAGTTTTTTCTAACCAATAATCAGAATGAAGTGAATTCAATGATACCTTAGTATAGTTAAAGCTAGGACCAGAAACTATTGTACCTTCATCTGCTCTAATTCTTGTATCTATGCGATTTACATCTGCATAAGCAATAGCATCGTGTTTAGAAATTGCTAATTCTTGCAGTTTTTGAATTATAGTATTAGAGAAATCATTTATTCTAACAAGATATTTTCCTCTTGCCATGTTAGTTCTTACTCTAAGGAGCTGCTCCACAGTGTAGCCAACCCAATTTGATGGATTATTGCTTTCATATGCCTGCGCAGAATCTAATGAAATTACAGGACCAATAGTTACCTTTGGATATCCAAATTCACCAACAAAGATCTCTGGAGGAGAGGAGCCTTGTACTGCTTTATCTCTATAGATTTTTCCTAAAGTTTCTTTGCTATAAACTAGCCTAAGAAACTTAGGATCTTTCATTCTATCATAAACTATTCTGCTCCTTACTATCTTCATAAAACATTTGAATTATATTTAGATAAAAATGGTAAAATTTAGAATTGTCGTTTAAGCGAATAAAAACTTCTAAAGCGAAATATAATTGCTAAGATAAATTTTTAACTTTTGTTAAAAATGATTTACATTTAATACAAAGAGCATCATATAATACATGAATATAAAAGAAGGAGATGTTTTTCCAGATTTTAAGTTGAAAGCTGATGATGGAAGAGAAGTCTCTCTTTCAGATCTAAAAGGAAAAATAACTGTTGTATATTTTTATCCTAAAGACAACACACCAGGGTGCACTAAAGAAGCTTGTAGCTTTAGGGACAACATTAATGATTTTCAATCTTTAGGAGTGCCTATATATGGCATTAGCGTAGATAGCATTGAATCTCATCGAAAATTCAAACAAAAATATGGATTGCCTTTTACTTTATTAAGCGACTCTGATAAGAAGCTTGTTTCTGAATTAAAAATAAAATCTGCTTCAGGAACTGCTTCTAGAGTGACTTTTATATTAGACAAAGACGGAAAAGTACTAAAAATATATCCCAAGGTTTCTCCGGATAAACATGCAGAAGAAGTACTATCATTTCTAAAAGAGAAGCTTTCCTCACATTAAAGATATTGAAATAGAATTGTTGACTTGTTGTACTGTAAATTAATCAATTTTGCCCTCATATTGATTTCTGTCTGATTTCAGATAAAATACAAAGCTAAATTTTTGTAAATGAGTGGGCCCACTGGGATTTGAATTCCTGCATAAAGTCCCAGGTCAAACGGTTACTCCCAGTTGGCATTCGAAGCCGTTCGTCCTATCCAGGCTAGACGATGGGCCCTTATATTAATTTATATTTCTATAATTTTCCCTTTTTGTCCAGGATTAACTATTTTAGTTTTATTTATTTTGTCTTCTAAACCAAAAGCTTCATGAATATGCCCACAAATGCATAGATCTGGTTGCTTTTTCTCTAATATTTTTCTTAATGAAACACTACCAACGTGCTCACCAATGTCATCTAGTTTTGTATTATAAGGCGGAATGTGAGAAACTAAAATAACTTTCTTTGCGCCTTTGACTTGATACATTTGCTGATAAACTCTTGAATATATTTCGTCTTCGCTAATATAATAAGGCGGAATGTTTGCAAATCCTACTCCAACAAATGCTATATTATTTATAATTAAAGGCTGATTATGTAGGTTATAGATTTTATATTTTGCTTCTAACCATTCTGCCATCTCAGGCGGATCATGATTTCCTGGAACAAATGCAACTTTTAGATCATTTTCTTTAAATGGCTTAATTAACCCTTTAATTCCTTCACCAAAGATCGAAAGATCTCCTGCAAGAACAACAAGGTCAACTTTTTCTCTTTTTGCTAATTCTGCAAGTCTTTCTGCATTACGCTTATCTGCATGAATATCCGAAACTGCTAAAATTTTCATCTTGCCTAATTCTATAAGATTTGTATCTCTATTTAAATTTTTAAATCAGCTTCTCTTCGTTTTCCTTCTTTTTATAAGTACAATATTCAAACACTTGTTTACCTATCTTTTCTCCCAATATTGAAATAATTTTATTTTCTCCAGCATTTTCTATGTCCTTTATTGATCTTATTTGATTATTATATAGTTTCCTTGCTCTTGCCCTACCAACTCCAGGAATTTCTATCAAAGGAATAAGCTCTTCTTTTATTCCATATTGTGTTCTTATTTCCATTTTTCTTAACCAAACACTTTTAATGCCTAAAGCTCTGCTGATTCTTGTCATCGAGTATGAAAGCCATTTTGTAGTTTCAAGCAACTGATATAATATTCCTGGCTCTACTCCATAATTTGCCTCAATTTCTTTTTCACTAGCTTCGTTTACCCAAGATTGCATAACATGAGCAAGAAATAAAGCCTCAATGTACTTATCGTAATCAACAATACTTTCATCTACGTCTAAACTAATATTTGCTATTTCCTCTTCATATTTTTCATACTCTTTTTCAGAAAGAGGATACTTTACTTCGTTTCCACAAAACAAAGCATGAAAATAACTTAATTCATCTTCTTTTGCTTTTTTAAGATAATTTATGTAAATATATCCAGTGTATGGATCTAGATATAGTTGACTAATCAATTTACCTATTCTTGTTGCCGCATATCCTTCTTTCCTGTGCTCGATAAAGCCTACTTTCTCAAGAAAATCTAAACTTTTCCTAAACTTCTCATCATCGAAATCACCGAACAATGTTGAAAAGAAAGAAATTAATTCGTTTTCTGTGTTTGCGATATTCATAGAAATCAAAGCAAGCGTGTATATTCTTAAATTTACTGGAGTGAAAAATCTAGAAGTAATTGGCTCTATTTGAGGATTATAGTATTTTTCTTTTATTAATTCATAGTCGCGAATATTTCTAGCGATGTAAACTGCTAAACCTTCTTTATCGTACTTAGGTCTACCTGCCCTTCCAACCATTTGTTCAACTTCAAATGCTTTTAATAATTCAGAACCGAAAGTGCTATGTCTATAAATGCTAGAAATAACTACTGTATTAGCCGGCAAATTTACGCCCATAGCCAAAGTGGGGGTAGCAACAATTGCTTTTAATTTTCCGGCTTTAAAATATTCTTCTATTAGTTTTCTTTGTTTTCCTACTAAGCCTGCATGATGAAACGCTACGCCTCTAATAACAATGTTAGATAAATCTTCACAAACTTTAGTTGGGGGATCTACTGCTGCCAATATTTGCTCCCTCAAATCTTTAAGTTCTTCGCTGTTTTCTTTTGCCCACCTATTCACTATATCTGCAATTTTAATTGCATATTGCACCGCTAACTTTCTTGATGAAGTAAACATTATAAATTGCTTTCTTTTCTGGGTGAGATAATTAGCTATAGTTAATATAGGATCACCTAAATCTATCACCTCTTCGCTTTCTGAATTTGTAAGCTCACCTTCGTATAATATTTTCTTGTGTAACTTCACCGGCCTATAGTCACTAACTACTAGCTCCGATCTAAGCCAAGTAGCTAACTCAATTGCATTACTAATTGTTGCACTTAAATATATTTTCTGAGCCTTAGGCAATAGCTTATTTAGCAAAGAAATTAAAAATTCTAAGGTTGGACCGCGTTCTTCATCATCTAATAAATGGACCTCATCGAAAACCACTGCCCCTACTTTATCTATCACACCAAAATCAGATCTTATTAAGCTATCTAATTTTTCTACTGAAGCAAAAATAGCATCCTTATATTTAATTTGAAAGTCTTGCTCTGTAAAGTCACCTGTGCTTATTGCAATGTTGTTAAAATTAAACCTCTTAAAATCCTCATATTTCTCTGCAGTTAATGCCCTTAAAGGAGAAATATAAATAGCTCTTCTGCCACTAAGCAATGCTCTAAGCATTGCTGCCTCTCCTATTAATGTTTTTCCTGAAGCTGTTGGTGAAACTACGAGCACACTCTTACCTTTTAATACAAGAGGTAAAGCTTTTTCTTGCACTGGCATTAACTTTTCAACATTTAAAAGACGGAGCACTTTTTCTCCAATATCATCCATTACAATTGATACAAAAGTTAATTTTAATAAATGCATTTAAGTTTATGGATGACCAATTGAAAGTATTGATTCTCGGTTGGGAATTTCCTCCCAGAAATGTTGGCGGACTAGGAACCCATACTTACAATTTAGTTAAAAATTTAGTTGCTAAAGGAGTAAAAGTATACTTAGCTTTGCCTCAAAAAGAAATGGAAAAAATTCCTGGAGTAAATTATATTTCGCTTCCAGAAGTGCTTCTTCCTTATTCTGGCTTCAGAATATATGAAGATATAACCAAAAGCGTAAATGAATACAGGAAATCTGTTTATCCATTAGCTAAGTATGACTTTGATCTAATTCATGCAATGGATTGGCTAACTGCTGGGGCAGGAATACAGCTAAAATTACTTACGCATAAACCATTGCTTGTTGCTATACATAGCATAGAGTGGGACAGAACTGCGGGGAAACCGTGGAAATATATTGAAGAAAAAGAAAATGAAGCAGTAAACTCTGCTGACATGGTTGTTACAGTTAGCGAAAGAATGAAAGGAGAAATAATTGAAAGATATCACTTGCCTGCAGAGAAAATAAAAGTAATATACAATGGAATAGATACAGATAAGTTTGTAAAGAATCAAAACAAAAAGAGATATGTGCTTTATCTTGGAAGACTAACTCCGCAAAAGGGAGTTGATCATTTAATAAGGGCTTTTAGCATTGTAACTAAACATGTGCAAGATTTGATTCTATTAATTGCAGGAGATGGGCCAGACTTAAACTACTTAATTAAGCTAACAATTGATCTAGGATTATCTGATAAGGTTTTCTTTTTAGGTAGAGTTCCTGATAATGAATTAAAAGAATTATACGCAAATGCAAGTGTTTTTGTGATGCCATCAGTATCGGAGCCTTTTGGAATTACAGCTTTAGAGGCTGCAGCATCGAATACTCCAACAATAATATCTAAACAATCTGGAGTTAGTGAAGTAATTGATCATACAATTAAAGTAGACTTTTGGGATGAGCAAAAGCTTGCTGATTCAATTATAGGATTAACTATATATCCTGCAGTAAGTAAAATAATGAGTGAAAATGCGCTAAAACAAGTTTCTAGGTTAAGCTGGAGCGCTGTTGCTGATGAATATATTTCTTTATATAAGTTTTTGATTAAAAAATAATGGAATTTGATAAAGATAGAATCAAAAAATTAGAAGAAATTAAAAAGCTAGGAATAGATCCATTTGGAGAAAAGTTTGAATATACTGCAAACAATAAGGAAATATTGGATAATTTTTCTAAATACGAAGGAAAAGAAGTAAAAATCAAAGGAAGAATAATGAACTTTAGAGACCATGGCGCAATAAAGTTCTTAGATTTACAAGATGAAAGCGGAATTATTCAAGCTTACATAGACATAAATAAATTGGATGAACAATCTGGAAAATTAATTTCTTTAATTGAAAGAGGAGACATAATTGGTGTAATTGGTGTAGCCGAAAAAACAAAAAGAGGAACTCCTTCTGTATTAGCAAGTAAAATAAAAATATTATCAAAATGTTTATTGCCGTTTCCTTCAACATGGTTTGGCTTAGCTGACGAAGATCAGAGATATAGAAAAAGATACCTTGACTTTATATTCAACAGAGATTCATTTGAAAAAGTTAAAAAAGCAAACATAATGCTTGCAAAAATAAGAGAACACATGAATTCTTTAGGATATCTAGAAGTACAAACTCCAGTATTACAGCCATTGTATGGCGGAGCTAATGCTAAGCCTTTCATCACACATTATAATTCATTGGATATGGATTATTACCTTAGAATATCACCTGAGCTCTACTTAAAGAGACTTTTAGTTGGAGGATTTGAAAAAGTTTATGAGATTGCAAAAGACTTCAGAAATGAAGGAATAGACACTAGGCACTCTCCAGAGTTCACAATGATGGAAGCCTATAAGGCTTACGGTAATTTAGAAGATATGAAATACTTAGTAAAAGAGCTATTGCAATATTTAGCAAAAGAGTTAAATAATTCACTTAAGGTTGATTTTCAAGACATGAGTATTGATTTCTCTGAGTTTGACGAAATGACGATGGAAGAAGCTGTACAAAAGTTTACAAACAAAAAGCCTTCTGAATTTATTGATTTAGCAAAATCGTTGGGAGCAAATCCTAAAAGCTATGGAGAAGCTTTAAACTTTTTGTTTGAAGAAAAAGTGGAGAAAAATTTGGTAAAGCCTACGTTTATCACCAAATATCCAGTAGAGGTATCGCCGCTAACAAAAAGAGATCCAAAGGATCCTAATTTTGTACAAAGATTTGAGCTATTTGTTGGAAGAATGGAAGTAGCTAATGCTTATACAGAGCTTAATGATCCATTGGATCAATTTCAAAGATTTAAGGAAGAAGAAGAGAATAAAAAGAAAGGAAATGAGGAAGCGCATCCTTTAGACTACGATTTCGTCGAAGCACTTGGCTATGGAATGCCGCCTGCAGGCGGAATAGGCATAGGTATAGATAGACTAGCAATGATATTCACTAATTCAAAGTCTATAAGAGAAGTAATAACCTTTCCTCAATTAAGAGAAAAACTATAAGTGCAATAGTTCCCCGGGGCCGGACTCGAACCGACAACCTACCGGTATCGGCTGTGCTACTCTCATTGCACTAAATAGCTCTCGATTCGCATCTACAGCCGGTCGCTCTACCAATTACGCTACCCGGGGATATAGAAAATATACAAAAAACAGATTAAAATATCTAACTCTCTTTTATAGCTTCTTTTAGTACTTCCTCTATAACCTGAGGAGAAAGTTTCTCTGATAGCTTAGAAAGCACCTTTGGCAGATTTTCTTGAAGTTTTCTGTAGTCTTCTTCGCACATATAACCTTCGTATACATCTATTTTTGGCCCAAATTTAATGCCAAATTCGAGCGTAAAAGTTCTTGTATCTACATCACATATATCTCGCCCACAGATAGGACAAGTTTTTGTCGCTATCCTTTGCTTACAAATATCACAGATTGTTACAGTTACCTTTGCCATAATATAGTTTAAATTGTATTATTAAATGCTTAATTAATTTATTTGCTTGGTATAGAGTAACTTAAAACATATGCAGAACCATTGTCAGTTATTTCAACAACGCTTAGCTTAGTTTGTATCATATAAACGAAAGTGCTACCGTTAGCAACTTTAAGCGGTAAATTAGAGCCTCCACAGGTCTCTGGCTCACAATACATCGGAGCATTTTGAGAGATTATTCCTCCAAGCTTAGCACAAAGACCATCTAAAGTAGCAGAAGGATCAGGAGTGTTTATTGTATAAATAGTGTTTGGTCCTTCAGAAGTTAAAGAATAGCAAATGTAATATTGATCATAATTAAAAGATGCATTATGAAGAGATAATAAGCTAGGGCAGTTTCCACTAGTATATACTTGAAACATAATTGGATAAGTATTGCCTGTTTGATTTACAAAATTAAAATTAGTAGTATATTGAGGTTGTTCGCATGCACTTCTTATTAATCCAGCAAAGACAGAAAAATAAGCAGTTGGTGACGCTGGCTTAGCAATAGATGATAAGAGCAAATAAATTAGAATTAAAACAATCATTGTAAATATTACAACTATTATGCCCTCTTGCATTATATCTCCTTTGATTTTCATACTAAGCTAATTCAGTATTACAAATAAATTCATTAAACTCATATTTGCATACTTGTAATAAAAATTGAGCTGGAGAGCCATGTAAGAAGGCCATTGGAGCGAAGCA
>CAYOMU010000007.1:14766-16175 GCA_964405205.1 Candidatus Woesearchaeota archaeon
CTGCCTATGTAATTAGCCTTAGAAACAATCCAAGGAGGAATTCCAAAATCTATTGGTAATATAGAAGGTGATATCATCCAAGCTTCTTTGCCTAATGCATTGTTGTTCAATTCGCCTATGCATATTGCAAATTTACCTAATAATGCATTAGGATTTGTAGGATTTGTTAATATGCCATTTCTTCCAAGCAAATTCAAGTAATATAAGCAAGACTTATTTACAAATATTTGCATCATAAACTCGTTTTCATTTAATGAAGGAGAAATTCCTCCAGCAATATAAGATTGACCACTGTAAATTGCAGTAGTCACATAAGAAACGTACGATGAAGCACTTGCTAATTGATGAGAAATTGGCGCAACTCCAAATAAATAAATAAGAGCAAGGATTATTCCTATTGGCGCAAGTAAAACAAGTGCAATTAACCAAGATAAATACTCAGTGCTACCTCTCATAATATTATTTCTTATAGTAAATTATTATTCACTCCGTTGTAGCTTTTCTCTTTCCTCTCAATAAAAGAACAAGGCATCTTTTTGAACAAACTGTATATATAGTTCCGTCATTCTTCACGTACATTATTCCTCTACCAACAGGAATCTCCTTGTGGCAATAATCGCATTTCATATTTTAGCTTCTATCTCAGTTTCAGTTAATAAAAGTATATCCTTCAATTGTACTGGGCCCAAAACATTTCTTATTAGAATTCTTCCTTTATCCGGACCATCTAATACTTTGCACTTTACTTGAGTAATTTCTCCTGAATCGCCAAGGTGCTTTACAATATCAACAACTTCTGCGTAATAACCTTCCATTTTATTCTTTTATCTTCGAAATAATTTCATTTATAGAGTGTTCCTCTTCTTTTGGATCTACTACTGCCACAGATGATGCTGCAACTTCCTGCCCTGCAGACTTACCTAATTGAAGTTTACTATGAACTGCAACAATAGGTACTTTTTTATCTTTGCATAGCAGAGGTAAGTGAGCTACTATCTCAGGAGGATTAACATCTAAAGCATAAATTACTAATTTAGCTTGCCCTCTTTCGATTGTTTTTGTTACTTCATTAATACCTCTTTTTATTTTACCGCCTTTGCTCACGATTCTTTCTAATGTGCTGTATATTTGTTTTTCTAATGCTTCATCGGCTTCCATAACAATTCACATATATTGCATAGTATATAAACTTTTATCTTATTATAATAAGATAGAAAAATTATAATCTTTGTAAAATCTTGAAGCAACGATGGAAAAAAAGAAAGTAATTATTGTTGGCGGCGGAGCTGGCGGAATAATACTCGCAAATTCACTAAATCCAAAGGACTTTGATATTACCATATTAGATAAGACGGATACTCACATATTTCAGCCCGCGCTTCTTTATGCTGCTTTCATGGGAAAGAAAG
>CAYOMU010000008.1:0-15379 GCA_964405205.1 Candidatus Woesearchaeota archaeon
GTGCGCCATTTAGCTCTGAACATGCACTTTCACAGTCTGCTATAAATGCACTATAAGAACCAGGTTTAGCAGCTCCAAGACCTTTGAATCCGCCCAAAACGAACACTACTAGAAGAACTAATATTAAAATACCTATTGCAATTAATATTACAGTGTTAATTGGTAAACCCTGTGCTCTGAAATTTCTCATAATTTCTCCTTTAATTTTGTGTATTTAAACTTTTCTATATCTATAATTCTATATTGTTTATGAGAAGAGTGGAAATAATCTTATTGAGAGAAGATGACGTGCTAATTGTAAAGATAGATAAAGATCCTCTAATGCCTAGAGCCTCATGGGTGTTCCCATTTGCTGATTTAGCAGAAGGCGAAAGCCCAAGAAAGATTGCGGTACGAATTCTAGAAAATATGAAAGTAAATTATAACATAGTAAATACTTACGAATACGATCATCCGGAAAATCCAAAAATAAAGTACTATTCGTATATTGCTACAACAAATACCTTAAATGATCCAGTTATAGGTAAACCATTTGTTGCACATAAGTGGATCTTAAAAGAAGACATTATTAACTATTTTACTTCATTTATAGACAATAAGCTAATGGAATTGATCAAAAACACAAAAACTAATGAGAATATTGAATTTTATCCGTAAATTGGCAAGTGTGTTTCTTCTTTCTGTTTTATTTGAGAAGTTAGCTTATGAATCTTAAGTAACCTTTTCTTATAGTCTGCAATTAATTCACTAGTATCTACTTTACCTATAATTGATTCAAGTCCTTTTATCAAATTAGATGCTGCAACGCCATCTGGCATTTCAATATGCGCTTCAGCTAGTAACACTGCTATTGGAACATTAGCATCCTTTAGTTTCAAAATAATAGAAGCACTTTCACCTAAAAGAACTCCTTCCTCAAGTTTCTTTGCTTCTTTTACTTCAAAGTTTACATCTCCCTCTTTTACAATGAATAAATCATCTTCTTGCTCTTTTTCACTTACTGGAATAGATTCTAAAACAATTACTTGTTTAAACTCTGATTTAACAACCCATTCTCTTATCTTATCAATAACATCGATATCTAAAGGAATGTAAGAGAATAAAACTATAGCGTCACCGGCTTGATATAAAGCTGTAGGATATGTTATATTTCCTTTATCAATGAGCATTAAGCTCTCTTTTCCAGTTAAAACATATCCAACTTCTTTAATTATTTTTTTATCAATAAGGTAGGCAATTGCAAGTTCCGATATGTGGCCCACTGTAGGCAACGCTATAATAAGAGTTTTACCTTTTGTTTCTACATTACATTTAATCTCCATAATAATTATGTGCTTTAATTATATAACTAAATAATAAAAAATAGAATAACAGTAGGAATTACAGATGCTAAGAAAGATAAAATCCAAATCTTCTTGCTCCAGACAAACACTTTATATCCATCTAGTCCAAAAAAGCCTATTGGAAGTAAATTAAAGGCTGCTAAATAGAAATTAATATAAGAAGAATACAAAAACAATAACACTAAAAACGAATTATAAGAAAATACAACGAATAGAATAAAAAATATTGCGCCAAAGAAAATATTCGATAACGGGCCAGCTAAAGATATGCGCCCATATTTCTCTATAAAGGATCTAGTGAACTGATCATATCTTCTAGGAGTAAATATTGTTGCTCCTGGCAAAGCAAAAATCACGCGCAAAAATAAGGCAGAAAACAAAGTAATTCCTAAACCTAAAGGAAACATCACAAAATGTGCTGGATAATCGTATTTAATTGCCTGAAATTTGTGCATCATTTCATGAACAATAAAACCTGTACCTACACCAACTGCAGATATTAGGAACCACACACCAAGGTTTTTTGAAAAACCTACATTAATATAAGCAAAAGAAAAAGTAATTACTAACCAAGCAATAATTATATCTTCTATTTCTTTTTTATCAAACGAAGAAAAGAAATACTCTAGTTCTAATCGTAAAAGCTGTGTTCTTGAGATGTGCCTTTCCATATTTTTTTATCTTTACATTCATTATATAACAATAATAGATCTTCAATGCTAAGATAAAACACCTTTTCTTTTGCAAAGGATAATTTTGAAGCCTTATCTTGCAATTCTTCTTTACTTATTCCTATAAGCTCTCTTGCATCTATTAATGCAGAGTATACATTTTTCTTCTTATGAAGAAACAATACCTTACAAAAAGATAGAAAATCTTTATTTATTTCTATTTTCTTTGGCTTAAGCATCAATAACTTAGAATCTACAGAAGGCATGGGCCTAAAGTTTACTTTACTAACATCCATTAATTCTTTTACATCGCAAGCATATTGTACTAAAACAGAAAACATAGAATAATCCCTTAATCCCGGAAATGCAAGTATTCTATCTGCTAATTCTTTTTGAAACATTAATACCGCAAGCTCTGCATTTTTTTCATTTAAATAGAAAACAATTTTTTGCGTTAATGGTGAAGCAATAGCATATGGTAAGTTAGATACTATTTTATTCACATCAGGCCAATTTATTTCAAGCGCATTTCCATTTATTATCTCTACATTTTGAAACGCTGATAGTTTATACTTAGACATATCTGCCAACTCAGGATCTATTTCTATTCCATAAACCTTCTTTGCTTTCTCAGCAAGAAGCTTAGTTAATCTTCCATCTCCACTTCCAATTTCTAATACTACATCATTGGAATTAATTTTTGCAAAGTTTACAATTTTCTTAAGTATACTAAAATTAGAGAGAAAAATTTGAGTTGTATTCATGCCACAAGCTTAACTACTTGTAAATGTTTTAACTTATCGTTTTTTCCTATTTTCATCTTTGTTTTACAATCAATTGCAAGTTTAAGATTTTGCGCAATTTCCGAGTGTATTTTCATGGCTAAATCTTCTGGAGTTGCATCTTTATCTAAGATAAATGCATCAGGCAAGACCCTGCCTCGAGAATCTGTTAGCTTATTTTCATCTTCTACTGGAAACACTACCTTTCCACCATATACCTCTAGAACAGTTTTATTCATTAATTCAGTAAGACAATCGCCATGCTCTTTAAGAAATCTTTCCCCTAATTTAATTGCATTTTCTTGTTGCGGAGTTAATTGTTTCAGAACTTTGATTTCAGCTCCATTAATCTCTATATACCCTTTTTTCTCAGCTTCTCTTAGCATTAGCATAATTTCTGCTGAGCAAGGAACAACAGGATAACCAAGTTTTTCTATTTCATCTTTAACTTTTTGATAATTTGGTGCTATGTCAATTTTATTTAAAGCAATGACTATTTTCTTGAAGTTTTTAATGAGATACTTAGCTAAATTCATTGCTGTATTTTCGTCTAAACTAAAAACATTTAAAGAATTAATGGCACTTTTAACATTATCGATTGTAAATTTTAATCCAGTTAATTGTTGATATAATGCCTCCTCCAATTTTTGATTTCCTCTAATTCTAGTTCTTAGTATTATAGAAGCTAACCATCTGTATAACTCATCTTCAACCATGAGCACATCTTCTATAGGATTTCTTCCTTCAGTTGGATTGCCATTTTCATCAGTTTTGCCAGAAGCATCAACAACTTCAATTAAAATATCTGCAGCCATTGCATCAGAAAGGAATTTATTGCCTAAGCCTTTTCCTTCTGATGCTCCCTTTATTAACCCTGCTACATCTACAATTTCCACCGGGACATATCTTATTCCATTTTTGCAAGGAGCATTTCCAGGATTACACTTTACACCAAATTCTTTTTCAGGACAAGGAACAGTTATATATCCAATGCCAACATTCGGCTCTATTGTTGTAAATGGGCGATCTGCAATTTCTACCTCTTCAAGAGTTAATGCCTTAAACAATGTGCTTTTACCTACATTAGTTTTTCCAAATAAGCCAACTCTCATAATTTAAGTATCTTTCTTATTTCTTCTAATATTGCTTTCTGATCATTGCTTAATTTTGATGATAATTCAATTAGTTTCATTATTTGTTGAGCAGAAGGTTTTGTATACAATATATCGCCTTCTTTAAAATCTTTCCCATATTCTGCGCCATCGATGCTTATTGCAACCTCTTGGCCATATACTGCTGTTTCTATGCTTTTCTTATTATCTTGAATATCTAATATTTCGCCTACTTTCTGACCAGAAGAATTCATGATAGGATATCCTTTCCTAATAATTCCGCCTAAAACTTTTATACCTACTATAGCAGGTTTTGACTTTCTAAATATAAATCCATTAAGTATTTCTATTTTTCCAGGAAGTACAAGCTGTGATAGCAACAATTTAATATCTTGTTCTTCCTTTTTAGATAGAGCGGCATCCAATTTTTCCATTAGTTTATAGATAGAATTATCGTAAAGAATGAAAATTCCTTTTTCTTCTGATAATTGAATTATTTGCTTACTTGGATTCACATTGAATGAAAGTATTATTTTAGAAGAAATTGCAGAAATTATTTCATCTTTTGTTATTTCTCCGATCTTGCTTTTACTTATTTTTATTCCTCTGCTATCTAATAGCCTGAAAAGTGCTTCTAAACTACCAACAGAATCTGCAACTACAACGATTCCTTCTGGATCATACTTAATTGACAATGATTCCAATTCCTTTTTAATTGAATCTAAATCCTTTGGATTTACAATGCCAAATGTGCCTACATCAGGAGAGTATTTCCTAAAAGATAGCCTAACTGGCGAGGTTGCCTCTAATTGGTCTAATTGTTCAAATTTACCAAAATTCTCTCTTGTTTCTGATAAAGGCAATGGTTTAAATATAGACTTAATGCTATCCTTTACTAATTTGCCATCTGAAGAAAAATAAATCTCATCTCCGATCTTAATCTTGCCAGAATAAAGTATACTATCCACAATTTCACCCATTCCTTTTTGCAATTTCTTCTCTAAGAAGAATACTCTAGTATCGCTAGGCCTATCTGAAAGTTTGTATCTTTGAACAAGTCCTATGATTAAAACTAAAAGATCGGAAATTCCTAAAATATCCTTAGATGAAATGGGTACAACAGCAACAGTTTTAGTATAATCAGTGATTTGATAATAAAGATCTGAATCAAAGTTAAAACCTTGTAACTCACTTTGTATTTTATAGAATTTTTCAAAAAATTCGTTTTTAAATCTATTGCTTTGCTTATTTAAAAACTCTTGAAAATCGGCTGCTTCTTGTTTTATGTATCCGCTTATTGTATCTATCTTAGTTAATGCAACAACAAAAGGTGTTTTATATTTTCTTAATATGTTTAATGATTCTGCTGTTTGATTTTGCACGCCTTCGTTTATATCTATAACTAATATTGCAATATCCGCTACTGATGCGCCTTTTTCTCTTAGTGTTATAAATGACTCGTGACCTGGAGAATCTATGAATAATATAGAAGGAATATCTATTTTTATGCCAAGTTTTTCTAAAAGAGGTTTT
Organism: Candidatus Woesearchaeota archaeon; assembly: GCA_964405205.1. GTDB lineage: Archaea > Nanobdellota > Nanobdellia > Parvarchaeales > Parvarchaeaceae > Rehaiarchaeum. The sequence continues at coordinate 5,442 of CAYOMU010000008.1, forward strand.
GCAACTTCTGCAATTCTATTAGTAGGAATTTCAGTTACCCCAATATTTTGCGTTAAACCGCCAGATTCTTTATAAGCAAACAAAGTGTGCCTAATTGCGTCTAAAATTGATGTTTTTCCGGAGTCAGCGTGTCCTAGCAAAACACATACAGGAGAGTGCATACTTATTAATTTATGACACATTTAAATATATGGTAAAAACTGATCCATTAAAGATTATTCAGAAAGATGAAAAACTGATTAGATATATAGAAGAAACTGACGAGAAAGCAATGGATATTTTCAAGCTACTTCTTAAAAACGGAGAGATGAGTGAAAAAGATCTAGCAAAAACGTTGAAATTTGAAAAAGAAAACGCGCTTAGAAAAATATTGTATAAAATGCAAGAAAAGAACATAGTTTCTTGTACCGAAAGAAAAAGAGGAAAAATGATTGAATGCATATGGAGAGCAAATCTTATTCTACTTATTAATAGGATGATTAAGCTACATGAGGAACAAATTTTCAAAATAGATAGAGAAATGGACCTTCAAAAAGCAGATAATCACTACAGGTGCCCAGCATGTACTAGAGTGTATTCTGAAGAAGAAGCAATGGAAAATAATTTTATTTGCCCATACGATAAGGAACCTTTGCAATTCATAGACTACGAAACATTTAGAAAAGAAAAAGAAGCTGAGAAGAAAAATCTACAAGAAAGAATTAAAGAATTGAGCGAGTTAAAGAGTAACTTACTTAAGAATAAATCTTAATCAATTTACATTGATCATTTAACATAACATATTTAGAAGAATTTGTACATACGTTAGAGCTAGAAGAAACTTCACAAGCATAACCATAAGAAATGTTATTAGTTATACACATTGGCGATGTTATGTTCTTAATGTGATCAAGACAATATGCCTCACAAAGACCAGCAGCAGCTGACGAATTTCTAACGGCAGGATTTAAGTATAGTACAATAGTTAAAATAATCAGCGCAATAAATATGCTTAACCCGATGTAAAAATAATTCATGGTCCTCTTGACTTTATAATAATATATCCATTTTTAGTATCAATAATTTTAAATCCTTTTGATAAAATCTCCTCTCGAATCGAATCTGCTTCCTTCATTATTCCTGCTTCTCTAAAATGTCTTCTTTTTTCAGCTAAGGCAATTATTTCATCAGGAATCTCATATTCTCTAAATACTCCGATTACAGAATCAAAAATCTTTACTGAATCAATAATATTTTTCTTAGTTTTCTTCCCTATTTTTCCTATGAAAATATAATCATTTATTTTATCCATAAACTTAGAAAATATTTGAAATGCCTTGTTAGTGTTAAGATCCTGCGATAATGCTAGTCTAAAGTCCTGAACATAGTTCTCAAATGAAAGCCCTTCATCTTCTTCATATTCTGGTAAAGAAGATATCATTTTTATTTCTAGATCAAAATTTTCTAATGTTTTAACATATTTATCTAATTTATCGAATGTGAAATCTACTTGATTTCTGTAATGATGATCAAATACAAACAATCTAAAAGCAAGAGGATCATAACCTTTAGTTGTTAAATCTCTTAAAGTTAAAAAGTTACCTTCGCTCTTAGACATTTTTCTTCCATTAAGCAATAAATGATTTACATGAAACCAATAATTAACAAACTTTTCTCCGGTGGCAGCTTCTGATTGAGCAATCTCGTTAGTATGATGAGGAAATATTAAATCTACTCCGCCTGCATGAATATCAAAATGATTCCCTAAGTACTTTGTACTCATTGCAGAACATTCTATATGCCAGCCAGGAAAACCTACTCCCCAAGGAGAATCCCACTCCATTTGTCTTTTTTTATCTTTAGGAGAAAACTTCCATAAAGCAAAATCTGTTGGATTTCTCTTTTGCGGGTTAAATTCTACCCTTGCACCAGGAAGAATTTCTTTATTAAGTTCTGAAAAATTCTTACCTAATAACTCCCCATATTTAGGAAATTTAGATGTGTCGTAATAGATACCATCATCTATTTTGTATGTATAGCCTTTTTCTTCTAATTTTTTTATCATGTTAATCATATCTTGAATATGCTCGGTTGCCTTACACAAAACATTTGGCATCATTACATTCAAAGAATTCAAGTCATCTAAAAAGTAATTAGTGTACATCCTTGACAGATCCCAAGCACTCATATTAGATTTTGCTGCACTCTTCTCAATCTTATCTTCTCCAGTATCTGCATCCGAAGTAAGATGGCCTACATCTGTGATGTTCATCACATGAATAACTTTATAGCCTTCTAGCATTAGTGAGCGCTTTAAGAAATCAACTTCTAAGAAATATCTTAAATTGCCTATGTGTGCAAAGTCATAAACTGTAGGACCACAAGAATACATTCTTATTTCTTCGTCTTTAATCGGAACAACATGCTCTATCTTTTTAGTCAAAGTGTTATAAATTTCCATTAATATAATAGAAAATATTTAATAAAGCCCCGTCGTCTAGCGGTTAAGGACACTGGGCCCTGGACCCAGTAACCTCGGTTCAAATCCGAGCGGGGCTATTCTCATTACATAGAATTCTACTATGTTTCTCTCCATTTAGATCTCTTAATAGCAAAAATTAAAGAAAAGATTGTTAATGCAACTAAAACAATCCAGCTTTTTATAATTAAAGTATAAGGATATTGTATTGTGCCTGTGTAAAATTGTGCAAGAATTGCAGGATAAGTTGAAGGCGAAATAAAAGCCAAATATCTTATAGATGAAGGCAATGCAGTTAACGGATAATAAACTGGAGAAAATAAAGAAAGTAACATTGAAAATAATGAAGAGTAAGCCCAACTTTCAATTATTTCTCTGCTGCTTGTAGATAGAAAGAATGATAATGAAACAAGAAAAACAAAAAATAATGAAGAAATAATTAAAAGCATAAAGTAAGAGATCAAAGAGATCTTTATATAAATCGCAATAAGAATTATTGACACTATAATTGACGGCAATTCATAAATTAATTCTCCAATGCTAACTCCTATAATATAATTACTCATGGTCATTGGAGAACTAACAAGCATGTCCTGAAACTTAATATCTGTCCTCAGATGAGTAACATCTCCCTGCAATCCAGTGCCGGCATAGATTATAGAGGTTATTAGCGCACCAATAACTCCTACTCTAAACAAAGCGCCATGAGAAATAATTACAATTAAAAGAAGTAAACCTAATGGGCTTAAAATACTACTTATAAAATTAATAGGAAAGTTTTTCATTGAGTAAATAGAAATAGTAAAAGCAGCAGCAACTATTTGCCTAAAACTTTTACTTAAGCTCATATTTATCTTTTAACTAGAAAATAAAATACATCAGCTAAAGAGATTGGACTTGTGTAGAATTCCTTATTTTCTTCAAGTAATTTTTTGCTTAACTTCTTTGCATTTTCTTCTGAGAGATAAATCTGAGTGCTATTTTCAGTTCTTATTACCTTTGCATTTATTTTCTTTGGATTAAAATGACCAGCGACTCTTATTACAAAGGGATACTTTACTTTCTTTCTTAAATCATTTAAACTGCCTATTGCTATCAATTTTCCTTTATTTATAATTGCAATAACATCTGAAAGCTCCTCTGCTTCTTCTAAATAGTGCGTAGTTAAGATTATTAACTTGTTTTTCTTGATTTTCTTTAATATTTTCCATAAATCTCGTCTAGAAAGAGGATCTAAACCTGTGGTCGGCTCATCTAAAAATATTATTTTCGCCCCTGAAGCAATTACTTCTGCAACTAACGCCTTTCTTTTTATTCCTCCAGACAACTTCTCTGGCAATTTATCTGCATATTTAGTTAATTTAAACTGCCTAATTACTTTAATTGCTCGTGATTTAGCTTCAGAAAAACTCAATCCTCTGCAAACTAAATAATTAAATATGTTTTCATATACTGTGAGCCAGGATATTAATCTTGCTTCTTGAGGCACTATTGCAATTTCTTCTCTTAATTTATTTGCTTCTTTTACTACATCAAGTCCGTCTAATATTACGGTTCCACTTGTTGGAAGAAGCTGAGTTGATAAAATTCTAATTAAAGTGGTTTTCCCTGCTCCGTTTCTACCTATGATCGAAAAAATTCCGTTGAGTTTTACACTGAAATTAATATCTGCTAACGAGTAATAATCATTTCCTTTGTATTTCTTATACAAATGACTGCAAACAAGGCTTATTCCCATTTAAATTTCATGCTATAGATATTATTATGTTAATCGATTATGTTATTGGTTTTATTTTAGGACTAGCTCTTTCTTACTTTGTCTTTAGACTTTGGATGAAATTAAAATACAAAGAACTTATTGAAAAAAGCAGAAAAATAAAAGAGAAAATAAACTATGGTTTGATTGCTGAAAAGCTTTATCCGCTTATAACAAATAAAATAGAAGATATTGAAGACCTTAGATTTATTGGATCGCCGATAGATTACATTGAATTTAATGGACTTAGTGAAAATAAACCAGTAACAATTAAATTTATAGAAATTAAAACTGGTAATTCTAAACTTACTGAAAGAGAAGAAAGAATTAAAGAAGCTGTAGAAAACAAAAGAGTAGAGTGGAATGAAATAAAAATAGATAGATAAATATTTAAAATATAAAGAAAGGGATAATATTATGGCTTTGAAGCTTAGAACGATATCTTCAACAATAGGATTAGATGTATATACTGAAGGCGGAACTTATGTAGGAAAAATTGAAGAAGCATTAATAAAAGGCAACAAAATAACTGCTTGGAAAATCACAATCGAAAAATCTTCTCTTTCAAAGAGAATAACTAGTGCTAAGGGAATAATAATTGATCATGCGATGGTAAGAGCAATAGATGATATAATGATCATATCTGAGCTTGTAATGGAGCAAAGTCCACAGAAGGAAAGCGAATGAGTGATTCTGTAGATTTTACATTAAAGTTTAAAACTACTGAGGAGATTGAAACTCCGAAAAAGTTAATAGATCAAGTCATAGGACAAGATAAAGCAGTAAAATTCATTAAAAAAGCAGCATTACAACATAGAAATGTTCTACTTATAGGCGAGCCTGGAACTGGTAAAAGCATGTTAGGTCAAGCACTTGCAGAGTTATTACCGGTGGAAAAACTTCAAGACATTGTAGTATTGCCAAACCCTAAAGATGAAAACGAGCCAATAATTAAGACATTTCCTGCTGGCGAAGGTAAAAAATTTGTAGAAAAAAGCAAAGAAGAAGCGATGAGAAAGCTAATGCGTGAAAATCCTACAACAGCGTTCTGGTATATGTTTATATTTATAATGATAGTTGCGTTAGCAGTAGATTTTTGGGTTTCTTCCACAGTTAATCCGATTTTAGCTGCGGCTAATGAAATATCTGGTACATTAATTATTATTACAGTGGGAGGACTTGCTTCTCTTTCTTTTCTGCTTACTAGAGCAATCAAGCCAAGACAACAAGCGCTATTACCAAAGCTTTTGCTAGATAATTCTAATGCAAAAACCGCGCCATTTGTGGATGCAACAGGAGCACACGAAGGAGCATTGCTTGGAGATGTATTACATGATCCTTTTCAAACCGGAGGCTTAGGCACTCCTCCGCATGAAAGAGTTGTTCTTGGAGCAATACATAAAGCTAATGGAGGAGTTCTTTTTATTGATGAAATAGCAAATCTAAATCCAGAAATGCAAATATCGTTATTAACTGCAATGCAAGAGAAAAAATTGGCCATAACTGGAAGAAGTGAAAGAAGTGCTGGAGCAATGGTTAAAACACAACCAGTACCGTGTGATTTTATACTTGTGGCTGCAGGAAATCCTGAAACTATAAGAAGAATGAGCCCTGCTCTTAGATCTAGGATAAGAGGCTATGGTTATGAAGTTTATTTAGAAGACACAATGCCAGATACTCCTGAAAATAGAAATAAAATTGCAATATTTATTGCGCAAGAAGTTAAAAAGGATGGAAAAATTCCGCATTTTACAAGGGAAGCAGCTAAAATAATATTATTAGAAGCAAAACACAGGGCTGGAAAGAAAAATGCGTTAACACTTAGACTAAGAGAGCTTGGAGGACTAATAAGAGCTGCAGGCGATATAGCTAAAGAAAAAGGACACAAGTACGTTGAGCCTGAAGATGTAAATGAAGCAATGGAATACGCGCAAACACTAGAGCAGCAAGTAGCAAATAGGTTCCTTAAAGAAAAGAAAGAATACGAAGTCATTACAACGAGAGGAAATGAAATAGGAAGAGTAAATGGACTTGCAGTTATGGGAGAGTCACCTGGAGCAGGCTCAATTTATACTGGAATTGTGCTTCCAATTGAAGCTTTGGTAACACCAAGTATGAGAAAAGGAGGGGGAGAAATAATTGCTACTGGCAGACTAGGGAGCATAGCAAAAGAGGCTGTAAAAAACGTATCAGCAATTATAAAGCTAGTATCAAAGAAATTAATAAGCGACTTTGACATACATATTCAGTTTCTTCAAGTAGAAAATGTTGAAGGAGATAGTGCAAGCATAAGCGTTGCAATTGCAATTTTGTCTGCCTTGCTTAATATACCTGTAAGACAAGACCTTGCGATGACAGGATCTCTTTCTATTCATGGAGAAGTTCTTCCTGTAGGAGGAGTTAGCGCCAAAGTAAGAGCTGCATTAGAAGCAGGATTAAAAGAAGTAATTGTTCCAAAAGCAAACGAAGACGATATTGTACTTCCTAAAGATAGTAAGATTAAAATTACGCCAGTAAAAACAATAGTAGATGTTATAGATGCTTCTATGATTAATTGTAAAGAGAAAGAAGAGTTAATTCAAAAAATTAATAAGTTATTTAATTTCAATGAAAGTTGAATACATAAGGGATGAGTACAATAATATATTTGATTTACAAACTGCAATAAACATAAGAAAACTTGAGGGAGATGGATTAATATCTTCTTTATATCCAATAGGCAGCGGCAAAGAAGCGCACATATTTTACACTGTATCAAATGAAGGCCAAGAAGAGGCAGTAAAAGTACATAGATATTCAATTCTTGCGTTTAGAAAAATGCCAGAATATATGAGAGTACGAGGCAAAAAAATTCCGAACAATAGGGCTCTTATTGATCTCTGGACATCCTATGAATACAAATACTTACTTAAAAGCTATGAACTAGGCATTAAGGTACCTAAGCCTTATAGACAGTATAAAAACGTTTTAATAATGAAATTTATTGGTGAAAAAGGTGTACCTGCACCTTCATGCGCAAAAATTAAGGACTATGACTATGAAAAGGCCTACACTGATCTCCTTTCATCAATTAAAAAAATGGCGAAAGCAGGATTTACTCATGGTGATTTAAGTAAATACAATGTGCTTTACTGGAACTCTGAGTTTTATATCATAGATTTTTCTCAAGCAGTAAAAATAAGCGATGCAACAAAAGATATATTGATAAGGGACATAAGAAACTTAAATAACTGGTTTAAAGACTACGTAAAAATCGAAGAAGAAGAGAAGATTCTAAAAGAAATAGGTATTCAAGTATAAGTCCCAACAAAGAGATTTGGTGAAGATGAAAGTGCTTTTTTTCCTATTAAATACTTTACGCCTGAGCTTTCTGCCGCTTTAACTAGATCATCGTTGATTATACAATCAGATAATATCAAATAAATTCCTTCGATATTGGATAATGCTGCTGCTAATTCTTCGCATGGTAATCTTCCTATAACTTTAAATTCTGCATCGAATAAAATAGCGCCGTTGCTATTTCTCACATCATCAATAAATGGCTTTACTTTATCATTAATTTCTGGAGGTAAAGGATTCTCTTTCTTTTCTATTAACTTATTTGATTCTATGTAATCTTCTGCAGGAACTTTCGCTCTTAATGCCATGTTAATTTCTTTTTTAGTTAGTTCTTCTACTTCCATTCCTTGTGGTGCGCGCGCAATATAATCGGCGTGGCCTCCTTGTTGAAGAAATGAGCTTATAATTATGTCACCACCTCTATCGCCATCAACAAGCAATGTAGTTATTTTCTTCTTGCTTAAATCAATTGCAGTTTTAGGAATAGAAGTACCATTAAGTCCAATAACATTTGTGAACCCATGCTTTAATAAGTTAAGCACATCTGCTCTACCTTCTACTACTATTATTTCATCAGAAGAATCAACATCTGGCCCGGCCGGTAGTTTTTCTGGCCCATATTCCACTAGTTCCTTTTCTCTAACTGCAGAATAAAGCTGCTGAATTATTTCTGTAGCATCAATTTCATTTTGTTTAATTGCTTCTCCAAGTAATTCTTCTGCTCTCTTTAGTATATATTCTCTCTTAGAAGCTCTGACATCTTCTACTCTAGTTACTTTCAGTGTTGCTTTAGCTGGACCAATTCTATCTATTGTTTCTACAGCAGCGCCTATTAGTACAGTTTCTGCTAAGTCTAAAGAAGAAGGTATAATAATTTCACCAAATGTCTTACCTTCAGAAGTATGCGCATCTACCTCTATTCTTCCAATTCTTCCATTTCTTTGTGCCTCTCTAATATCTAGTTCTTCTCCTAAGATGCCCTCAGTCTGTCCAAATATTGCACCTATAACGTCTGGTTTATCAACTACTGCGCCAACATTAAACTCAATGTGCAAAACGTATTTAGTTGAAGCAGGTCCTACTTTTGCCATAATGAATAAAATATATCAAAGAACTATAATAAATATATAAAAATAAAATTAAAACAAAAATTAAATAAAAGTCCGATCAAGGAGGCTCACTGTGCAGGTTGTCCTCCTTGATTAGGCTGCTGTGGATTTTTCTTCTTTGCGTTCATAGTTTTTTATTGCTGCCAAAGGCAGCATAATATTTGATGGTGTTACTTCTTTATAAGCAAAAAATTTGTATCAGAAAATACATTAGTTACTCAAAAAAGGGATTTAGATACCTATAAAAATTTATACTTGAAATAAGCTTAAAATAGACGCATTCCTTAAGAATAGATTATAAATATTTTAAAATTTTCCAAAAATTGCAAGCAGAATTTAACAAAACTCTAGATACTCTTATAAAGTTACTTAAGGCTTCTTATAAGGTATACTCCTTCAACTTCTGCATAGTTTACTTCAGTTCCCTCCTTAATTCTATCCAACAGCTCATCAGGAATTTGAGCAGTTACCGCTTCGTATGTATCTAGATCCATGATCTGTGCGGTTTTATCTTGAGGATTTACGCTAATTACTTGTCCAGAGCGTTTTACTATCTTAGGTACTTGAACCTTATCCTCGGTTGGTAAAACAATAGATCTTTTCTTTCCATCTAGAATTCCTATAGCCTCTATTCTTGCTTTTGCGTGCCCATGTTTTCCGGGAGCACTAGTTGTTATATCTGTGATCCTACAGGCTCTACCATCGATAATAATTGTTTCGCCCTTTTTAAGCTCATTAACTGAAACTACCTCGTATTCCATATTTATTGAGATTTGTCATTATATTTTAGTTTTAGCAATTCAACCTGGGCTGAATAGTACTTTATTTTTGAATCTAAATCGTTTATAACTCCGCTAAGATCATTAAGTATGCTTTGCAATTCTACTGCACTAATTTCTATTCTTTGAGGTTCTATTACCTCAATGTTAGCAAACCCATAGTCCATAATTGCACCAAAAACATCCTCGAGCTCGCCGCGCAGCTTAAATTTAGCATAAACTGAATAGAATTGATCTTTAACTTCAATAGGTTCAAAGTATTGAATATCAAATATTTCAAATTTCTGAGCTTTGTTATTGGCAATAGCTTCCATAATTTTCTTTAAAGAAGGCATTGCCTCTTCCTTTGGTTTTACAAGTAAAGATAATGTTGCAGATATTGTTATTTTCATATTCTACAATATTTGTATATAATAAAATAAAAATGCGCCGATAGTCTAGTGGTAGGACATTGGCTTCCCAAGCCAAAAACCCGGGTTCGAATCCCGGTCGGCGCA
>CAYOMU010000009.1:0-14391 GCA_964405205.1 Candidatus Woesearchaeota archaeon
GGATTAGTTTCTGCACAAAATCTTGCAAGTAAATTAGGTATAAATGTACAGCAAAGCGATAAATTATTTTATCCTTCAGGAATTACTGGATTTCTTAAAGATTTCTTTATTAGAGAGAACATTGTCTGGCGCGGCAAGTTAGAATTTTCGCCTGATCCTATCAAAGAACTAGAGGGATCTCAAATATACATATTCTCTTTATTCAAGCCTTTATTAAGAAATGAAAACACAGAAACTAAAACCATTGATCTATTAGAAAAAGAATTATTTAGATTACAATGTGGCAAAGAAAGTATAATTCCTGTTAGATATATAGGCGATACTTACTTCGGCGGCGGACCTTGGCCTCTCATTGGATTAGAATTTGCAAGGTATTATTTAACTAAAGGAAAAAACGTTGATAAAGCTATAGAAATTATTACTCATGTTGCTAATCAAATAAGCGAAGAAAATCCAAAGATTCCAGAACAGGAAATTGTGGAGAAAAGTTGCTTAACGCATGATCCAATGCATTATATGGATGGAAATGGTGGCAAGCCTATAGACGACTTAAATTGGGCGAACGCAGCTTTTCTTGCGACTGTAGCAAAGCTAAAACAATATATTGAGAATAATAAATCGTGATTTATTTTGATAAAATATTATTTTGATTTACTGTTTGCTCCTGCTCTTGCAATAATATAGCTTTTGATTTCCTTTTATTTCTTATAAAAACTAAAGTCAAAACTATAAAAGCTACTATTATGGCGTAAAGATAGTAAGGACTAATTTTAAATTGCTTGATTATTGGGTATTGAGCTGATTTATTTGAGGATGTAGAAGATATAGGCGATGTAGGACTATGTAAATTAATTGATGCAAAATTACTACCTTCTCCAAAAGGATCAACATCAGTAATTTCTACTTGCAAACCATTACTTTTTTTAATTATTATACTTCCATTTTGATTAACAAGAAAAGAACTAATAACATTTCCATTTAAGTACTCGAATAATTGGGACCTAGTTACATAGTATAGATTGTAATAAGGAATCGTCCAACTTACGTTAAAGTACGTGGAATTGTAATTCGCTACATTTATTAAAGGAATATCAACGCCTAATGGTTGAAATTCAACATAAGTTCCAGAAGAATTAGTGTATACTAAGAACAGGTTTTTGTTTACATATCCAGATAATTTATTCGCGTCACCAACAAAAGTGCATCTTAGTGTGTTATAATTGTATTGCAGGCATAAGGAATTAGAAGAAATATAAGCTATAAGCATTTCATTGTTTATTTTATATCCAATTGCACTATTAGGATGAATAGAAGAAGGAAGCAAAAATGAATAATTTAATGAATAAAGACGATTGTCGATTAATATTTGTGGAATTGAATTTAATAAGGAGGCCCCTTGAATAATTTCACTTCCGTAATAATAAATTCCGTTGCAAAATTCTATTGGATTTTTATAGTATCCTAAAAGCTTACCGTTGCAAGGCAGTTGATAGCTACTGAGCAAACCATTTTCGTATGCAAAGAGTGTAGTGTTTTGTTGAATAAAAATAGTGTTATTTATTGCAAAAATCTGACCAAGAGGTAATGTCTTATTTGTACACACAAAATCTTGATTTAAAAAATTACAGAAGTAAGTAATTCCATTATTCTGATAGATTAAATGAAGGGTTCCATTGTTGTATACAAATGCTGACGAAGCAGTAATATTTCTAAACGGAAAAATACCACTAGAATTTATAAATTTCCCTATCCAGCTTCCTTGCGTTTGATAAAATAAAACAATTCCTGAGTTAAAAGGAGCAGCAGTGTAATTATAGGCCAATGCTATTAAAACTATCGGTGGAATCATGGTAGATTATAATATGTTACAACCGGGCTTTGATTTATAAATGTTGGGTGATAAAAGTACACTCTTTGCAGCGACCAAAGCGTAGCTAAAGCTTGCCCAGTTCCTTCACAGTAATCGTATTCAAACGGATAATCACCTATCGGATAATAACCAACGTAATTAGTCCCAGAGTTTCCTCCCCAAGAATTAAGTACATTGTTTGGATTTATTGGACCTAACCATTTACTTCCATTTAATGCAGTAGTATTTATTGCATTCCAGTATCCTACTCCAAGGCAATCGTCAGTATCACTTTCAAATATTGTTGAAGTGTTAGAGTATGCAAAGCCAATTGCTTTAAAACTCCAACTAAAGTTCTGAGCCTGATTTCCCTCTGCGTGAAATGGAGGGCAAGGAAATGGATTGGTTGCATTGCAAAAAGTATATTCACTATCATTATACAAATATTCGAAATCGAAGATCATGTTTGGCTCAATGCTCTTTCCTAAAGCACCATATGCGAAATTAGGAGAACCATAATAACTTGAAACAAATGGCGGAGAGTATGCAACTTCATACGTGCTTATACCTGGTTGTGTAAACTTTGTTCCTTCTTGCAAACTAGCTGAATCTAAAGCCACTTGTGATGGATAAGTGAAACCTTGTTGAAAATCAATATAGAAGTTATATAATAAACCTTGAGGGAAAATCTTAGCAATATTATCGTACTCACCAAATTTTGAACTTAATTGAGAGGCCTCACCTACTTGTAAACCATTAAATGCAGAAATTGTTTTAGGAATTATATTAACCTCTAATGCATACGAAGAATGAGCAGGCAAAGGTGGCATTGAAATCCAGAATACAAGCTCGTTAGTTGTAAAGTTCACTAAAGGTATAGTATAAGATTTCATTGTACTTAAGTTCACTATTGCAATGCTTGATCCTCCTTTTATCGAAACTGCAACTATAGTATTGTTTGGAGAAATAGCAAGCATAGAAGGATTAGGCCCTACGTAGATTAAATTAGCTAATGACTTTGTTTCTAAGTTTACTACAGCTAAGTTTCCATTTCCTAGTGTTACAAATGCATATTGATTATTTGCTACAACATAGTTAGGATCTGGTCCTACTGAGATATTAGCAATAGCATTAAATGAAGAAGAATTAAACAACGTGATGTTACCAACAGAAATGTCTGTTGTTATAACAACATTTGAATTTGTAGCTACTCCTTTACTAGGCAGCCCATGGCATGCAACAGAATTTATGCCTCCGCTGCTTAGGTTAATCACTTGGAGCAAGCAATAATTTATTAGCGAATCTGTAAATCCAAATTTACCATTGGAAGATGTTGCAAATGTCCAAGGACGATATGGCGAATAAGCTTTTATGTAAGCAAGCGATGTAGCATTGTATACATATACACCATTGCTTGAATCGCTTACTGAATATATTAAGCCATTAGAGTAATATAATCCAGAAGGATTCATGCCAACATCTCCTGAAGATACATTTCCTATTGTCTTTAATTGCCCATTACTTAGATTTATTATATCTAAAGAGTTGTTACCATATGCATTGAAGAAAATGTACTTGTTAGTAGCTACGATCCCAAAAGGATTGCCACTAACATTATATATTTTAACGATTTTAAGCGTGCTTGTATTTATTACTGCAATTTTATTAAGCTGTTCTTCAGCAACATAAATAAGCTTTCCATTTGGTGAAAATGTAATTCCTGTTGGAGCTGCTTGTGGTGCTAAATATTGGCCCTCAAACCAAGAATAAGCCAATGAGCCATTTTCATACTGAAAGTACACATTTTGACCATTAGGGTTAATATAATTAGATAAGTTATTTGAAAGAAGATTGAAAACTATTGGTAATTGAAATGCTGGCATATTAAAAGAATAAGGATTTGTAACATTTACTTTAACTACGTTGTTAGCTATAGATGTCTTCTGTGGGTTTTGAAACTCATATTCTATAGTGTATGGAAGAAGGTTAAATTGTAAATTTGTAAGAGTTACCTTTACTGTATAAGTTTGATAGCTTGAACACTGCATGTGAATTAAATACGCAGATTGTTGATTTGAAAGCAAATAAGAGTCTACTAAAAGTCCAGTATTTTGATTTTGCGAGCTTACATTTATATAATAAATATAATAATCGAATGCTGCATGATTTTGCAGAAATATTGCCATGCCTATGCTAGTGCAATAAGCATATACTGTTACCTCTGACGGATTATAAATTGGACCAGATACTGGTTTTGATGGCGTAAATACACCTAGAGAGTACAACACTGCAGCTACTATAACTATCATTATTATGGCCCAACCATAGGTCATCATGTACTCTAGAGCTGCTTGAGATCTCATAATTATTTTACTTTTCACTTTGTATTAATCCTTATTTGCAGAGGGTGGGATTTGAACCCACGAAGGCCTAAGCCACCAGGCCCTGAACCTGGCGCGTTTGTCCACTTCGCTACCTCTGCTTATATAAATTTTTTGCAATTTCCATTAAATATACAGTTACAATATTTAAACGAATGGATGATGAAACAAAAATAGAAGAAAAAATGGTATATGGTGTAGCATTTGATGTTAAAGAAGACTTACTGAGCAATATGAAATTTATAAAAGATATAGTGATGAAAGCAACTGAAAAAGGAAATATGCACTTAGTTGAAATGATTTCTAAAAAATTTAAACTTGGGGGAGGAGTGTCTGTTGTAGCAATAGTTGAAGAAAGTCATATTGCAATACATACTTGGCCTGAACATAAATATGCAGTAGTGGATGTAGTTACATGCGGAGATCAAAGTGATCCAATAGCTGCTTATGATTATATAATAGAAAAATTAAATCCAGCAAAATATACTAAACACATCGCTTTAGGAGCTAAAGAAAAATACATTTGTGATAATGATATTTTAAATCCAGAATCACTCGTAGAGTGAAATATTCAATATTTTCTCTAATTTTCTAGCAATCCTATCTTCAGGAATTATTTTTCCACTGATTATTTTTTGTAATTCATCTTTTGAAACTCCTATCCTACGAGAAAGGCCTTCGATACTTATACTGCTATTTGCTAATGCATCTGAAATTATTTTTGCATAATCAACTTTTATCCTTTTTTCTTCATGTAAAGATTTTTCCTCTTTCTTTTCTTCTTTTTCTTCAACTTCTACCTCAAGTAAATTTCCTGCGCTAGCGCACGATTTACACACATACATTATTGCTCCTTCTATCTCTACTTTATACAATTTATCTACTTCTTTTCCGCAAATCTCACAACGAGGCATAAAGAGAATCTAAATTTATTTCTGCAATTGTTATTGGCATGTATATGCTAAGAGTTTTAAGCATACTTGGATGTAATTCACCAATTAAACCTATATTTTTATTGTTAACAATAATATAACCACTTCTACCTTGAATAAAATTAGGAATATTCTCTTCTTTAACAGAAAAGTTCATGTTAAATATATTTAATAGAATTTCTCTAATAGCTGCAAGTCCATATCCAACGTTTTGTTTTTCATCTGCTATAAGAAAAGATAGCATTAACTTATTTTTATACTTTACATCCAATGCTTCATCTCTTTGCAAAACGTAACCAATATCAAAGAAATAATACGGTTTTCCTTTTTCTTTATTAATTTGTAGAAATCTTATTAGCTCAGGATATAAGTGAGTTCTTACATAATCCCCTGCAAGAGTTTTTATGCCATTTTCATTTGTTATGTCTTCTTGATAAAACTTTGAAGATAAAACACTTGTGTTTATTTCTTGAAAACCAAGAGAAAACATTGTTTTCCTTATTGCCTCAATGTAATTATGCTCTGGTAAATATTTCCCAATGTTAAATGATTTTGGTTTTTCTTCTGGAATATTGTTAGGACCTATTGCTCTTAATATTTCATCTATAATATCAACTTTACTCATTACATCTAACCTATAAAATGGAACTGAAACAGTTATTTCCTTTCCAGATTTAACCTTAAATCCAAAGTTATTTAATGTTTTAATAATCTTCTCTCTATTAATTTCAATCCCTAATAGCTCTTTAACGTCCTCTTCAGTTATTGATAATTCTCTATTTTCAAGTTTTGGCTCAAATCCTTTAACTAATTTAACTTTACCAAATAACTGTGCGTTAAATAAAAGTATTTTACCTATGTTATTTACAACTTCTTCGCTGTCTCCACTAATTTCAAATAAAATACGTTTTGTATTTTTATCAATAGAGAATTTAGCTGCGTTTATTATAGGAACTAATGCAATAACCTCGTTATTTGAATCAAACCAAGCATAAAATTCATTAAAATTGTAATTCTTACCCTGATAAGTTTCCTCCAGTATTTCCTTTAAAGTTAATACTTTATCCTTTCCTAAAGGAACAAATTTTATGTCATCTACTTCTCTATAATAAATTGGAAATGAAATTTTATCAAAGTCGAATGCTCCAACGCCAGCAAACTTTCTCCTTCTTCCAACTACATCTGAAAGTTTATCAGTCATTTGTGTAATTTCCTCCACTATTTTTTCATCGTTCTCCTTTAGTTCTAACAAAACTAGAATAATTTTATTTCTTTTCTTAGCCTCAACTTTTACATTCAGATTTATTTTATCAAATTTCTCATCGATTTGTGTTTTCTTTCCTAGTATCTGAGAAATTAAGAAAGATAAAGACCTTGAGGTTAATATATCAACGCGATCTGATGTAGTTTCTATAGAAACAATGCCATTATCAACCTTCATATCTAGGCCATACTTTAATGCAATATCATTGAGCTCTTCAGCTGTAAGCTTTGAATTAATTAGTTTATTTAGCTCTTCAATTGTGCTTTGAATTACGACCATATTTTATAATACTTAGGATGCCTTATCACGTTAAGATCACCTTCGCTTCCATTTATTACTCTTATATCCTCGATATCATATTTTAGCATAAAGGCACGTTCTAAAGCTAAACCCCAAGCAGCGACGTTCTTTTTTATGCCCAAAGGATAAAGTGTTTCTGGTCTAAACATTCCTGAGTTTCCTATTTCTATCCATCTTTGCAACGCAGAAGAGTATCCTTGAATCTCCAGGCTTGGCTCAGTATAAGGATTATAAGTTGGCTTAAATCTTACTTTATCTATCCCTATCAACTCATAGAATGTTTTAATGTATCCCATTAATGATCTAAGAGTTAGATTGTCTTCATAAACAACTCCTTCAATTTGATAGAACTCTTTTAAGTGAGTTACATCAACAGTTTCATTTCTAAATACTTTATCTACAGAGAAAAATCTATAATTAAGGTTAGGATTTTTAGAGATAACATAGTAAAGATATCTAAAAGTTGTTGCTGTGGTGTGCCCACGAAGAATTATTCTTTTAGATTCTTCTTCATCGAATTCTTTACCATAACCATAGCCGCCTTTTATTCCATTTATGTAAGTTTGTTTTACTTTATTTAGTAAAGAAAAATCTACATTTCCTTTGCCCTCTAAGTATATTGTATCTTGTACATCTCTATCTGGATGATTTTGCCTAAACATCATTACATCGAAGTTCCAAAAAACTTCCTCCGCATAGTTGCTTTTCATTTCTTGAAAACCCATTGAGACCATAATCTTTTTTATTTCCTCTATGAATTCAGAAAGCGATGAAGGGCCGCCATAGTATATTGGAGGAATTGATGATAAGTCGTATTTTCTGAATTTATAATTTTCATAGTTTTCTATGATCTCCCGATTTAATTTATCTACACTTTTTAGATTGAATTCCTTAGAATTAACATATTCTTTCCCCTTGCTAGTTAATTCCGCACTGTATTTATCTTCCTTTTCTTGGTATACAAATCCTCTTTTCAAGAATTCATCTAAAAATTTATTTGGTAACCCAGTGATTGCAATATCGTTTAGTGCTTTTCTTTTTTCCTCCAAATCTCCAGGCTTGGCAATCAACTCCTTTCCTTTTCTTTCAATTAGACCTTGCTTACTTAATATACCTATACTTGCGTTAATTTCCTCTTTGCTTAATCCTATGTCTTTATTGAATAACTCCTCTATTGTAATTCCTTTTTTAATTAAACTATAAACTTTTTCCTCTGGTAAATAGCTTAGATACTTTTTACCAAGATCAGTTAGTTTATAGCTTATAATGCTTTCTCTTTTAAGTGATACAAGACCTAATGACTCAAGCCTTCTTAATGCATTAACTATTGCATCTTTGTTTCCTTCTGGAAGCTTACCTTTAGTTAATGCCTTCAATATCTCGCGCTCTAAGTCGTTAAGCTCAATCATGAAACATTGCAGAATAATCTGCTCTTTTATAATCCAGTATTTCTTCTTCTTTAAACCAAACCTTTATTTCTCTCTCCGCATTCTCCTTGTCTTCTGATGCATGCACTAAGTTTCTTACTGATCTTTTTTGACTATCTGCAAGATCATATGAATCTGAAGCGAATTTCCCACGAATTGTTGATGGATCTGCCTTAATTGGTTGAGTACTTCCTACTATTTTTCTTACAACTTCTATTGCATTGTTTCCTGCAACAACCATTGCAACAATTGGTCCTTCAGTTAAATAATCAACAAGCCAATCTCTTATTCTCATTCCTATTTTAATTGGATCTTCATTAACTTCTTCCCCTCTTTCTTTTTTGCTTTGTAAAGATTTTTCTCCCACACTCTTTAGCCACTTTTCATCAGCAGCATAATGTTGTTCTACTTGTTCCTTAGTTGCTTTAATCATTTTCATTGCAATAATTCTGAGCCCTGCATCCTCAAATGCAGAAATTATTTTTCCTATTAAAGCTCTTTCTACTCCATCTGGCTTTATTAACACTAGGGTTCGTTCATCCATATTTAATTTGATTTTGTTATTAAAAATATAAATCTTGAATTTAAATTATTTCTCAATGAGAGCAGTAATTCTTGCCGGTGGTCTAGGTAAGAGACTTAGACCTTTCACTGAAGATAGACCAAAACCCTTGTTGGAGATAGGTGGTAAGCCAATAATCGAATGGCAAATCTTATGGCTTAAGAAGTTTGGAATTAAGGAGTTTGTTATATTAGCAGGGTATAAAAAAGAAGTGTTGATTAATTGGACTTCAAGCAATGCTGATAGACTTGAGGCTAACTTTATCTATAGTGTAGAGAACGAGCCGCTTGGAACTGGAGGGGCATTAAAGAAAATAAGGCACTTCATTCAGGAGGATTTCATCTTAATTAATGGAGATATATTAACTAACCTTGACGTCATGAAGTTGAAAACTATGAGCATAGCGTTAGTTCCTATGAAAAGTCCCTATGGAGTTGTAGAAGTCAATGGTGAAAAGATAACAAGATTCTTGGAGAAACCTACTCTCTTCGATTACTGGATTAACGCAGGAGTTTATAGGCTCTCTCCCGAGGTATTTGAATATTTGCCAGATAAAGGAGACTTAGAAAAATTGACATTCCCTATGCTAGCAGAAAAAGGTATGCTTAGTGCAGTTAAGTTCCACGATGTTTATTGGAGGTCTATTGACAGCGTTAAGGACATGGAGGAAGCTTCACAAGAGGTTAGCAAACTAGTATAAGCTATTTTTATTAAAATATAAAATTTTGAATTCAAATTATTATTATGGATCCTTTCGATATATTCGACTTTGATATTTGGCCTACAGACTTGGATAAACAGCTAAGAGCATTGAAAAAATTATTAAATACAAGAGTGCCAGCAATTGATTTAACTGACGAGGGCGACTCATTTAAAATTGTAGCAGACATGCCTGGAGTAAGTAAAGACGAGGTACATGTAAGAGTTGATCCAGATAGAGTAATAATTAGAGCTGAGAAAAAGAAAGAAAAAGAAAATGAGGATAAAAACTACTATATAGCAGAAAGAAGAGATGTAAAGTACTTTAGAGCAATTGCTTTGCCAGAGGAAGTTGATCCTGACACTGCAAAGGCAAAATTTGAAAATGGAACACTAGAAATAACAGTGAAAAAAGCGAAACAAAGAAAGGAAATAAAGGTTGAATAATTTATTAAATATTTTTATTTCTTATTTTATTTGTGTTAACCATTTGTGGAATTGATCCAGGAACAACAGTTGGAGTTGCAATAATAGACTTAAATGGAAAACTTATAGAAAGCAAAAGTTTTAAACAAGCTAATATAACGGAGATTGTAAGCTATATAATTTCTAAAGGTACACCACTAGCCATTGGAAGTGACGTTCCTAAGTCTGAATTTGCAAGAAAAGTAGCAAGCGCATTAAATTGCAGAATTATTAAGCCAGAAAGGCCAATAAGCAGGAAGAAAAAAGCTATTTTCAACGAGTTTAAGAATGAACATGAAAGAGATGCTTATTTCTCTGCTAGATTTGCTTGGTCAAAAATGCATAATTTGATAAAGAAAATAAATAAAAAGGATAGAGAAAATATAGGAGAAATATTAAATGGAATAAAAAGCAGAAACTATGCAAACATTAAAACTGCTTCTCTTCAATTAAGGCATCACAACATCTAATAAGGCTTCAACTTGAGTTTTTCTTTGCTCTAATTCATTCCTTAATTGTTTATAGCTATCTTCACTAATTTTTCCTGCAGCAAAGTTTCTCTCCAAATCAGAAAGTTGTTTCTCAATATCTCTGAGTTTATCCATTAGTTTTCTGCTGTTTTCACTCCTAAATGGAATGCTCTCTATCATTGTATCCTTACTAATCTTAGCTCTTACATAGTCCCTTGTTAAATCGTAATATCCTTCAGATAAATCTCCCTCTAATTCAGCATATGATTCCTTGTCTTTGAATTGGCAATCCCCGGCCAATACAACTCTTACATTCGCATTTTCATTTGGCTCAAGTATACCAATAATTTTTACCCATACATACATTGGCACCACATATCTAAAGAACAAAAATATTAGGAAAAGAATAAAACTTGCTATTGTTGCATACACCAACCAAGATGATGGATGAGAAGAATAAGAAGAAAATGCCTGATAAAATGCTCCCCTAGAATATATTAAAGTAATAGCTAACAAAACAATTGTAAGCACTAAAAACCCTTTCCATGCTTTAGGATAAACTGCTCCTGCATGACGATCTTTTGCAGCTTTTATAACTACTCTAATAGGCTTTGTGTTTCCTCCCCTAAATACCTCCTCAAGCTCAGAGTTTTCCTCAAATTTAGTAGTTTCGTTGAGCAAAATCTTATAGTCTTTATCCGTTAGCTCCTCTGCAATTCTACTTCTTAATTCTTGTGGATCTTCAGTTTTTAAGTACAAATCATAGAATACATGCCTATTTTCTAATTGTTTAGTATTAAACTCTTCCTCATACTGCTCAATAACTCTTTCTTTAAACATAATATATTTAGAAAACAAACCTATAAAATAGTTAAAAACAAAAGTTTATTCGTATGGTGAAGGTGCAGGAGGCTTATTTGCCTCTGCCTTTGCAGACTTTCCTGCAGAGATTATGTCATCTATTCTTAATATCATTACAGACACCTCGCCTGCGCTTTTAATTGCTTGTTTCTTCACTCTCAATGGCTCTATTATTCCTGCTTTATAGGTATCCTCTACTTTAATTTCATAAGGCTGTGAAAGGTTAATTCCTACCCATTTCTCACCTTTTTGATGCGCTGATCTTAACTCTACTAGTATTGACATTGGATCTGCTCCTGCGTTCTCTGCTAATGTTCTTGGAATTGCCTCTAATGCCTCTGCAAACGCATTAACAGCCAATTGCTCTTTTCCTTTAAGTGTTGATGCGTATTCCTTTAATTGTTTAGATACCTCCATTTCACAAGCACCACCGCCTGCAACTACTTTTCCGCCATCTTCAATTACTGATTTCAAATCACCGAGAGCATCTTCTATTGCTCTTTTTATCTCATCAACTATGTGCTCTGCTCCTCCTCTTACTAAAATTGTAACTGCCTTTGGATTCTTGCATTTTTCAATAAATGCCATTGTCTCGTTACCAACTTTTTCTAGTCTTACTAAACCTGCAAAGCCTAGCGCATTTTCGTCAAGAGCATCTAGAGTTGAAACTACTTTTGCTCCAGTAGCTTTTCCTAATTTTTGCATGTCACTTTCTGAAACTCTTCTAAATGCAAGTATTCCAGATTTAGCAAGGAAGTGCTGAGCTGCATCATCTATTCCTTTTTCACAAACAACAACATTCGCTCCAACTTTCTTTATTTTTTCTACCATGTTCTTCAATATTTTTTCTTCTTCTTCCATGAATGACTCAAGCTGTTCAGGTCTTTCTATTCTTATTTGAGCATCGATTGGACCTTTTTCTACTTCTAGTGAAACGTTAAGTAATGCTATTTTTGCGTTTTCAACACGATCAGGCATGTCTGGATGTACCTTTTCTTTATCTAATAGAACACCATCAATTAACAGTGAATCTTGAATTCCACCGCCGCTTTTCTTCTCTATCTTTATGTTATCTAAGTCTACCTTCTCTCCCTCAGGGGTTTTCTCTTTAACATGGTTGATTGCTGATACTAAAAGATCTATAATGTGATTATCTGGCCCAGACATTTTACCAACTATTGCAGTGCTTACAATTTTAGACAATGCTTCTTTGTTTCCTATGTCAATTGTATCAGCAATGTTATCTAAGATTTCTAATGATTTATCTGTAGCTAATTTATAGCCTTTTGCAATCAACGCAGGATGAAGGCCTGCATCTAATAATCCTTCTGCTTTTTTAAGCATTTCTCCAGCTAAAATAACTGAAGAAGTAGTGCCATCTCCTGCAACCTCCTCTTGAGTTTTAGCTATTTCTACTAGCATTTTTGCTGCAGGATTATCTATTTCCATGCTTTTTAGCACAGTTACTCCATCATTAGTTATTACAATGTCCCCGAGGTTATCTATGAGCATTTTATCCATTCCTCTTGGCCCAAGAGTTGACTTAACAGTATCTGCAACTGCTATTGCAGCTGCAATATTATTTCTTTGTGCATCTTTACCACTTGTTCTAGTGTAGCCCTCAGGCAATATAAATATAGGTTGAAGAGCCTCGACCATATTTCCTTAGGATCTATAACAATATATATAATTACTTCACTCTTTTTAAATCTAACTCTTTAAATAGACTTACATTGAGGACAAAATGAGGCATCTCCAGGAACACAATAAGGCACTGAGGCATCACAAGTTTCTATCATAGTTGCGTTGTTGGCAACATTAGTACTTTCATAGCAAGAGAACAGCGTTGCTGGATTCAATGGTGAAAGATTTCTACAATTACTTTTAACTGATGGAGAAGGGTCTTGAATACATGTTTGCGCACAAGAAGAAATAATTGATGCTAGTTGTTGAATTGAATAACTTGATCCGCTGCTAATATAACTATTGTAACAAGAAAGATAACACCAATGCCTTATGCAAGTTTGATTTGCTAAAGATTTAGCATAGCATGCATTTATTCCATAGCATCTAGTAAATGGAGTTTCTCCTTGAAGTCTATCTGGCAATGCTTGACCTCCATTTTCAGCAAAGCTTTCCGCATGAGTAAACTCATTGTATAGTATTCCATTATCAGTGCATCCAACTGGCAAAGCAGAGGATAATTGGCTTGCTTGAAGAACAAAGAACATTAAACCAATAACAATTAAAGGAACAATTATAGCAAATAAAACCCACTCCTCTACGCTAAGCTGCGATCTCATTTAATTTATTATATTTTTCTAATTTTGTATTTTCTTATCTTTTAGAATAACTTCAAACCACTTATAATTTCCGTTTTCTACTAAATAATAGCTACCTAGAATATCTGCATTAGGATATTTCTTAGCTACTCTCTGCTCCGCAATTTTTTGCTTTGAAATATTAAGTGAAAAGTATAATCCTGCTTTGCTTGGATGCCTTGCATGATTAGGTCTTTCTCTTCTAAAAGATCCTTTGGAAATTCTTACTCTTACTACAAAGTAGCCTTGCTTTGCTTTATAGCCTAATGCGTGAGCTCTAAACAATCTAGTGGGTTTCTTAACTCTATATATAATGGGTTTTTTAGTGAGCTCCATTAATAGCTCTTTCCTTCTCTTAGGATCCTTAAATACTAAACGCTCATTTTTAGCAATATACTTCGAAGCGCCCATTTATACTAATTCTTAACGTTAATATAAATGTTTAGCTTTAATGTTATACAGTAACAGAAAGAACTGAAAAAAGCACGTTAGGGGTGGAGTTAGTTACATTATAGTACATCTTTATATTTGCAGAAGATTGATAATAATTAAGATGAATCACGCATCCATTCTTTAAATATATTGGATCGTAAGTATATTCGCAGCTATAGTTCTTTATTGGGCCGCTAAAATTCAAAATATGTATATTGGTGCTTGGATAAAATGAAAGAGCTAAAAGCGTGCCATTAAAATAAAATGCTGAAAGCTTAAACCCTACAAATCCTGAAATCTTATTAGGGATTGAGGTAGGCGTATAAGTAACTTGAACAATTGCAATTACAATTGCAACAATGCTAATTGCTATTGCAAAAACAAATAAATATTCTGCAATTAATTGTGCTCTCATACATATTTTAGAT
>CAYOMU010000010.1:0-13875 GCA_964405205.1 Candidatus Woesearchaeota archaeon
TGAACTCCAAGAGTTGTTGTGTTTATTGTTGCACTATTAACAGAAAGTGTCTGTAATGCTGTGTAGTTTTCACTTGAATAAGTATAAGTAGTATTTCCTATTATCTGTGAAAATGGACTGAAGGAGGTGCTTCCATAGAGCGCAGATTTTTGCGTAGTAGAGATCTGTGAAACTGTTCCAACAGTTACATATCCTGAGGAAGTAGGAACTGCTTGTGCAGCTGCTGCAGCAGTTAATGCTGAAGATATTGCTATTGCTCCTGCTACATCAGATGCTGCTGCATTAGATCCTACTACAATAACAGCATTTACTTTTCCGTTTTGAACAAATGGTGCTGGTAAGTTACCAAAGTTATATCCTGCGGCAAATACTGATGCCGCGCCCAATATTGAGCCTAGAAATAAGGCTCCTGTGCCTAATGCTAAGGCTTTCCTAACTATAGCTTTCGCTTTTCCCATATTTTCTATTAGCCGCTAGCCTTACTTTTGATGTTATCATTTAATTTTAGCTATTTAAAAAGGTTTTCCTCTTCAAAATTAACCACAATAAAGTGATTGAAATTTAAATTATAGAAACTAAAGGAAACTATTCAAGAAAAATTTTTGAAAAATTTTTTAAATTAAACTTAAATGCAATAAACTAAACTTATTTAATGGATGATTATTTACTTATTGAAGTTTCTTATGAAATTGGTAATAAAGTTGGGGGCATTTGGAGAGTTATTACTTCTAAGGCCCCTTATATAGGAAATGATTATCTAGGCATAGGTTACTATAATCCAAATGAATCACCAATTGAATTTACGGAAGAAGAAATGCCTTCTTATATTGCTCAAGCTATTGCTGATATCAACGTCCCCGGATTAAAGTTCAAATATGGAAATTGGAACAGCGTAAATAGAAAAGTTATACTTATTGACTCTAGAGAATTTAAAGAAAAGAACGTAAATCAAATAAAAGGGGATTTTTGGAACTTATATAAGATAGACTCTCTTGGAGCAGGAGACGATTACAACGATCCGTTAGCATGGAGCTATGCTGCTGGCATGCTAATAGAGGCATTATCAAAACACATAAACAAGAAAATAGTAGTTCAAGTGCACGAGTGGCTCAGTGGCGGAGTAATTCTTTATCTTAAAGCTAAACATATTAATATTCCAACAGTATTTACTACTCACGCAACAGTTTTAGGAAGAGCATATTCCTATGCAGGGAATAACATAGGGGATCTTTTATCTAAGGGAAATATTGATGACTCTTTAGCATACAAATATGGAGTGCCTGCAAAGCATTTCACAGAGAAAGCAGCAGCAAACAATGCCACTGTTTTCACAACAGTAAGCGACATAGTTGCAAGAGAAGCAAAGGTAATACTTGGAAGGGATCCAGATGTTATAACTGTAAATGGCATAGACACTGATTACTCTCCTTCATTGGATGATATAAATAAAATAAGAGTAAGAGCACAAGAAAAATTATTGCAATTCCTATCTGCTTATTTCTTACCTTATTATGAAATTGATGTTACTTCGCCTTTAATCTTAACAAGCGGAAGATATGAATTCTATGATAAAGGATTTGATCTTTTCATAGATTCTTTAGCAGAATTAGAAAAAAGATTGCCTTCTAATAAAAATGTTATTGCAATAATGACTGTACCCTCTGGAACATATGGACTTAAAAACGAGTTTATCGCTAATTTTTTAGCGTACAATAGTTTAAAGGAAGAAATAAGTGAGGATCTTTCAAGAATAGAAGAAAACCTTGAAACAGAATTTAATTATGGAGTTGAGCAAGCGCAAAATATATACACAAAATTAATAAATGACATAAAATCTGTTGCTAACAAAGCAAATGTGAATAGAAATCCACCTATATGTCCATTTATGTTGAGCTATCCAGAAGAAGACGACGCAATCATTTCTTACTTAAAGAAAAGGGGACTTGTAAATAGTAGAGAGAACAAAGTAAAGGTAATATTTTATCCAAAATATTTAACATTTCAAGATGAAGTCCTTAGGCTTACATATAATGAATTGTTAACTGTAGCAAGGGTTGGTGTTTTCCTTTCAAGATATGAACCTTTCGGCTATACTCCATTAGAGGCAATGGAATATGGTGTTCCTGCGCTAACAACGACTCGCGCCGGTTTAGGAATTTACATGATACAAAAAGGATTAAATGGCTATGGTGGATTTGTGGAAAGCATTGATGAGCCTGATGCACCTACTAGAATCGCAAATACATTATTAAAAATAGTTACATTAGACGATGATCATTTTGAAGAACTTAGGCTACAAGCAAAATCCGCATCTGAGGAATTTAGCTGGAGAAAGCTAATTTCAAACTACAACAAGGCTTACGATCTTGCTTTTTCAAGAGTTTGAACTCTGCGTTTTAAAATTGAAAGAATATTCATATAGTTGATATAAGCCTCATATGGTGAAGGATATGCATTAAAGTACTTGTGTATGTCTCCTTCTGCAAACCACTTTGTGCACATGTAGTAAAAATGATCAGATGTTGTTAATATTCTCCACGTATTCAATAAATCTTTATCATCGCTTTCTTTAATTGGCTTTTCTAATTGCTTTAATTGCTTAAATGCTTCTCTCTGCATGTCGTTTCCAAGCCATGCGGATAAATCTCTATCTACATCTGCCCAAGAAATAATGTTCTTTGAAGAGTAAATTCCAACAGGATTTAGCTTAACTAAATCCTTTAGTGAATAAAATCCAACGCCTCTTTTAATTAATTCTCTTGGCAAATGCTCCAAAAATTCAAATATCCCTGTTTCTTTCCACTGATGTTCCCCAAAGGTCTCATAGTCTAAAAATATGCCAACGTATTCTCCTTCTGAAACTCCTATCCACGAAGCGTATTTATCTGCAGTT
Organism: Candidatus Woesearchaeota archaeon; assembly: GCA_964405205.1. Lineage (GTDB taxonomy): Archaea > Nanobdellota > Nanobdellia > Parvarchaeales > Parvarchaeaceae > Rehaiarchaeum. The sequence goes on from CAYOMU010000010.1 coordinate 2,894, forward strand.
AATGGAAATTCTTTCCATTCGTGCCAAGAAAATCTAAAGCCAATATCATCGCTTAGTCTATAATTTCTTAGCAATACTTTTATTTTCTTGTTATTATCCCAATAGACATAATTGGGTGATCTCCACTGAAGTATTTTATCCCAACCTTCAGCAACAATTCCTTTGTATCCTAAAGAAGCTACTGCCCTTGCAATATCATCAGAGTACATTGCTTCTGTGTTCCTAAAAACAACTGGAGAATAATTAAATTGTTTCTTTATTAAATCCCTGTGCATTTCTACTTGTGATTTAAATTCATCTTGAGAAATTAAGAAAGCAAGAGAATGATAGTAAGTTTCATCCAATATATCCATTTGTCCTGTATCGAATAATTCCTGAAAAACATTGATAACTTCTGGCCTATACCTCATTGCTTGCTCAAAAAAAGTTCCTGTAAAAGAAAAAGTAAATTTTATTTCCGGATATCTTTTTGCTAATTGAATTAAAAGCTTAGTTGCAGGAATGTAGCATTTATCCGCAACCCTATTGAATATTTCCTTATTCTTTGCATCGTCAATAATATCTAAGGATGTGTCGAAAAAATACTTTCTCTTTAATCTCCATGGCTGATGTACTTCAAAATAAAACGCTACCTTTGGCATAAAATTTATTTAATATACAGATATATTTGTTTTATGGAAGATTCAAAGATCTCAAGATTTATATTCAAAAGAAAACCTTACTTGCTATTAAATGCGCTAAAAGCTAAAGATGGCATATACTCAGCACAATTAGCAAAACAAATAGACTGCAGCTACGCTTATATTGTTAGATTAATTGACCAAATGGAAAAACTAGGCCTAGTATATATTGAAAGAACAAAAAATGTGAATTACATAAAATTAACTAAAAAGGGAAGACAGCTAATTGACTACATCTCAAGTATAGAAGAATTATAAATATGAGTCTGCTGCACATTCTTGCAAAAAACGGTACATTTATCTGTAGATTTAACGACGGAGAATTTGGCTCAAAGTGGTGCGGAATATGGAATGGAAGAACAAAATACTTCGATTATTTTGCATTTTCAATTGATAATGAGTGGCTTTCATCAAAGAACATTTCCTCATTTAAGCAAATCAATTCAATGCTTTCAATATTGGAGTATAAAACATCTAAAGGAAATGTTGAAGAAAAGGTTTATTGCACCTCTGATGGCATAATAGTGCAATTAACTCCTTCTTATTCTTCCAGAATAATGATGGAGCCAGGAATAAACATAAGAGATAGAAACGAAAACTATGTAGAAGGAAAAAGATATCAACTAATTGAAAACAAAAATTACATAAAGGCCTCAATAAATGGAAAATCTGCAGTTATTATTTTCCCTGGCGAGTTTGAAAAAGAAGAAATATATGATGTGCATATTCCAGGAAAATACGCCAGAGAGCGCGGATTTTCACATTTCTTTGATGATTTAAGCGTACAGAATAAATATTCTCCAGGAAAAATATTTGTAAATGCAGAAGGAGGAAAAACCTATACATTCATTTTTACTTTTGATAATCCTAAACAAATAGACTTTGAAAAGGAATATTCAGAATATGTAAATGAATTACAGCAATATGGAGAACTAAGTAAATTGGTAGATGTATTAAACTCCTTTGCTAACTATAAAGAAGGAAAAATATACGCAGGATATCCTTACTTTAATGAATTTTGGATAAGGGATGCTTTATTTTCTTTGCCTGCATTCTTAGCAATAAAGAAAACAGATTTTGTTAAAAAGGTATTAGCAAAAATAAGCGAGATGGAGAAAGATGGAAATCTACCAAATGTAGAAGGAAGTGATCTTTATCCTGCAGATGTTCCTGCTTTATACATAATAATGATGGCGAAATATTTTGAGGAAACTAAAGACAGAGGGTTTATTCAAAGGTATTTTTCAAGGATCAGTAATATAGCTGAACATTGGAGAAATATTGCTGAGAAAAACGATTGGATTATACCAGATAACGGAAGGCAAACTTGGATGGACTCTTTAGATAGAAAAGAATCTGTTGAAATTCAAGCATTGTGGAGCATAGCATTCAAAAAAGCCTCAGATTTATATTGGCAAGTTGGTGAAGGAAATTCCAGAATGCTAAAGGCATCAATTGCAATGGAAGATACATTGTATAAATACAACAAAGGCTTGTACTTTAAAGATCAGCTAAACAACGATTGGAACAGCATAAATCAAATTGCTTTGTTATTTACTGATATATCAAAAGAAAGAAAAGAAGCAATAGTGAAAAATCTAATTGCAAACTTCCTTACGCCTTATGGATTAACTTCTTCTGCTAAAAATGATCCAATGTTTAATTTCAACGGCTATCATAACGGAGCAATTTGGCCATTTACTACTTTGCTCGCAGGAATTGCAATGATTAAATATAATATTGATGCTGAAATTGGAAGAAGACTAATAGAAAGCACAAGAAACTTAATTGGAGCACAAGCTTCTAATTCAATAAACGAAATATTTAGACCTGATGGAAAACCTGAAGGATGTCCTTCTCAACTCTGGTCTATAGCGCCTTTATTATTTAAGATTTAGAAATGCTCTTAAAATTAAGTATATTCTATTAAATAGGATTTACTCCAATGAGCTTATCGATTAGTAGTTGAATTAAATACTTAGGATATCCTACATAAGGAATTACTATTTTAACTACACCAACTACTTTAGATGCTGAAAAATTTCTCTCGAAAGAAATTATATAAGGATTTGCGTCTCCTTTAGTAGTAAAATAAACGCCTGAAGAATTCTTATAAATGTAAATAACACGATGAATTATTTGGCCAACAGGGGAGTTAAATATAATAACGTCCCCAACTTTTATTTCTGACGGATTTGTTTTAAATGCTATTACTATATCCCCAGGATTTATTCCATTTTGAAATGGCCAACTTTTAATTTGATTTAATGAAAAACCGTGGAATTCTAGCCAACCATAAAACGTAAGATTTGCATTCGAATGAACCATGCTAGAAGAAACAACTACTGCAATATCAGATATCGGAGAAAATGTATAGATTAAGAAAAAAGCTAATTCTATTGCTATTATTGCAACAATAATCCAAATTACATAATAAATCCAGGGATTTTTAAACGCATTACTCAAATGCGTCGTTAATTGCTTTTCTTGCTTCTTCCAGTTCATCAGATACTTGAGCAATTACTTTTTGCAATACTTTTGAAGGATCCTTTCCTTCTTTTACCTTTAATATAAGAATTGATGCCCTTTTCAATGGATGATCTAAAGAATATCCAGCAAACTTCACATCATTATTTTGCTGGGCCATTTCCACAATTAATGGAAAAACGCTTTGAGATCCTCCAGTAATTCTTACCTTTATAGTATCATTTGTTTTCTCAATGATTTCTATTTCCATTAATAATTAAATAATCCATTTTAAAACTTTTTAGTTCTTTATTTTCTCCTTACACTATATATTATGGAGCTTAATGAACTATTTCAGCTATACATTAGTGAAGCTGAAAAACCAAAGATATTTTCAATTAAAGAAGCTAATAACCTAATTCCTAAGATATCTTTACTAATTTCAAGACACAAAGAAGCAATTGAATCACTAAACATTGATTTCTCTTCTGCATGGGAAATGGGCCTAAACTTAATTAATGAAGAAAAAATAAGACAAACGATAAACTTTAATAGCGGAAATACTTGGCTTAAAGAAATGTCTAAGTTATATTCTTTTCTTAGGCCAGAATTGAGCGAAACTGAGGCTTATACAATTGCATTTGAGCTTGCAAGTGAAATTTCCTCGATTAACACAATTTATAGCTTATTTGAGCTATCTAGTTTAGAAAACAAAATAAGAAATCCTTTTGATCCAATTATAAAGATAATTGATCTAGGAGCGTTGCCAAGAGGATTTAGAGAAATAAACTATAAGAAGAGATTCATTGTAGAATTTCCGTCGATAATACAATCTACGCCTACATTTTTAGTTTACATTGAGGGAGGAAACCAAATATTGCATTATAGAAAGCCGAATTCGAAGATTATTGAGGAGCTTCCATCAAATTTAATTTACTAGTCAACAATTGTAACATTCCTTGCTATCTTTGACAAGTTCTTTAGCAAATTATAATCCTTAGATTTATTTGCAATGTTTTCAAAAAAGGAAATAGTTTCATCATAAAGTTTTCTATTTACTTTGTAAGGAGTGCCATCTTTTCCACCATGAGCAAAAGAGAATTTAACTGGATCTTCATAACTTGGCTTTTCTCCATATATTAGCTCAGAAATTAACGCTAATGCCCTAATTCCTGCAGGACCAATGCCTTTTAATAAAACTAATTCCTCATAGTTGCTTATTCCTGGATTTGATAGCATTAAAAGTTCTTTGAACGTTTTTTGAGAAAGATCTTTGCTTAAAATAAAATGATGCTTAGGCATATCTAATTGCATAAGAGCATACTTTAACTCTTGAGGATTTTTAATTAGATCAACGCTTATCTTTTGAGCATTTATGCTTAGTTTAGAAGTCATGTTTAATACGTTTTCTTTTGGAATTCCATCTATTCCTGAGTGCGGCTCAATTATCATTGATTGAGTTGTATAAAGCCAATGATATCTTCTTGCTTCTCTTTCAGTAGTATTCATGCCTTGTTGAACCACTGCCCATTTTCCATTCTTTGTAATGAAAAATGCGTGGTGATAAATTGTATACCCAGCTTGGATCAACGAATTATCTACTTTTGCAATTAATCTACTTTTTGTAACTAAATCCTCTTTATTTAAATCCCATGGAATTTGCATTATCTCATTAGGAGTGTTTAACGCTGATTTTCCTTTCCCTCCGCAAACGATTATATTAACTTTAGATTTAGCAAATGCTTCTTTCATTGCTGCAGTTAACACTGTAGTTAGCCCAGAGCTGTGCCAATCATAACCTAAAGCGCATCCTAATGATTGAAACCAAAAAGGATTAGATATTCTTTCTAATAATTTATCTTCGCCTAGTTCATCAATCATTATTTTGGATAAAGGAACCAAAAGATTAACCATTCTTTTATAAAGCCACTTTGGTGCATTTCCATTATGCAATGGCAAATTTGCAATACCTGTGCGCATATTTATATATCCTTGCATTTAGGAAAATAAATGGATATTCTATATGTAGAAGCAAGGTACAGAAAGCAGCTTACTGATGAAGAAATAGAAAAGATAAGAGAAGCGCTAAAAGACTATAAAAGAATTAACATAGTTTCTTCAGTTCAGTTTATTGATCAAATGAATCAAATAATTGAAAAAATAAAAGACAAAGAATTCATAGTTTTACAATCTAAGTATAGGGCGTATTATCCTGGCCAAATACTTGGATGCGATGTATATGCGGCAGATTGTAAGGATTGTGATATTACTTTAAGTTTAACTCAAGGACTATTTCATGTTTATGGTATTTTAGAAAAATATGGAAAGCCTGTAATAAACTTTGATCCTATTTCTGGCGAGATAACTTTCTTTGATGAAAAATTTGCTAAAAGGCTATATTCGCAAAACATGCTAGCAATCTCAAGTATAATGAACGCAAAAACTGTTTTAATAGTATATTCAATAAAAGCTGGTCAAACTATGCCTATAAGACAAATTAAATCCTGGCTTAAGGAAAAAGGAAAAGAATATTATGATGTTGTATTTGATGAAGTAAACTTTGAATACTTAAATGATCTTCCTGGAGATGCAATAATTAATACTGCATGTCAAAGAATTGCTTCTGATGACAGAGAAAAATTAAATAAGCCAATTGTAAACGCTGATGATTTATATGAATACCTTTTCACCTGAGTTTATTCCTGCTAATGAGTACAAATCAGAAGAGAAAGGCAATATATTTATCCTAGTGGACATGGATTATTTCTTTGCTGCTGCAGAAATTGCAAGAAACAAAGAATTAAAAGGTAAGCCATTAGCAATAATCCATAGCGTTGGAGAAAAAAGAGGAGTAGTGCTTACTTCCACTTATGATGCAAGAGAATTGGGAATAAAAAGCGGAACTCCTTTAGTTAAAGCAAAACAATTAGGAAAAGATAAAGTAACATTTATAGAAGCAGATATTAACTATTATCGAGAACTATCTAAAAAAATATTTTCCTTTCTATCTGGATTTGCACCATTGGAGCAAGTAAGCATTGATGAAGGCTATCTTATCTTAAACACTACTTGGGACAATGCAAAAGACATTGCTGAAAGCATTCAAGCAGAACTAAAGGAAAAATTTGATATTCCTTGCAGCATAGGGATTAGCTATAACAGAATTCTTGCTAAAATGGCTTGTGAAGCGGCGAAGCCAGGAGGAATAAAAGTAGTAAAAAGAAACGAAGCAAAAGAGTTTTTAAAAGACATGAAAATTGAAAAACTGTACGGAGTTGGCAAAAAAACTGCAGAACAATTAAAGAGCTTAGGGATCAATTATGTAAAGGATCTATGGAATTTTGATCCATCTAAGCTTAGAGAAATTTTAGGCAAAAACGCAGCGAAATTACTATTAATTTCAAAAGGAGAAGATCCTTTCAAATATTCTGAGAAATTACCGAAAGGAATAAGCACTGAGAAAACTTTGCCAGAGGACACAATCGATAAAGATTCTTTAATTCCTCTTGTTTATTCAATGTGTTTGCAATTATCACAGGAATTAGAAGCAAACAATCTATTAGCTAAGACTATAAGCGTAAAAGTAATTTATTATGACTTCGAAAACAGAACATTGTCAAAAACATTAAATCATCAAACATGTGCAAGTGATGAAATATTTAACGCTGCAAAAGATTTGCTGGAAAAATTACTAGTAAAAAAGATAAGAAAAGTAGGAGTTAGAGTTAGCAACATAGTAGAAAATAAAAACACTAGGTTAATATAAAATTATGAAAATAAAAGTTACTTTTGAAATTCAACCTCAACAGCAATTTATAACCGAAGAAATGGAAATTGATAAAATAAATTTAGATAAATTGGTTGAAATGTTCAATCAAAAACACCCAGATATAATGAAAAAATCGAAAGCAAAAGTCTACCTCCTTGAATATGAGTAAATTTCTATTAATGGACATTGGAGGCACAAATCTAAGAATTGCTACTGCAAATGAAAAAAGAATAATTAGCGAAGAGGAAACAAAAAGCGCTGAATTATTTAATAAATTAAATGAATTAAAGAAGGAAAAATTTGATCTAGCAGTTATAGCATTTGCTGGACAAATAGATAGAAAGAATGCAATTGCAAGAAATGGACCCAACAATCAAATAAAAAATTTAAGCTTTAGAAATTTAGGTAAACGCGTTATATTAATAAGAGATACAGTTGCACAATTAGTCGCAGAAAGTCAAAAAAGAAAAGAAAAGAACATTATTTTTCTAACCATAAGCACAGGCATAGGAATGTCTGCAATTATAGATGGAAGGATTGTTCAAGGAAAAGATGGAAACTTTGGAGAAATAGGACACACAGTTATTAATTTCGATGATAATGTTCTATGTTCTTGTAAAAGAAAAAATCATATTGAAGCTTACATTGGAGGGCATAACTTAGAGAAAATCGCAAAAGAAAAAGGAAAAGACATCGATTATCTTTTAGATCATCTAAATGAATTTAGAGAAGGAGAAAAAATTTTAAATGCATATGTATCACTTTTTGAAAACATAATTAATTTATTTGATCCAGAATTAATAATTGTTGGAGGCCCAGCGTATATTAAACATAAAAGATTATTTAGATCAATAATAAAGGAAACAAAAAATAGAGTAATTGTAAGAATGCCAAAAATAATTGGAGCTAAAATTAAAAACAATGACATCATGGGAGCATGGATTATTGCAAAAAATCCAAAAATAATTTTAACCTAAAAGTAAATTGTATCCTTGATCTTGTGCAACTATTAATGGCCTAGTTATTGTGTATCCTCTTTTCTCTAAGTCATCAATAGTTTTATTGAAAGAATATAGAAAATCTGATAAGTTAGGAACTAAAAATAGCATACCAAACTCTTTATCCTTAAAATCTCCGCTGCTTAAAACATATAGTTTTGCTCTACTATTCTTTTCAATTCTAAACATAGAAAGAATGTATTGTTGTGCAGCCAACTCTGCCCTTAACGATGATTGCTCTTCGCTTCTTAATCCTATAAAGCCAAGATATGGCAAATCTTTCTCTTCTTCTATTTGTTCATTAAATTCTAATTGACCAAACAAAGTATCTCTAAGAACAGCGTTTCCAGAAAATAACTTCTCAAGCCTAAACTTAAAGTATATAGGAATTTCGCTTTCATAACTAAAAAGAAGAAACATAAGATCTATGTCCTTTCCTATTACTAAAAATTTTCTGATTTTTCCAACAAATTTATTTATAGATAGTCTATCTATTTCTTCATTAATTTCATTAATCGTTTTTTCTCTTTTATCTATTGAAAGGTTCCACCATTCTTGAGAGAGTTTGTAAAAAAACAAAGTTCCTAGTGCTTTCATAACAATCAAACAATATTTATAGATAAAAATGTTTAAAATGAATATGTGGGAAAGAGTTGAATCAATAGATGCATTTTTAAATGAGCTTACACTTTCTGGAGTTTTAATATGCAAAACAAAAAGAGGGAAATTAACCTTGGGCAACGTTCCATTTGAAACACTAAAAGCAATTATAAGCATAAAGAATAAAAAAGATCAAAGAGAGAGAGGAACTATATTAGATTTCCTTGCCTATTTTCCATCAGAGCTAAAGCAATTATCTAAAAATGTAAAGAGTATAATGATAAACGAGTATCAAAGTGATGAAAGAGTTTATAACGCAACCATTGAAATAAAAAAAGGAAATAAAACTATGCAAATGAAAATGATACCAAGTCAAGCAATATATCTTGCTCTTTTACTAAAGAAACCAGTGTATATAGACCGCGCATTGCTTAATGAATAAAATTCAAGCAGTAATAAGATACAAAGACCTTTACTTAATTCTTTTAAGAAAAAAGAAAAAAGATTGGGTTAATGTTACTGGTCACGCAAAAGAAGGAGAAAAAATAACTCATGCTTTGCTTAGAGAGATAAGAGAAGAAACAATGCTAAGAAAAAAAGACTTTATAAAAATAATCCCCTTGTTCTGCTTCAAATTTAAAAAAGGAAACAAAGAATTAAAAGAAACAGTTTTTCTAATTGAGGTTAACAACACAAGCGTAGATATTTCTAAAAATCCTGATAAGGAGCATTTAATGTTTGCTTGGGCAAAGAAAAACGTTGCACAAAAAATGATTAAAATAAAATCAATGAAACTTGCAATAGAAATTGCAGATAAAATAAAATTCTAGATAACCCACCCAATTCAAAACCAGCATAAACCTCTATGCCAGTTATAGAGGTGATCCAGCCGCACGTTCCCGTACGGCTACCTTGTGGCGACTTCGCCCTTCTCATCAGAGTTTGGTTCGCTACCCTCGCGGGCACCTCACCAAACTCCGACTTGACTGGCGTGACGGGCAGTGTGTGCAGGGGGCAGGGAAGTATTCACCGCGAATCGCTATTCCGCGGTTACTACGGATTCCGCATTCACGAGGCCGAGTTGCAGGCCTCGATCCTAACCGAGGCAGGAATTAGAGGATTAGCTTCTCCTTTCGGAGTTGCATCCCATTGCTCCTGCCAATGCGATACGCGTGTAGCCCAGGGGATTCGGGCCATACTGACCTGCCGTCGCCCTCACCTTCCTCCCCCTTTCAGGGGCAGTCCCCTTATTTTGCTCGCTCCCATGTAGGGCGTTAGCAAATAAGAGCGAGGGTCTTGCTAGTTACCCGACTTAACGGGACGTCTCACGATACTAGCTGACGACGGCCATGCAGCACCTCTCAGCGCGTCAGCTAAGGTCATCAGCCTGAGCTTCATACTGCTGTCGCCCCTGGTAAGGTTCCCGGAGTTGAATCCAATTGAACCGCATATCTCACCCGTTTTTGTGCCCCCCCGCCAATTTCTTTAAGTTTCGTCCTTGCGGATGTACTCCCCAGGTGGCTCACTTAACGCCTTCGCTTAAGCACTGCAACCCCTCGAGGGGTTGCAACACTTAGTGAGCAGCGTTTACTGCTGGGGCTACCCGGGTATCTGATCCGGTTCGTTCTCCCAGCCTTCGTCCCTCACTGTCGGGTCCGTTCTAGGAAGGCGCCTTCGCCACTGCCGGTCTTCCATGGATCAGAGGATTTGGCTCCTACCCATGGAGTACCCCTTCCTTCTCCCGGCCCCTAGCCCTAAAATATATACGCCAAGCCGTCTAGTTGAGCTAGACGATTTCAGCGTATATTTTTAGGGCCAGCTACGGACGCTTTAGACCCAGTAATTGCGGCCACCACTTGGGCCCCGGGTATTACCGCGGGTGCTGGCACCCGGTTACCCGGCCCTTATTCGCTATGCTATTTTAACGCATAGCAAAAGTTATCTTCCAAAAAGGAAGATAACACGAGGAGTCCCCCCATCACGCTTTCGCGCATTGTGAAGCGTTCGGGACTGCTGCACGCCATAGCGCTGGCGCCCTTGTCTCAGTGCGCCTCTGGGGGATATAGCTCACACTACCCCTACCCGTCTTAGGCTTGGTGGGCCGTTACCTCACCAACTACCTGATAGGGCACGGGCTGATCCTATAGCAGTTGCAACGGCAACAGTTGCAACCCTTTCGTAGAATTTCCATCCCAGGAAATTCTACTATGGGGTATTACCCTCAGTTTCCCGAGGATATGCCCCTCTATAGGGTACATTACCCGTGTTTTACCTCAGCCGTGCGCCGTCCGCCTTGCCGGCAGACAAACTTGCATGTCTCAACCGGACTCCTCAAGCGGTAGCCTCCAGCAGAATCAACTGGAATTGAATTGAGCGGGTTATCATCATGCATACATTTTATATGCACTCACTTCATTCATTGCCTTCTTGGCTCTATGATCTGTAAGTGGAAGTTATCTTCATTGCAGC
>CAYOMU010000011.1:0-11367 GCA_964405205.1 Candidatus Woesearchaeota archaeon
TATTTGGATCTAAAAATATAGAGTTTCCTATTTTAGCAAAAGTAAAAGATATAGGGATCTTTTCTATGTTTAAAGGAAGCATTGCATCGTTTAGTTTTGCGGTTAAAATTGCTAACAAAGAAGCTCTATTTGCTGTATCAAAAAGATTGCCGTAATTGTTTATAACTATGCCATCTAAGTACAAAGAATATACTTCTTCTCCTTCTTTTATTATTAGTTTTTTGAGGTCTATAAAATGAGCACTTCTTATAGCTCTATCCGTAACCCTGCTTAATTCAACTTGAAAGACATCTGGCGGTTTTATGTAATCTTTCGCAAATTCTGATGCTTGAATATCTACTGCGAAGTTACCTTCATCTGGGGTATCTGTAAATGGGGTCGCTTTTTGAATTGATAATCCCATTGCAATCTTCGAATCTCCAATTAAGAAAATAGAAGAGCCGAATGCATGGTGAGATATATTTATATATCCTTCTTTTTTTCTGTACTCGTCAGGGCCTCTTTCATCAATTCTCTTTTTGTTTTGAGCTAGTTCTTTTATGAATGATAAATCATTAATTTTCATATTTTAGCCTTAATTTCCTCGAATAATTTATCGGTTATTGTTTTTCTTTGGTTTAACTCTTGCAATGTGTCTAATGGATTTTCAGTTGCTCTTCCAAGATATAATGCTCTTGCAAAATAAGGAAATACAAAAATATCTGGTGAAATTATTTTGGTATTACCATTTTCTCCTTCAATTGTTATCATGCCTTTATTTATGTCCAAAGTATATGTTAATTTCGCAGTTTTTACAATTATTATTGAAATCTTACCGTTGTTTTCCTCGATTTTTTCTATTCTTCCTTTTATGTCTTTTTCTTTTCCATCAAGTCTAACTAATCTTAGTACATAGGTTTTCTTTTCTAAAGGACCATATTGCCTTAGTGTTTTTTCTATAGTTTGTGTTAAGTTTTCCTTACCTAAGGATCTGAGTTCTTCAATATTTTCTAGAATATCTACAACTTCAGAATACTGAGCTGATTTCAACAAATGATGCTCCGGTAATGTTGGTAATACTTCTTCCCTAATTTTATCTAATTCTGCAAAGGATGATTTAGTAAAGAAAATGTATATTTTTTCTACTCCACTATTAAGAATCTTAGTTTCAGTGCTTTCTTCAAATTCTTTTTCTATCTTTTTATACTCTTCAATTAGTTTATTTATTTCCTCTTTTAAAGCGTTCTCATCTTTCTTTGCAGCAGAAGATTTCCACAGTATGCCTTTGTCTTTAATATTGAGCTCTTTAGTTATTCTAATCAGATTATTTCTTGCATCTCTCGATCTTATGTTCGGACTTATTTTATTAAAACCATTGTTTATTATAACACAATCATTTCCAAATAATCTTATTTGGGTAGATAGACTTAACTTTTCCCTATTTATTCCTTTAAATTGTACAAGTATTTTATTTCCTGGTTTAACATAACCCCAAAAGCTTCTCATGTCTACTAAGCCTTCGCCATCCGGAGTATCTACTACTATGTATTTGTTTTCATTATCGGTTCCTTTTATAATCCCTACATATATTCTGCCTTTGTAGGATTTATTCAATACAACTGATTTTAATCTATCTACGATAATGTTAGCAACTTCCTCTACATTGCTTCCAGAGATTGCTATTCCTGCCTTATTTTTCAAGTCCTTTATTTCAACATCTGGAGGTTCTTCACTTTTTGCTATGTGTAATCTTTCTACTAGTACCTTTGCTGGATCTACTATCTGTATTCCAGCGTCCAATAATATTTTAGATATTGCAGTCGAATATATTCCCCTAACTTTTGCTTTCATATGCAGATTTTAACACCTCTTTTTGAATATTATATATTTCCTTCGCTTTTTCTAACGATAATTTTAGTAGTTGCTCAAATTCTTCTAGTGAAACTTCTCCATCTAATTGAAGCAATAGAATCTCTTCTTTGTTTGGTAACCATGCAACTGGCATATCTGTTGCACCTTCTTCCCAGTCCTCTTCTTCTTTGTTTAAATCAGCAACAAGCGCATCTCCTACCTTTCCAACTGCAAGCGCTGCAACTAAGTCTCTCATTGGGATTCCTGCAGCAGCACAAGCTAAAGATGCAGCATTTAGTGTGGCGGTCCTTGTTCCAGCATCAGCTTGAATAACGTATGCATTTATTTCAATCATTGTTTTCGGTAATGATCTAGTTAATATTGCTCCTTCTAATGCTTGTTTCACAACCTCACTTATTTCTATGTCTCTTCTATTAAGTCCAGGTTTAGCTCTATCAGAAGTAGAAAACGGCAGCATATCATATTTGAACTTTATAATTGCTTTTTCTGGATCTTCCAAATGCTTAGGCAAGACTTCCTTTGGGCCGTCTACAGCGCAATATATTTCTGTGTTTCCAAAACTAAATCTAGCGCTACCATCTGCGTCCTTTACGACTCCTATTTCTGCGCTTATCTTTCTTATATCAGTTAAACTCCTATCTTTTCTAGTGTACATAAAGCTCTTTTTCTAATACCTCTTGTAATTTTGGTGAGTAGCAATATAACTCTATTGTGTTTAAGATTCTTATAGTTTTTGCAATTCCCTCTATTGGGCCTCTTATCCATAAAATTCCATTGTATCCATAGGTGATCTCGCATTTGCTCAAATTTTTGATTTTTTCAATAGTTTCTCCTTTATTTCCAATTACCTTTGACATTTTAGATGGATCAAAGTAGATTATTGTTCCTCCCAAGAGTAAACCACATTCATTGCATCGCAAACTTATTTCTGCATCCTCAAGATCAGCGTTTATTATTTTTCCTCTAACAAAAGTGCCTTCTTTTATCGCTTCTCTTTTAAAAGGGTAATTTTGCTGCGTTAATTTTGCAGAATAAGCTCCTAAACTAACGATCCAAAAAGAGGGTAAAATTGATTTAATTTCTCCAATAACATAGTCTCCTTCTTTAGGAACATAAAAACCTCTTACAGATTTAATATTTACATTGTTATCTTTATCAATTGAGACTATACCTAGTACGCTTGAGTACCATTTATTTTGCTCCTTGTAGCAATTATCACACGTTTTTATTTCTTCTCCAATTAGTTGTCCTGGCATCACTAGCTGATGATTCTTAGCATTTATCATATCTTTGAAATAGTTGCTGTGTTATTAGTTATAGCATTCACTTTATTTATAAATTCATTCGATCTACCCATTTGGATTTCTATTTCTAAAGTCATAGGGTCACCTTGTATAATCTTTGTAACAGTGCCCATTTTCTTTGCAAGAGTTATTACTTGATTAGCAAATTGAGATTCAAAAGTTATTCTATATCTATCTAAGCCAATTTTTAAAGGCAAGATTCTTTTTAGTTTGTCTATTAAATCTTTTTTGAGATCTTCTTCTCTTTTATTAATATCAAAATTAAATTTCAATTGTTCTATTGCTAATTCTAGTCTTGTTGGTGGAATTGGTGCGTTTGTATTAGCATCTATTGCTTCTCTAGAGATTTCGTCTATAATTCTTTTCTTTAGCTGTTCAGCTTGTTTTCTTTTATATTCTGTAGGCACCGGTAATTCTCCTTCTTTTATTATTTTTTCAGCTATTTTGTATATATCATTAGTGTTAAAGTAGCGATCAAGATCTCCTGCAACATCACCTTTTTTAGCGTCTTTAAATATCTCCTCTACTACTAAAGCTTTCCTCACGTCTCCTTTTCCCTCAAATTTAATCTTAATTGCTTCTTCAGGATCGACAAGAATTTCAAATCTTTTGTCTTTTATTTGTAGCCTTGCTATTTCAGGTTCACTCATATTAATTTGCTTAGCTCTTCTGTGGATAATTTTTCAAATTTATCCTTTTTAACAATGGCAATTTCTGTATTGTCTGTAGTTATTTTTGTGCTTGTGCTCTTTAAAGCTTTTATTCCTAATTTTACTAACTCATCTGAGCTCATTCCTTCTTTATATTCAGCCTTTAGAATTCTATTTATTTTTTCTTTTTCCATTCCTATCGCAATTGCTTTATAAGAGTAATAAGTTCCTCCTGGTTCTATCATATAAAGTGCAGGTTCATTATCTCTTAAGCCACCAATAAGCAAGCCTACTGCAAATGGTCTTGCGCCTCCATACTGAGTGTAAGCTTGCATTTCAAAAGCGATATCCTTAACAAGCATTAAAATATCAGCCTCTTTATCATATAGCACTCTGTATTGTTGTGCTAATTCTTGAAGTTTATCTATAAGTACTCTGCCATCAGAAATAAAACCCGAAATTGCAGCAGCGATGTTATTGTCTATCTTAAACACCTTTTCAGCGCTTTCTGGTACTATTAAAGGAATATCTGAGTCTTCTACAGGCCTAAGTGCTACAAAAACCACAGAATCTTTTCCAACCATTGCCATTGTAGGTCTTCCATTATCAACGCTTTTTCTTGCATAGTTTACTTGAAGCAATTCACCTTCCGGATTAAAAAGGGTTAATGCGCGATCAAACCCCATTATGTCGCCTATCGATTCCATAATTAATACGCTGTTTAATCTTTTTAATGTTTCCGCTACTTAATAAGGTTACTACGCCTTTTACCTGGCTTATTATGAATAAAACCTCATTTTTATAATTATTATAACACTTAAATACAAATAATAGGCCGTTGTTTGAGTTTCTGCTTAGATCATCTATCATAAGGAATCCGCTTTTAATTTTTAGTAGTCTATTAAAGAATTCAAATTTATTGTCAATTTGTTTTTTCAGTTCTTCGTAATTGTGCTGATTAAAGGCAAGTGCCAGAAAATATCTCTTTTTATACCTCATTTTTTATCAGTAGTATGAAAATTATAATTGAAATTATTAGTCCTAGTGAAACCACTAGAGCAGCATTTATAGGTTTTTGTATTGCATCCGCTGCGGAAAAGTAAATAAGAGAAGAAATTCCTATAAATAAAAGAGCAGTAATTACTATGTCTTCTGCTATCTTATCTATTTTGTTCATAATTTAGATTAACAATATAGCATCTTCCATATATATCAAATTTACTATCATTAGACACTAAAATACAAGCTAAATTTGCATGCTCAGCCATTGCATTTAATTCCTCTAATCTTTTTAATGTAATTTTATTTTCAATAGCAAATAATACTTTAATTTTTGCCTTTCCATAGGTCGCTATGTAAGTGTTTTCGTCTAATTTTCTTTCTATTTGCATTTCAAGTTTTTGCGCAATTTCTTCTACATTTTCGTTTATTTTTGTTTTTTTAGATATTTTTGGTTTTTCTATAGCTTTTTTATTTTCATTTGTTTCTTTGTTTTCTGAAGTTTTGTTTTGAGCTTCTACTTTTTGTTGTTCATTTGCATAAGTATAATAAAACACTGCATCTCTTTCTTCACCAGTTTGATTTCTTATTTTTTTAATTACAATAAAATCAGATAGATTTTGTAAAAGAAGTCTTTCTTCAATTTTTAGATCAGATAATAAAATAAATTTGTTATTTTTTATCTTTTCTAAGAGTTGTTTCTCGTTTTCATTTAAATATGAAAAAAGCCTTTCAAGTGCCTGCTCTTTTTGATCAGGAGTAAAATATATGGGCGAAATGCCAACTTTTCTTTTTGTTTTTTCCAGTTTTCCTTGTGCGCAGAGAAAATCTAAAATAGCCATTGTTTGAATAGAATCCCTCCCAATGAGTTGCGCCACTTCTATTGCAGTTAAAGGTCTATTTATAAATGGCAATATGTCATTTAACTCCATAAATATTTTTCTTGAAGATATTATTTATGCGATCTCAAGCAATATCTATAGATTTAATGCTTTCAATTACTGTTTTTATTATTGCTCTTACTATGCTTCTTTTATTTATTTACTCCTCATCTTATGTATACAATTCAGATTCTATAGCTTTCTTTTCTACTAATGAATTACTTAAAGATAACAAAATTGCAAGTGTAGTTTCTTCTTTGATGTTTTCTCCAGGAACACCCAGCAATTGGGAATCTCTTTCTTGCAATCAAATTATTTCTTTAGGTTTATTGAATTCATCAAATAATCAAATTTCTTTCTTTAAGCTTAAGTCGTTTCTAAATTTAGGATATAAGTGCGTTGATCAAAAATTAGGTCTTAATAATTTTGGAGTAAAACTATCTTATTTAAATGGTTCAAACTTTAATATTTCTGGAAATTATCAGTTTTGGAATACTTCTGGAACAGGCACACAAGTATATGCATATATATACCCTAATTCGACTTTAATTGAAATTTCTCTATTTATAAAATGAAATCACAGATTTTTACTTTTGAATCGCTGCTAGTTTTAGCCGCAATAGCAACTTTTCTTGGGCTTCTATATTATATTCAATTAAATTTGATAGACGTAAATGAGGGGGAAAGTAATTTATTGCTATCATCAGTTAAGTATTTATCGTTATTGCAAGCAACTGCTTCAAATCCTTACATTCAGAATCAAATATACGCGTTTGATCTTCACAAAATAAATGTTTCAGTTTTATCTAAACTATTGAATCAATTAAGCTTATATCAAGTAATAAATGGTTCCTTTACTCCGATTATCTCACAAAGTGGTAAAGTGTTAGCAGAATATTACTTCTTAGTTGGTAATTTTTCATTTAGGAACATTACTAATGCTTCTCTAGGCAAATACGTAGGATTGCCCGGATTTGCTTATGCTTACAAGGCACAAAAGTGTTTAGCATACTATGCTAATGGAAGCTTAGCCCCTTATTTATTTGTTTACAACAATACTCCGGCAGGATTATGTACTGTATATTCTGTTTATAATTCTCCTCCATTGCCTTTTGTAATTAAGGGGTATAATGCCACAGGGTATTATTTAGGAGAAACAGAATACGTTGTTGTAGTTCCTTCTATTCTAACAATTAATCAAAAGTAAAAGAAGAAAGCTAAAAATATTAAAGCCCTTACTCGTCGTCTCCGCTATCGAAGTCCTCGTCTTCGTCTTCGTCAAAATCTTCGTCTGTATCGAAGTCTTCGTCTTCATCTAAGTCCTCCTCGTCTAAGTCCTCGTCCTCTTCGTTTTCTTCTTTCTTATTCTTTTTTGTTGCCATATGACTTAACAATAAAGTGATATGATTATTTAAATATTTTTAATTTTAATTATGATGGAAAACTTTAAAAATCAAATCGATTATTTGATAGACTTAGCAACTCAGGAATACTTAAATCGCGATCTTAGGTATAAGAGGCATGCATATATTGCATGGCGCATGATTTTACACAATAACTTAAGATTTAGGAAATACAATTCTGTTATTTGTAGAAAATGCGGTTCTTTGCTGGTTGGAAGTAATGCAGAAATAAGAGTAAAAAATAAGTTTATAAATATTAAATGTATAAATTGCGGATACATAAAGAAGATTTATGTCAAGTCCAGCTGAAATAGAACAGCAAAAGTTAGTTGAAAAATTAGCTGCAGCTTTAAAGTCGAAGAGGTTAGTAGAGCCTCCCTCTTGGGCGTATTTCGTTAAAACTGGTGCAGCAAAAGATAGACCTCCAGAGAATAAAGATTGGTGGTACTATAGAGCAGCAAGTATTATAAGGCGAATGTACTTTGATCATAAGCCTATGGGAACAAATAGGCTTGCAAGGGTTTATGGAGCCAAGAGCAAAAACACAAGGAATAAGCATACTTTTATGCCTGCAGGAAGAAATCATATTCGTAAAATTTTACAACAATTAGAAAAAGCAGGATTAATAAAACAGGTCACAATTAAAAATCATAAAGGAAGAGTGCTTACAGGAAAAGGTATAAAATTGGTCAAAGAAGTTTCACATTAAAATATGTTGCCAGTTTCACCAGAAGACGAAGAAAGAAAAAAAGCTGAAAAGCTAAAAGAAGAAATTTTAACTAAGTATTTAACAAAGGAGGCAAGAGAAAGACTTGCAAACGTTAAGATAGCCCATCCTGATCTTGCAGAGAGCGTAGAAGCGCTTATTGTACAATATGCAATTTCTGGAAAACTTAGAGAACAAATAGGAGATGAAGAATTAAAGGAATTGCTTAGGAGTTTATCTAATGAAAACAATGAAAGTAAAATTACCTTTAAACGGAAGTAATTAATTCTCTATTTCCTTTTCTATACCTATATATTTCCATTTCATCTAGCGTGTTTTTAATTATATCTTCTAGTTTAATTCTTTTTTCTTCTTCCATTAGTTTTTCTGGATCTGACTTAGTTAATGGATGCTTAGCAACTAGTGAGCAAAAATCTTTATAGCTTTCAGAGGAAATATCATATATCCTGTATTTATGTGCTAAATCAATTATTTCGCTTTTATTTCTTGTTATTAACGGTCTAAATACAGGAACAGATAGACCTTTATTAATCGAAAATAAGTTTTGAAGCGTCTGGGATGCAACCTGTGATAAAGAATCACCAGAGGATATTGCTAGATAATTGTATTTTTTCGCAATTTCTTGTGCAATTAATAAAAGGAAATGCTTGAATATTTGTAACTCATACTTTGTTTTACTATCAATAAATGCAAGGTAAATATATTTCGATGGAAGGAGGAATAAATTAACATCCTCAAAGTTGCTTATATAAGCAGCAAACTTTCCTATTTTTCCGTTTATTGCGGCTTCAGAAGAAGTTGTATATACATGAACTAAATCTACTTTTGCTCCTCTTTTCATTAGCTCAATTGTGGCAACGGAAGAATCTACACCTCCAGAAAACAAATTAATTACTTGCCCAGCAGTACCTATTGGTAATCCTCCGATACCTTTTTTAATGTTGTAATTTAGAAGCCAAAAATCGCTGAAAATTTCAATAACGATTTTTTGATTCCCTTTTGAGAATTCTCTTAGTTTGTTTTTAATATCTAATGACGTAAAAGGCTTACTTTTATCTATTCTCTTCACATCAATATCAAAATTCATTCCCTTTTCTTTAATCCAAGAAATTATATCCTCTAAGTTATAGAA
Organism: Candidatus Woesearchaeota archaeon; assembly: GCA_964405205.1. GTDB lineage: Archaea > Nanobdellota > Nanobdellia > Parvarchaeales > Parvarchaeaceae > Rehaiarchaeum. Next base: position 8,948 of record CAYOMU010000011.1, read on the forward strand.
CTTTTCCACATCTCCATACCATGCTACTCCTGGAAGTAAGTCTAATTTATCAGTGTTTTCTAGTTTCTCGTCTTTTATTATTATTCTGTTCTCTAGAAATTCAACTTCTCGGGCATTTGTTAGATATCTAATCGATTCTATAAGCTTTTTAACAAAAAAACCTCTGTTATTTCCTTTTAAAGCTATTTCATCGAAGTGAATTGATAGCATAGTTATTTATATTAAATTGTCATGTTTATATATAAGATGGCAGGCAGAAAACAAGCATTTGTTAAGAGGCTTTTATTTAGCAAAATGAGAAGCAAGAGAAATGTGCCTGTTTTTATCTTTTTAAAGAAATTTGGATTAAGAAGAGGCGCAAAAGCAATTACTAGCGGTAAAGCGCTTAGAGAAATTAAAAGTTAAATATGGAAGAAGAAAGAATTTTCTCATTAAGATTGAGAAAAGCAATTGAAAGCGGGCCAAATTATAAAAGAGCAAGTCGTGCAATTAAGTACATTAAAAAATATATAAGTAAACACATGCACGTTGATGTTTCTCAAGTGAAGATTAATAATAACATTAATGATCAAATTTGGTCACGAGGAGGAAAAAACCCGCCAATAAGAATTAGAGTTGCATGTACTAAAAAAGATAATAAGGTAGAAGTTAGATTATTACAAAATGGATGAAAGAGAAATACAAGAAAAAATAATAAGATTAGAAACTCTTAAAGAAAACTTAGAACAATTAACAGTAGCATTTACTACTTTACAAAATACGTACACAAAAACGCTTTCTTTTTTTAACAATTTGGATAAAATAGAAAATCCAGAGGGTTTAGTGCCTGTATTTCCGGGTTGCTTCGCGCGTGCAAATATCGATACAACGAAGTTTCTTTATCAAATTGGCGAAAATATATTTGAGGAAATGAGTAAAGACGAGCTTAAGGAGTCGTTATCAAAAAGACTTTCTGAAATGAGCGAGCAACTTTCTATAGTTGGAAATGAAATAAATAAATCACAAAAAGAAGCAGCAGAATTAGAAGAGGAATTATCAAAAGATGTTCAAGTTTTTAAAGGACAAGATTAAGAGTTTCTTTAAAAAAGAAGAAAAAGAGATAAAAGAAGAAGAAAAAGAGGAAAAAGTAGAGGAGAAAGAAGTAGAAAAAAAGAAAGAAGCAAAGAAGCCAGCAATATTTTCTAGAAAGATAAGCGATCAAGATTTAGCAGAGCTCAAGAATTTGCTTATAGAGAATAACGTTGCAGTAGAAGTAGCGAACAACATTACAGATAATTTAAAGAATGAACTATCAAAAACTCATTTTTCTAGGTTTCATTTTGATGAAGAACTAAAGAAAGCCTTGAAAGAATCACTAAAACAGGTTCTAATATCTGATGATTTAATTGAAAAAATCAATAAGATAGAAAAGAAACCTGTTGTTATATTGTTCGTAGGAATAAATGGAGTAGGCAAAACTACAATAATTGCTAAGATCGCTAAATTACTAAAAGAAAAAGGAAAGAAGGTAGTAATTTCTGCTAGCGATACTTTTAGAGCTGCAGCAATAGAGCAAATTAAAGAGCATGCAAATAAACTCAGCGTAGATGTTGTTTTTCATAATTATGGTGCAGACCCAACAGCAGTTGCATTTGATGCAGTCAAGCATGCAAAAGCTATCGGAGCGGATGTTGTGCTTATAGATACTGCAGGAAGGAGTGAATTGAACGATGCACTAATTAATGAGTTGTCAAAATTAAAAAGAGTAATTAAGCCAGATATAACTATATTTGTTGGTGATTCGTTAAGCGGAAATGCAATTGTGCAGCAAGCAAAAACATTCGAGGAAAAAATAGGCATTGATGGCCTTATTTTAACTAAATGTGATATTGATGAAAAAGGAGGAGCCATACTTTCAGCGTCTTTTGTTACTAAGAAGCCAATTTACTTTCTATCTATTGGACAAAACTATGAAGATATTGTGAACTTTGATCCTGAAAAAATTGCAGCTTTTATTATCCAAGAATAAATTCTTTGGGCATTACTCCATTTGGAGGAGCGTTTCTGATTATAAGAAGTTGATAATAGCTACGATAGGATGATCCTGCAGCATCTCCTACTAAGCCTATATACTTTCCATACTGAGTAACCTTAGATGGAACTGTGCCAACATTACATCCTCCTGAAAATCCATTATTAGTTGCTGTAGGGGATCCTTGTGTTCCTAAAAGCGTAGTAGGATTATACCAAATATCTAAGAAAGGATACCCTGTGCTATTAACATATAATTGAACTAATCCCCAAGCATTCTTAAACGAAATATCTCCTGTAGGACAATTCCAGTCAGTCCAATTTAAAGTATCTGTATCACCAAACCCGGAGCTTGCATTACCAACTCTAAGCATTTGACCATATCCAGTGGCATTTACATCATAAAATAT
>CAYOMU010000012.1:0-11332 GCA_964405205.1 Candidatus Woesearchaeota archaeon
AATGCGTCTTTGTTTCCTTGTACAAATATAGTATAGTTGCCTGGAACTGGAGTTAGTGTTATTAATCCATTGCCCAAGGTTAGCTTTCCTGTAAATTCAAGAGTTGCTGTTTGATTTACTGCAATTAAGTATCCAAATGGTATATATTCCATTGAGCCATTAAATTCACAGTCAACGTCATCTTCTTCAATTTTACAAGTGCTATTTCCTATTTGTAATGGATTTATTTTTCCTATAAACATTGGCTTGCTAAATGGTAAGTAAAGTGTACCATTGTTTGCAACAAAGAAGTTTATTGATTTGTACATGCTGATTTCTTTGATTAAGTGCTCTTCTCTCTTTATAAAGTGATCGAACTTATCCTTTAGATTGTAGAATGTCTCATTAAGTAAAGTTATGTTCTTGAATAATTCTGACATATTTCTTCCGTGCAATTCTGGAAACTCTACTTGTATCCCTGCCTTTCCTAGTCTTGTTGAAATGTTCTCAAAAACTTTTTGTATTGTCTGATTAATTAGTGTAAAGTTAGGATGAGTGAAGTTAAAGTTACTAATATTAAAGCCTGGGAAGTTAAAGCCAAAACCAAATGGATCTGAGCCGTTATGTTCTTCCATATCATCTGATTCGTTAATATCTTGTATTTCTTTATCAATTTCTTGAGGAAACATTCCAAATGTCTTGTTTCCTATCGTTAAGTTAAATGGACCAAATAATCCAACGTGCATTAAATATGTTGGAACGTTTCCTGTGTTCTTAACACTTACTTCAAATGTAACTAAACCAGTATTGTTATTATATGCTAATGTTTCTCCAACTATGCTAATGTTTGCTCTATGCGATTCAATTTCGCTAAATGCTTCTTTTGGAAGTAAAGTCCCTGGCTTAATAGGTAGATTTACCTTTAATCCAACGCCACTAGGCACTAATACATATATTGTTTGATTAGTTCCGTACAATGGCGCTACAGAAGGCAACATATCTAATAGCATTGTAGAATTAGCTGAAGTAGTTGCATTTACTGGAAATGTTACTGAAGGAGGAATCTCTACTACATAAGTTATGCCATTTATTGTTATTGTTGCTCTAGTTAAATTAAGAGTTATGCTTTCAACAGTTACATTTTTAGGTAAATAGCCTAACAACTGCGTGTAGTTCTGAATACTCACTAAGTTTACATATCCTGGAGTAGAATATTTAAGTATTGTTCCATTAGAAAGCTTAGCTGAGAATGAAGAATAGTAAAGATATAGTGCGCTTGTATTAGTAGGAACTTGTAATGGATCAGTTAACTCCAAAGGCACAGATGCAGTAGATGTTGTTGAAGTCGTTGAAGTTATAGTTGGTTTTGTTGTGTATATAACATAGCCCAATGCAATTAATATTACAATAATTGCTATTCCGATGTAAAGTCCCTTGCTCATACATTTTCTTACATTTTGTGTATTTAAAAGTTTTAAAATAGAGGGCATGGCAAAACTACAACCAGAAGCCATGCCCCCTGGCTCGTTGCAACGAGGTGCCGGCACTATTAATATATCTAACGAAGCATTTATAAGCCTTTTTATTCTGCTGTTAAATATTTGTGCGATAGTGTTGCTAATAAAATAACGAACGCAATTGCATAGATTAATAGATAAATTAAGTTTGTGTATTGCAATGGTTTATTTAATAATGCTTCTCTCATCATATTAACTGCATAGGTTAGTGGATTGTAATTGCTTAAAGTTTTAAGCCACGAAGGGAATAAATTAGTAGGAAACATTGCTGAACTTGAAAACATCATTGGGAAAAGTATTAATGATGAAACCACCCCTGGAGCTTGAAGATCAGAAGTTTTTATAGTTAGCAAAATAAATAATGAAGAGGAAAATGCCCCTATTAATATAGATGACAAAACTACAATTCCTATAGATTCTGGTGTAAGTGTAAGAGAAGCTCCAAAAGCAATTGCTATACCTATAAGTATTGGCACTTCAATAAGGCCTCTGGTTATTCCTCCTAACATCTTTGCAATTGCAGGAACTTCTCCGCTTACTGGGGCAACCATTATTCTTCTTAGATAGCCGTATCTTTTGTCTTGAATTAAGCTCATTGATGCGAACATGCCTATTGTAAGCATTGTTAAGCCAAGAACTCCTGGAAGAATAAAAGACATGTAATTAGAAGTACCAAAAAGAGCTTCCAAAAACTCTTTGGGGGCATTTCCTAAACTAGAACCAAATAATGCGAGCCACATCAATGGCTGAATTAAAAGCATTATAATTGTATATTTTGACCTATAGATTTTCTTAACTTCACGCTCATACAAGATTGAAATTTGCTCCATCATAGTCCTTTCATTAATCTAACGATTTCCTTTTGATTGTATTTTTCCTCGCTTAAAAATTCTCCTGTCAATTGTAAGAATGCACTATCCAAGGTAGCGTGATTTATCTCAAACCCTTCTATTTTATTTCCATATTTTTTGATTATTTTAAGTATATCTTCTTCCGGATTTTCGCTTCTTATTAAAATTCTCTTTCCATTGTTGCTAGAAGAAATAACATTAAATTTCTCTAATGAAACTTTTTCTTTAAATCTAATGTCTATTGTGTTCATACCATATTTATTTATCAAATTTTTGGGAGTATCTATTGCAATAATCTTTCCATGGTTTATAATTGCTACTCTATCGCAAAGCTCCTGAGCTTCTTCCATATAGTGAGTAGTTAATAAAACAGTAACCTTTCTTTCATTGTTTATTTTCTTTATTAGTTTCCATAAACTGCTCCTAGTATTAACATCTAAGCCTATTGTTGGCTCATCTAGAAGAATTACGCTAGGATTATTAATCAGTGCTATAGCTATTTCTAATTTCTTTCTCATACCAGTTGAAAAGTTGCTAGTTCTTTGGTTTCTAAAGTCATATATTTCAAAGTATCTTAGCAAATCTTCTCCATGAGTTTTCCAATCTTTAACATTGTTTAACTTTGCTTGTACCTCTATGTTTTCCATACCAGTAAGGTCATCATCAAGGATTGATTCTGCTGACATCCAACCAATTCTTCTTTTTGTTTCTTCTGGGTGTTTAATTACACTTATTCCGTCAATAAATACATCGCCGCTTGTAGGCTTTGAAATCCCAGAAACTATCTTAATTGTTGTAGTTTTTCCAGCACCATTTGGACCGAGTAATCCAAAAATTTCCCCTTTTTTAATTGAAAAACTAACGTTATCTAATGCTAAGAAATTTCCATATTTCTTCGTTATATTCTTCACTTCTAATACATCCATAACTTAAATTTCCTTAAGTTTCTCCGTTATTTGCTTTATTCTTTGCTTTTGCCCTTCATCTAATTCATCTTTTTTGGAAATTATTGTTTCGACGGAATCTTCTAATATATTTATTACTGATGAAATCTGATCGTCTGTGCTAAATAATGCCATACCCGGAATCCAAATGTTATTAATTTCCTTTAATCCATTTTCAGTTATTATATACTTACTGTCTTGTTTTTTAATTAATCCTTCTTCGAGCAAAACGTTAAGATTCCAGTATATTACCCCTGGAGAAGGCTTCCAGTATCCAAGAGTGAAATTTTCAATCTGATCAATAATTTCTATTGCAGTCATTGGTTTTTTCTTTAACAAGCCCAATATTATATATCTTACGCCAAATCCTCTGTGATGCCCAAATGCCATTATTACTAATTTAGATTCTAATATATAAATCTTTCGTTTTCTCTTTCTGTCGTTACAATAATCTCGCCATTGTAATGAATAAATGTGTGCTCAAATTGCGAAACAATACCATTGCTTCTTTCTTTTAATGGCGGGTATTGCTCCAGTATTCCATAGGAACTAAAGTATCTTATTGCCCTCTCCGGGGAATTATATATTTTCCTCAACTGAAATATTGAAAATGGCAATCTTCCAAATTCTGCTTCAATTTTATCTAAAACTTCTTTCATTACTGGATCTCTCAAAGGCAATTCTTTTTTAATTGAAAAAATTTCTGAAGGCTCACTTTCAATAACATACCCTTCACCATTTGTAACAAATGGCTCTACAGCAAACTTCTCTGGCAACAATGCTCTTGTATCAGAAGAGTAATTTGGAATAAATCCTACATGGAGATCATTTTCTTCAATTCCATGACCTCCAAGATTGTATATAGGATTTAAACCATAAGACTTTATTCTTTGTTCAACGATTTTTCCTATTTCTCTAACTAATGAAATCGAGTTTATATTTTTCTTTACATCCTCTAAAGCTTCAAATGAAGCTCTAACAATATTTTTCTTCTCATTGTTGTTTCCAAAATAAAGAGTTATTGCTGTATCAGATAACCCCTTTCCATACCTTATTCCAAGATCTATTTTTAATACATCCTCTTCAGAAAAAATTGTTTCATCTTCTATATCTGGAGAGTAGTGAGCAGCAAAATTATTTAAAGATAGATTTATAGGAAATGCTGGTTTCATGTTTTCTCTATCGATTTTATCGTACAATAGTTTTGCTATATCTATAAGTTTCATTCCTGGCCTAATTTCTTTAATTGCGTAATCCAATAATTTGGAAGCTTGTTTCCCTGCTATAATCCAATCATCCATATTAAGTAAAATTCAAAAGATTTGACGATTTTTTCCCATATAGTTTTTCTTTTTGAATTCCAAGCGCATCAAATATTGGAGTAACTGCTGGAATAATTTGATGCTCTATATAATACTCTGCATCATATTTTATATTCTTTTGCAATGCAATTGAGTAAAGTACTGCTCTTTCACTAATTCCTCCGCTGCCTTTTGCTATAATATAACTAATAACCTCTCCTTGAGAAAATTTTTCTCCGCTTTTTTCAGCAGCTCTAACGTGTCTACCTGTAGATTCATATTCTTTAATATCCTTTCTAAGCATTGTATTAATTACTAATTTTTCCAATGGTATTTTGTATTGCCTTAAGTCTTCAATTGTTTTTGAAACTAAGTTAATTGCTCCTTCTATGTCCTCATCAACTAAAATTTTCTTGATTACTTCTTCTTGCAATTCCTTAGCAAGAAAAGACCAATCTCTTCTCACAGATTGAAATCCTTTAATTACTAATTCTCCAGAATAAGAAACCATTGCATATTTTTTCCTTGCTCCAAACTTTCCTTTTACTGCTCTAACAAATATAGCTCTTTTATAAACATCTTGCAGTTCTAATTCCATTGGCTTTGGCAAGGTTGCATTAAACTTTTCCAAGAATTTATTTACTTCTGCTTTTATATCCGCCCCTGGCTTGATTAAGAAATTGGAATCTGTATCTGCGTAAATTACTTTAAATCCTTCTTTTTCTGCAAACTCAATTGTTTTCATTATATATTCTCTAGCAATTCTAGCAACAGAACTAGCGCAATCGAAATTATAAAGCCTAGAATTATAGTATCCTAGATAACCATAGAAGCTATTTGCTATTAATTTAAGCACTGCAACTCTTGCTGCTAAAGCTTTATTGTTTTTATCTTTCTTAAGCTCATCTTTTGCTTTTGATCTAAGATTAAAAACTTCTTCTACAGTTCTGGGAATTAAACCAAAGTATTCATCTTTGCTTAAAAATTCTATCTCATTGTTTTTCTTAACTATTGTAAATGGATCTATATTTCTAGAAATTATAATCGATGGATAAAGGCTTCTAAAATCAACAACTGCTATATCTTTGTATATTCCTGGCGTTGGTTGATAAACGAATGCTCCTTGAAAAACCCTAGATTTTCTTATTGCTGATTCTTTTGCATCTGGTTTATTTGGAATCAATTGACCTAAAGCATTAGCTTTGCGCATTAACATGTACTCAACTGCCATGCCCGAGGTAAGCCTAGAAACGTCAAATAAAGTTAAACCAACAAGTTTATTTAACTCTAATATGTAAGGCTCCACTTCTTTATATATAAGATAAGTTATTCTAGCATCTTGCAAGTTATAAGAACACAAAGTATTTGCTAAGTTTTTATCAACTGTAAGATTTTCAGATTTATCCCAAGGAAATTCCTCTTTGCCCTCGCCAAGCATTTCTTTTGCTACTTCATCTAATGTGAGTGTTTCTGTTTTTAAGTTATAAATAGAATATATTTTCTTGATAAATTGAAACACATCGATATGACAAAAGTTAACAACTCTTGCTTCAAGTTCTTCTTCATTTCTTCTTTTTAAAATTATTTCCACTTGAGGATTTATTCCTAATTGTTTCGCTCTTTCTTTTAGATAGTAAAGATCAAAATTATCACTATTATAACCAACTATTATATCTGGATTATTTTCACTTAAAAATTTAAAAAATTCGAGGATGCATTCTTTTTCATCTTTAAGCTTAGGATATTTATCGTTATCAAGCCAAGTAAATACATTTGCAACATTATTTCCATATACTGCAATTGAAACTATAGGATCTTTTTCTGGGGAAGGCATTTTTCCTTTACTCATAACTTCAATATCAAAAGCAATCGAATTGAATTCTGCCTTTTTGTCTATTTTCTCAAAAGAAATTAAATTATAATCGTTATCAACATTGAATTTTACTAAATCAACAGAACTAAGGTCTTTATCAATTAAATATCTTCTATGGAATAAAATATCTGCTTCAAAAGTATTGTACTTCTTCTTTAATTCTGGAACTTGCTTTGGTAAGTAAGTATATGCCTTAATTAGATCTACTTCTTCTTTACCTAGTTTTTTCTTTACTTTTTCTACTCTTTTTACATTTTCTTCGCTTTTAACTTCTTCTTCGCTTGCACCAATAATATAGCAGTAAGGCTCAAATTTTCTATCTTTTATTATTATCTTACCATTATTAGAGGAAACGAAAAGTCTTATCACTGGAGAGTTATCCTCTACAATATAGTCTGCATCAGTAATATTTCCAACTATTTCCATAATAATAAACACTAGCAAGAAATATTGAATTTATCTTTTTGATAATAAGAAAATGCAAGTACTTTAAAATATAAACAGAAGATTAGTAAGACTTATAAACTTTCGAGCTATATTAGCTTAAATTCACTTAATATTTGAATAAATCTTTTCTTATCAGAAGTTTTTCCGCTAATTATGTTTTCTTTTGCTAAGCCTTTAATTAATCCTTCGCTGTTTATTTTTTTGCTTAATTCTTCAAATTTATTTTGACTAAATGCAAATACATCATCATTAGAAAATAGTACCGCAATTCCTCTATAATTAGCTGCATTTACTACTGCTTCCCTTATATTTTTATCAATCTCTATTGGAATGTCTAAAAAGCCCTTAAGTTTTAAGTACTCTTCTACTAACTTAACCAATGCTTTTTTATCGCTCTTTAATTCCTCTTCTAATCTACTTATATCTTCAAGTGGATCTTTAAAGTTGAATTGCCTTCTTATTGATAATAGAATGTTGCTCGAGTTGAGTGCAAATTCTATTGCTTTTTCTCCCACTAAGTAACTTATCTCTGTTTCATCTTGGCTATAGTTTATACTAGTAACAAAGAATGCAATTAACTCTCTTGTATGAGATACATGATTTCTTATGCATGCAGCAACATCAAAATCTCCAATCTTTACTACTCTAACTTTTTCGTTTTCACTTATTCTTTGATAATTGTATCTTAACTTAGGTTCGTTTTTTAATGCCTCATTTAAATTGTTATACTCTGTGTATGAAACTGAAAGATCTTTCTCAATAATTTCATTCACTGTTTTCTCTGCTGCGAATATATTTTCTATGTTTATTTTTGGTTGAATCCAAACTTTGCCAGAGTATTCATCGTCTTCTGCTTTTCTAACAAATATATTAAGGCCTTGATTTTGCAATGCTCTATTGAAAATGTGAATTGCAGTGTGAGCAAACATTCATTATTCTTTCAATAGCTAATTAAATTCTTGCATCCACTAATATTTTCTTTTTACCCTGTGTGCTTTCTATTTTTCCTTTTTGTACAATTAAATCTAAAGCATTTGATGATAGTGCATAGGAAAACTCTGGTATTTCTAAAAGCTTTTCCTCTATTACTTTTTTCACTTCACTCTCATTAGCTTCGCCTGAATATGTAAATATAAGTTGATCTTTAAGACCTTGTCTTCCTATTGTAAATTGTCCATCTTCAACATCAGTTTTTGCTTTTGCAAAGTATAACAAATCCAAAGCTAAATAATCATCAATTTTTGCTGATCCTCCTATTCTGTATATTTTATCGCTTCTTCCTTCAAAAGAAATAATTGTCATTCCTTCTTTTCTTCCAACTACTTTTATTAGATCGTGAGTGTTGTAATTTATTAAAAGCGGAGAAAGATCTCTTTTCATAAATTCTGGGCTTATTAAATGAGTAAGAACAAGCTCTCCAACTGTCCCTGCAGGAGCGTCTTTTAATAAAACTCTTTCATTGTTTTCTTTTAATAAAAATAATAAATTGCTTTCATATGCATAAATCTCCTTACTTGTTGGTCCCTCACCGATAACGCCGCCTTCTGTGTTTGCATAAATAGTAATTAAAAATCTTCTAGGCCCTATGTTGTATAATTTTCTTAAATATTCCACTGTGTTATCTGTAACAGATTCTCCTCCTTGTGAAATATAAAGTGAAGACCATGATGAGAGCTCCTTTTTAACTTCCGGATCTATGCCATTGCCGATTTCTTCAAGCCCTCTAAGAGAAGATAAAACCATTGTTACATTGTGCTTCATTGCTTCCTTAAACAAAGGAGTTGGATCCATCCCACTAAGTAAATTATTAATATAAGCTCCTTCAAATTCAAATGAACTCATTATTATACTCAAGGGTGTGTAAGAAGGAGGAGTAGGTGGAACTTTTAATATGAAGTAAATATCTTCTATTTTTCCATTTTTATATGATTCACTAAGTTTTCCATAATTCAGAATGCTAAGCATTTTTGCTTTATATTTCTCTCTTAGCTTAGTTCTCATTTCTAACATTGAAGTAGAAGTGTACAAAACCTTAGGTTTTCCACTAGTGCCACTAGTTGTTAATCCAAACAAAACTTCCTTATTGTTTTTTACAACAAACTCATTTGGTATTGTTTTAAGGAGTTCTCCATCTATTATTGGCCCTTGAATTAAATTTTCTATTGAAGGATCTTTTCTCAATGCTTCGTACTCTGGCTTTTGATAAAATGGCACCCGTGCTGAGTATTCTAATGTATTTGCTACCATGTCTTCAAGATTTTCTTTCTTCTGTTTAAGATTCATATTTCACCTCAAATACGCATGAACTTGCACCCATGGATACACAGCTTACCTCTGTAACCTTTACTTTTCTATTTGTTCTAATGGCAATACTTCCTTCTAATAATCCTTCTTGAAATTTACATATAGGAGAAGAAGATAATCCATAGATCTCTCTGTATGCCATTGGAATGGCTGCATTAGTAACAACAACTGTACCGCCATTTTCTCCTATGCTAGAAGTTGCTTGCCCAAAACCTGAAAGAACAGTTATTGCTGCTTGCTCAACAGGAAGTTTTCCTTTTCCGAGCTCATAGCCTTTTTCTACTAAATAATTAGCAACCATTTTTCCTACGTTTTTAAGCGCCTCTGGATCTTTACTAAGGAGTTCATGATATAAGTAAATAAAATATGGAGCTGAGAGCATTAAAACGGTTCTGTCTAAAACCCTTAATGCTCCATTTTTTACGCTAACAAAACCTGAAGCTATCCAAGAATTTAGTATTCTTTGTACATCTTCATCACTTAACATATATTCCGCCCTTATCTATTTTCATCGGAATAATGCCGTGAGTAATCGGTGTTCTTCTCATCTTAAGTATTTGCATGCTTCTATCAAATTCTGATCCAAGGCTTGCATAAAATAATTCAATTACTGCATCTGAAAGATACTCTGAGCTAAATGCTTTAACCTCATTCATAGATACTGGCTGCTCATCTATCATTATTGCAGTAACATTTGCTTTCTTTATTGCCTGAACAAAATCAATCATAAATTTTCTAAATTTGCTTTTATCCTCCCAATTTAAAGAAATGGAAGATAGTGAATCGATAACTAATCTGTGATATCCTTTGTTTAATATTTCATCAATAACATTAAGATATTCAAAATTCAATGGAGAATAAAATGAAATTGTAAGCAAACCTTTATCTATTAGCTCTTTTGCCTTATCGAAGCCTATTTCTTCCATATCTTTGATTAAGTCCTCTGTAGATTCCTCTAAGGAAATGTATAAGCCTTTTTCATTGTTTAATGCGCCTTTGTATAGAAATTGCAAACCAAAAAGCGATTTGCCTGTACCTGGGGCGCCAACTATTGAAATAACTGAGCCTTTTTCGAATCCTCCTGCAATTTTATCGTCCAATCCTGGAATACCTGTGGTTATTCTTTCTATCATAAATACATTACCTATGTATATTTTTAATTCCATCAATTTTGTTTTTAGGCTTAGATCTTGTAGCAACATCATCTGGAGATGAAAGAAGTAATGCTGGCTCTACTACAATTGTATATACTCTTCCCTCTTTGCCATACGGAACTAACTCCCAGTTATTTATTACAGGATAATAAGTTACTGGATGGGGCGAATAGTACACAATTGATTTCTCCTCATCATTTATCAATCCAGGAGCAGACTTTCCTGCAAAGTGTCCAAACATTGGAAATACCTTTCCACCAGTAGCAATTTCATATAGTTTTGCAGAATCATAATTTAACTCTGCACCTGAAAGCCTAAAAATAAACTTATTTTTGTACCAAAGCTCTTTAGGTAGCCCTGCAGTAGGATTTCCAATTGGAGAGCCAGTTAAAAATCCAACGTCTCCAGTGGATAATAATTCAGCTATTTTCGATATTACATTTGCAAATATTTTTTGCAATTCCTCCGGCGGTTTAAGTTTTATTCCTGTAGTATCAAAAGGTAAAGATTCAAATTTCATTTCAAGTAAGTCTGCAAGCACTTTGCATTCATATTGGTATCCACCATAAGGCCCTGCGCAAACGAAAAGTTTACCTTTCAATTGCTTTACATCATAATTTCTCCTAATAAACTCATATTGAGCTTTTGCTGTTAATATTAGAGCTAATTTATCATGCTTAACGCACTTTGGTGCACCTGTAGTCCCAGATGAGCAACTAGTAAATAATTCTTCTCCTCTAAGAAATTGAGGCATAAAGTAGTCATCGTATCCTTTTTCCTGTTTTAAAATCTCGTATATGTTACCAGTTTCAGCTAATTTAGCAAGGTTAAGTTGTGTAGGTTTTTTCTTTGCTTCCTCTACTCTAGGATCTTTATATCTTTCTATCCAATACGGTGAGCCAGTGCTTTCATCAGTGTGCAATTCTAATACTATTTTAATAAAATCTTTATCATTTTTAATC
>CAYOMU010000013.1:0-11189 GCA_964405205.1 Candidatus Woesearchaeota archaeon
TACCCAAAATACTCCGCTTGGCATAGTCTATGAACCTCCAAATATAAAAGAAAAGTAACTAAAAGGTGATTGTTGATGAATTGCCTGATAATAAATGGAAAGAGAAAGCACGATTATTATAGCCGCAGCTACGATAACTAGAATAATCCAAACCACCCTCCATTCAACAGATCCTCTGATGTTCATAAATATTCTATAAATTAAACAAATAAATTCAAATTTTACATAAATCAATTAAAATATGAAAGTAGAAGAAGGAGACGTAGTTCCAATTCAAGTAGAGCGAATTCTTAGCAATGGAATAATGGTAAAAATTTATGAAACTAATATTGAGGGATTTGTTCACATTTCCGAGATAAGTAAAAAATGGATCAAAAAACCTGAAGATGCTGTTAAAATTGGCCAAATTCTTCCGGCAAAAGTTACAAATGTAGGAAATGAATTGGAGCTTTCAATTAAAAAAGTAAGCGACAGCGATGAGAAAAGAGTTCTTAAAGAAATATCTATTATTAAAAGGCTCGAAAAAATACTAGAAATAGATCCAAATGGCAACAGTGAGGCTGAAAGAATAAGAAATGAATTTGGAAGTCTATATGCTTTATTCTTATATTACGATAAAATTAAAGATAATTTAAATCTGTCAGAAAATACAAAGAAAGCTATTGAAGACCTAATAAGTAAGCTAAAGAAAAGAGTAATATTGAAATACAACTTAAAACTTACAACTATTGATCCAGAAGGAGTTGAAAAAATTAAACAACTATTAACTTCGCTAAGAAAAGAAAAAGGAGTGGAAATACAATATCAAAAGGCCCCTAATTATATTCTAAAAATAGACCTTAATGATACTAAAGCCACAATTAAAGCCTCAAAAACTGTTTTGGAAAAAGCTGAGCAAATGGCAAAAGAATTAGGGATAGACATTGAAATTCAAAAAATAGAAGAAAAAGGATGAAAAGAATAAAGTATTGTACTTATTGTAAAAGATATACATTGGAGGACAATTGCCCTATATGTGGAAGACCAACAATAATTAATTCTCCAACAAGGTATAGCAACGATCCTAATATTATAGTTTATAGAAGAGAACTTAAAGAAGAACAGTTAAAGAAAAAAGGATTATTGTAGGCTTTTATTTTATAAACAACATTAACAAAATGAAAGGAACAATAAATTTAATAGCATTTCCAGATTTAGGAAATGTTGGCCCGGCAACACTAGATTATATAAGAACACAATTAAATGCAAAGCTAATAAAGTCAAGAGAAATTCCTTCAGCTCCAGCAGTAATCTTAAATAAAGGAGAAATGTTTGATATTCCAAAAGAAAGAATTTACAAGGTTGAAAATCATAATCTTACAATAAGAATATTCGATGCACAACCAGTGTTAGATGCAGAAATATATAAACTAGGCAAAAAGCTTGCAACAGAAATTGGAAAAGAAGCAAAAGAAATCATCATATTATCTTCAGTTAGAGGAATAAGCGAAAAAGAGCAAAACATATATGCATTGTCTAACAATCCTAAAATTTTTGAAGGAACAGAAATAAAAACTGAAGAAGTAAACAAAAAAGTGGGAATGATTGGAGGCCTAGCAGGAATGATTTACTATTATTTTCAGAACAGTAAAATAAGTTGTTCTATTCTTCTAATTGAATCTGGAGATAAACCTGAACAAATTAGGTATGCAATAGAAAAAACAACAAAATCTTTGGCAAACTACTTAAGAATAAACATTGATACCTCAGGAATTGCAAAAATGTTTTCTCCAATTACTATAACTCAAGAAAGAAAATACATTGGATAAATTTATTTAAAATATACGTTCAAACACGTTTGATAATACAATGGATGTTATAAAAGTAACAATAAAGTATATCCAAAACCAATTTATGAAGCCTATTGGTGAATTTACTCCTAACTCCTGAGGAATAAACTCACCTCCTTTATATTTTTGCACTTGAAACTTGCCTAAAAGAGAAGAAACGTTTATAGTTTCATTGCCCACTAGAACTTCGCAATTGCTTACATTTAATAAATACTTATTTGCTGAAACATGAGACAAAGAGCAGGTAGATGAAAATGTGCTTGAATTTATAAAGGTTATTTGTTGATTATAATGAATTGGAACATAAGCGAAATAATACTCTAAAACAAAGAAAAGAATCAAAAAAGGAACAAAGGTATAGATTGTTGGCTTAAGGTTTTCCTTTAATAATTCACTAGTAATAGATAAATATTCTGAGTACGCTTTAGTAAATTCTTCGCTTTCTCTTTTAATTGACTTTAATTTTTGATTGTATTCATTTATTTTTGCTTTAAGCTCCTTTACTTTTTTCCTATCAGTTAGCAACCAATAAGATAGCTGCGACAACGCACCAACGCCGATTGAAATAAGAATTAATTCTAAAAGCTCATTCATATCTTGAATTTAACTAATTTCTCTTTTATTGGCTGCATTTCATATGGATTTTCGGAAAGTAAATAATTATAGAATTGATAGCCTATCATAACTATAAGTAAAATTCCTATTCCAGGAATTAGTGCATTAAACAAAGTGGCAATTGCTGCAACAAAGCCAGTTATTGCTCCACCCAAAATAGATAAAGGTACCATATATCTTCTAAGCATATCTGCAACTATTCTTTTATCTGCTCTAAATCCAGGCATCATTAATCCTGTAGCTAACAATTGCTCTGCCAGCGAATTAGGATCTTGTCCTCCAATTTCAAGCCAAAGATAGGAAAACAACGCAGTAACAACTATGAAGAATAAAAAGTAAACTATAATGGAATAAATATAAGAAACTTTAAAAGGCTCTGTCATTAATTCTAATATTGATGGCGGATTAAGCAAAGCCAAAAATCCAGAAGTTGGAACTTCTTGTAATCCAAGAGGTGTTTGTTCTGCAGTAAAGTTACCAAATATTGGATGCCCTGAATGATACAAAGATAAACCGATAAATTGTAGCCCAGCAATTATTGAAACAACCATAACTAATGGAATTATACTGTTATAAAGCAAAGATATTGGCCATTTAATTGAAAATCCTCTTATTCTTCCAAAGGACAAAGGAATTTCTATTCTTATTTGTTGAAGCCAAATAGCAAAACCAAACAGACCTACAGTAACTATTGTTTCAATAAGCGGAATTATCGCCCCTTGAGACATTCCAGAGCTTATTGCATATACAATTGAAGGTATTGCTCCAGGCGGTGAAAATAAAGGATTAAACAAGGTATTTATCAATTGAAGCGATAAACCACCCATTATAAATAAACTAATACCTGAACCTACTCCCCACTTGCTAACTAACTCATCTAGGAATAGAAGAATTATGCCTGCAAAAACTAGTTGTATCCACATAACAAACTCTAACAATATAGAAGGGTATGCCGGAGGAATTGCTCCAGAAAAAACATAAACAAAGTTCTCTAGTAAAATAAAAATAAATGCTAAAAACTTTTGCGTGCCTTGAAACAGAACTCTCCCCTCTTTAGAAGAAAGATCAAAATGAATTATTTCTGATCCTTGCAATAATTCGATAAAAATTGCAGCGGTTACAATAGGTCCTATACCGAGAGATAAAAGCGATCCGAAGTGCGCAGCGATTAACGTTTGTAACACTTGGAATCCAAAAGAATATGATGGGCTAACTCCAATTAAAGGAATGTAAGACATTATAAAGAAAAGAGCTAAAGCAATTGCTGACCACTCTAATTTTTCTTTTACATTTAGTTTATGATCCGGAATCGGTAACGATGGCAGGTTTGATAGAAAATCCTTAAATTTTTCATTCATATACTTGGCCGCCTTTTGCAATTATTGAATTTTTAGCTGATTCTGAGCATTTACCATAAACAATTAATTTAATATCTTTGTTTAATTTTCCACATATTTTACTATATCCTAAATTCTCTAATCTGATTTCATATGCGTCGTTTATCTTTGATATTTTCCCTTGAGAAACTAAAGCCTCTAGATTTTCCTCGATTTTCTCTAAATTTAAAGGATAATTTTTCTTTTTCTTAGGCTTTTCTTCTTTTCCTCTAAATGAAAACATCTTTTGCTGGCCTCTCTTACCCCAACCGGCTCTACCAACTCCTGCATTAATTCCTGCTTTTCTTGCATTTTGACCATTACCCCGGCCAGCAGTTTTACTCCCTCTAAGCTTTCTTCTTTTCATATCATTCTTAATAAAAGATCGTTAATATTTTTGCCTCTATAACCTAAAGCTCCGCCTTCTTTAAACAATTTTTTAATTCCTTTCCTTTCGTATCCTTTTACAGGAGGATGAAGATAAAATGTTTTTTTAATGCCTTTATCTTTAAGCTGTACCTTACCATCTAAAAATGACTTTACAAATTCCTCTAATTCGTTTTCTTTCCACTCATATTTTTTATTATTGCTTATCATTGCCCTATTTTTAAGCAAAGCTTTAAGCGCATTTTCATCTATTTCGCCATAAGTAACAAAGTGCTCTATTTTTTTGAGCATTCCAAGTACTGCTTCTTTATTATCTACAATTGTACAAGAATTTGTTCTCTTTAGGCCTAAGTTTTCAAATATTTGCCTTTGCTCTTTGCTAGCCCCAATATCACTTCTTATCCTTATTACACATAGTTTAACCATATTACTTGTTAAATCTAGATAGTTTCTTTAGCGCATCGAATATTGCATATCCAAAAGATATTCTTGTATAAGTGTTACCATGAGATTTCATCCAAATATCCTTTATTCCTGCCAATTGAAATATAATCTTTGCGTCCTGTGAAGCACAAAGACCAAGTCCTTTTGGAGCTGGAATTAATTCTACTCTTACTCCGCTATTTTTGCCTTCAACTTTAAATGGAATTGAGTGCTGCTCATTGCATCTGCACTCCCAACTACCACAACCTAATGGAACCTTAATAATACTTTTCTTTGCATTTACTATTGCTTTATCCCTAGCAATCACTGCATCTGGCCCTCTACCTAGACCAATACCAATATGCCCCTTTTCATCGCCAACAACTGCCATAACAGTAAAGTGCTGTCTTTTTCCTTCTGCAGTTACTTGCTGAGTGTTTCTTCTAACGCTTCTTTTTCCTCCGCCCATCTTACCTTTTAATTGACCTATGTGCAGAAAATCTACTTTAAGATCTGGAAGAAGATAATCAACTATGCTAGCTTCTCTTATCGATATTCCTTTCTCTAGTATTTCATCTATGCTTTTATATTCTCCTCTTGCAACTGCTTTACCTAATTCTGTTTTAAACTCTATAGATTTTGTTTGTAAAGGTTGATTTTCTTCAGCCATATTTAGATGTTATTTTATTTTTAATATCTTCTATTAAGTTTTCAATGTTTTCTACTTTATCTTTTGTTTTTGAAAACATATTTTTATCTTTTGTTTTTTGAGCAATATTTATAATATGTTTTCCTTTTATTCTATCCTCTGAAATGTTTATTTCACCTGCTCTAACTTTAAGACCGCCATCAATTGCTCCCTTAATTACTGCAAACATAAAGCTATCCTTCTTAATAGGTCTAAGTCCTTTATCTACAATTATATCTGATTTTACTTTATCCTTTGCTTTCTTTGCTAATAGAAACCCTATTAAATATGCAGCAGGAATGTTTTTTCTAGATAATGGCCAACCAAGCTTTTGCAATTCAATACCATTTGCACCAACAATTGTTTTATCTATTGTAGATTTATCTGTAGTAACGATTTGAGCTATTACTTGAGAGTCGCTTTTTCTTATCACTAATCTAGGTAATCCTGATCTTAGCAGCTTAAGCCTTAGCCTATAGTTAGTAGGTTTTCTCATCTTTACTAAATTTGAGTTATAAATATAAACTTTTACCTTTTCTTTTTCTCATGGATTTTTGAAAATAAAAGCACCAATATTCCTATAATAACTGTAACCGTATCGGCGTAGTATTTAAATGAGGAACTATAGGAAAATTCTCCGCCACCAGCAACTAAAAACAGATTGAATTCGTCTATTATTGCAGCTAATGATATTCCTAAAAGTATTGAAAAAGCAAACCTAAGTTTAGAATTATCAACAAAGTATAGCAACAATATTGTAAATAAAATAAAACCTACAACTCCCAAATACGCGTGATGAACAGGAATATTTGCATAAGAGGGATTGAGCCAAGGATATAAAGCAAGGACAATTCTTATTAATGAAACGCCTAGTAAAGTACCTATCGCAAACCCTAATGCTTCTTCTTTCCTGCTCATTTATCTAATTCTTTTAGTATATTTTTAATCTCTTTCATTTGAGATTCAAATTGCGGTCTAATGGATTGAAACCTAAGTGGAAAAGAGGGATGAAACGCAACGTAAACGTGCCATTGCTTTCCTCTAATTGTTATAGTATGATAACCCAAAATCTCTTTGATAGATTTAAACTCAAATCCAAGACCTTCAGCAGCAGAAACACCTAGAGCAACTATAAGTTTAGGAGAAACAAGCTCTATTTGATCAAATAAATAGAGATTAGTGCAAATTGCTATTTCCTCTGGAAATGGTTTTCTGTTATTAGGTGGCCTACATTTCACTACATTAGTTATATAGCACTCTTTTCTATCAATTCCTGCAATAGATAAATACTGATCCAAAAGCTTTCCTGCATCACCAACAAAAGGTCTGCCTTGAATGTCTTCATTTCTTCCTGGGGCCTCTCCTATAAGCATTAATTTTGCAGGCACTGGGCCTTCTCCAGGAACAGCATTAGTTCTATATTTATAAAGAGGACAACTCTTACATTGAGCTATTTTGCTCTCAATCTCCTGAATATTCATAATAATAAATAATTGTTAAATAATTATGCTAAAGATAGAAGGAGAAAGAATAGTATTTGATGGCTGGGTAAAAAATATAAGAGACATAGGAAAAATAATATTCCTAGTGCTTAGAGATAAAGATGGCGAGTATCAAGCTGTAGTAAAAAACGAAGAACTTTTAGAAGAAGCTAGAAAGCTAAGAAATGAGAGCGTAATTCACTTAGAAGGTAAAAAACAGCAAAAGGAAAATGAATTTGAAATTCTTGCAGAAAAGATTGAGCCATATACTATTGCAGACCAACCGATTCCATTAAATCTTAACGAAAATGTAATCTCAGGATTGGATAAAGAAATTAAGTATAGATTTCTAAGTCTTAGAAAGCCTAAAGTAGGGGCAGTATTTAAAATTGAAAGCACAGTAAACAACGCTATTCAGGAATTCTTAGATAAAGAAGGATTTTACTCAATACACACATCAAAAATTGTCGCAACAGGAACGGAAGGCGGAGCAGAAATGTTTCCAATAAAATATTTTGATAAAACTGCTTATTTAGCACAATCACCTCAATTTTACAAGCAAATGATGATGGCAGGTGGCTTCGAAAAAGTAGCTGAAATTGCTCCAGCATTTAGAGCAGAACCTTCTAGAGATACTAGGCACCTTTGCGAATTTATTAGTGTAGATATTGAGATCAGCTTTATAAAAACATACGAAGATGTAATGAAAATTATTGAACGAATGCTAAGATATGCAATAGAAAAGGTTATTGAAAGAAATAAAAAAGAACTTGAAATCTTGCAACTAAAGCTTGAGCCGCCTGAAATTCCTTTCCCAAGAATTACAATGAAAGAAGCTAAGAGAATTATAGAAAAGGAGTATGGAGTAAAATATCCTGAGGATGATGAACTTGATAGCAAAGGAGAAAAAATGCTTGGAGATTACATTAAAAAAACTACAGGCAATGATTTCGTTTTCTTAACAGAATTTCCTTGGAAAGTTGCACAGTTTTATCATAAAAGGATAGGAGAAGTAACTGATAGAGCTGACCTGATCTATAAAGGAATGGAAATATCCACTGGCTCAGTCAGAGAGCATAGATATGATACATTATTGGAGCAAGCAAAAGAAAAAGGATTGAACACAGATAACCTTCAATTTTATCTAGAATTCTTTAAGTATGGAATTCCTCCACACGGCGGTGCTGCTATAGGACTCGAAAGATTCGTAAAACAAATGCTTAATTTAGAAAACATTCAAGAAGCAGTTTTATTGCCTAGAACTCCTGATCACTTAATTCCTTGATATAGTTTAAAATTTCTTTGCTAATTTCTTCTGGAGCTTTGGTTGCATCTATGATCTTCCACTTACCTAATATTTGCCTTTTTGATAACAAGATATAGTTTTCTCTTACTTTTTCTAAAAATTGTAAATTTTCTTCAAATCGATCTTTATTTTTGTCTTTTAGCCTATTTGCAGCAACGCTTATTGGAATATCTAAATAAATTATATTTATCTTCGGCAACAAACTAGTTGCGATATTAATTGCTACATTAATATCCACTCCTAAAGCACTTTCATAAGCAATTGTTGAAGTAGCGTATCTGCTTAGAATTGCATTTTTCCATTTTTCTTTGTCTTTTACAATATCTGCTAAATAAGCCAAATAAACTTCAATTGGAGAAAGTGATATTTCCTTAAACAAGAAAGGCCTTATTAGACTTTGCCAATAAATTGAATTTCTGTCTGGATAAGAAAAGAAAGAAAAAGAAGCAAGTTCCTTTTTTAAAAGACTAAATTGCGTATCTTTGCCAGAGCCATCAATTCCTTCTAATGCAAAAATAACCATAATAATTTAATAAAGGAAAATTAAAAACAAATTAGATTTGTAAACTAAAAGATTGTCCTAAAAGAACATAAATAAACAAGGGCACTATAACTATGGAAATTGATATAGAAGAGTTCAATAAAATAGAAATGGTTGTCGGAAAAATTATAAATGCAGAGGAGCTACCAAACAGCAATAAGTTACTAAAATTAAGAATAAACATAGGCGATAAAGAAATTACTGTGCTCTCTGGAATTAAAAAATGGAGAAAACCGCAAGATCTTATTAATAAAAAAGTAATAGTGCTTAAAAACATTAAACCAGCTAAAATGGCTGGAGAAATCTCAGAGGGCATGATACTTGCTGCTGAAAAGGATGATAAGCTTAGTTTATTAACAGTAGATGAAGATATTGATGAAGGAGCAAGAGTTCATTAACTACATTATCTCTACTTTATAAGAAGGAGGCAAATACTTTAGCATTTCGGAATTTAATATTCTATTGTCATATACGTAAACTTCTGCTGTGCTTTGCGGAGTTCTTAATATTCTACCAATAGCTTGAATTAATTTAGACATTACATATCCAAAAAGAATTTCCTTTTCTGGAATGTTAAATTTATTTGATAACTTAGTAACATTTTGCATTAAGCTAATGTGAGGAAAAGGCAAACCAACGATAGAAATTCTATTTCCTTTAATATCAACGCTCTCATTAAGTTTTCCTCTAAAAACTAATTGGACTTTACCTTTTCTTAACTTATTTGCTAAATACTTATTTTGATAAAACACTACTTCGCTATTATCTAATTCTTTTGATAAATAAGGTATGAACTTATCTCTTTTATCATAAGCCATATTTACTTTTTTATCAACTATTATTCTTACTTGCCTTCTATCTACCAATTTAATTTCTTTATCAAAGAAATGAGCAAAAAGCTCTTTCGGAAAAGGAGTTGCTGTATTGCCAATTATTTTATTAAACATAGAAAATTTGCTAATAAAATTGATCATATAATCAGGATTAGATATGCCTAACTCAAGTAAGTTATGCGCCTCATCTATTATTAGCATCGATTCTTCTGGTTTTATATTGCTTCTTTTTAAAAGAATATTAAATAATGAATCCTTAGCTAAATAATTTGCGTTTACAACTATTATTTCTGCAGATCTTGCTAAGCTATAGATCCAATCATAGGCATAGAGCCCAAGTAATTTGCTATATTTTGAAAGAATATCTACGCTCTCTGCGTTAAAGTAAGCTGCCCTATTTACTTTTCCAAATGAAGAAATTTCCTTACTAAATATACTTACAATTCTAATAGACCTGTTTTTATCAATTTCTATTCTTTTGCTTTCTCTTAAAAAAGAGAAGTAGTTATTTCTTCTAAATGTAACGATGAGCTTTCTTCCAGGAAAATCAATCGCACGCATCAAGAGAGGAAGTGTTTTTCCAACCCCAGTATAAGCATTTATTAAAATTGATCTCCACTCTCCAAGCAGAGCCGAATATATTTGTCTTTGTTCTTCTCTAAGAATCATTATCCGAAGAACTTATTTGTATTTTCTTTTTTATCCTCTTCAGACAATGAAAGAGAAATCTTTTTTAATAAATCAGCTTCTTTCTTTTTAATTTCAAGTATTTCTTTACTTATAGAATTAATCGAATTAATTAAGCTATCCTCATTTCCTTCAGCAATACTAGCCTCATTTTGATAATACAATTTAGCTATTTTCATCTGCATGTTATAAATTTCATCTTTCAATCCTTCTTTTTCAATTCTTTTAACAATAAGTGAACTAACATAGCTAGATAGATCAAAAATATCTAAAGCAGATCTAATTCTTGATAAAGCAGAAGATAATGCAGAAGAGATAGAAAGCAAAAAGTCCTTCTCATCAAAAAACTCATCATCTGGGCGTACATCCTCCTGAATTATTGAAACTAACTCTTCTTTAGTCAAAGAAAATTTGTCTTTAAGTTGTGCATAAAAGTAATTGAAATCTTTAGATTCCATAGAAAATAAATTTCATTAGCTAATATAAATTTATGGGAATCATTAAAGGATTGCTGCTTCTATTTGGAATAATTACTCTCTTTCCTGGAACTATATTATTTATAACAGCATTGGCTATAGGACCATTAATAAGTGCCATTCCAGCAATTGCAAACTCATTAGTAAATCTTGCCTCTTCTGTAGGATATACCGCTCCTACAACTTCAATTCAATTACCAAATTATGTAACTTTGTTTTTCACTGGCATAGTGCTTTTTATTTTTGGATTAATAAGCACAATTTTCTATGATATAAAAGGAAAAGGAGAATTCTATGCAGGCTTAATAATTTTAATAGCTGCAATAATACCTGCGGCAGTAATTGCTACGCCATTAATAACATTTTCTTCAGAAATTCAACAAACAATTAAACAATATGGATTAAACTACACAACTGCACAAATCTATGCTTCTGGAGAAAGACTTATTGCTTATGCTGTGCTTTCTATATTTTTAGCTTTAATACTTCTTCTGTTTGGATTAATTGAAAATAAAAGATATGTTGCAAAAATTAAAAGAGAAAAAGA
>CAYOMU010000014.1:0-10416 GCA_964405205.1 Candidatus Woesearchaeota archaeon
ATGTTTTTGTTAAATATCCTAATGATTCAGCAATAACTACATGCAACTTAGAATATAATCTTACTGTTAGCAATGGAACAATTAGTAAAACAGTTAATATAGGCAACGCAAAAGAAATAGGTCCAGGAGAATACTATGTAACAAATGGCTCTTTAGTTTGCAATGATATCGACTCAGATTTCTATATATTTGCTATAAACGCAACTAATCACGAATTTTTAGGAAGCGGTCAAATATTGTACGGCCCGAGTGTATCTTTATTACCTAGTCAATCTCCAAATGCAATTGAAATTTCATTACCTTCTGGACCTTATAATGGAATTGCAAACTTAACTGCTTGGAATTTCACTTATGTGAATTCCACTCGTGTAAATTCCAGCGTATTTCCTTATTTAGAAGGTATAGTTACAAATGGAATTTTAAATCTTAGTTTAATAGGGAAGTCTTTATCTCCTAAATATAATTACACTTTGTTCTTTATTTATAAGAATACTCCTTATTATGAAAACATAATTTATCAAAACAATGAGTTTTACGCAACAACAACGACATATGCATACTCTGATTACCCTCAATTTGTTCAAAATATAGAAATAAACGCAACAGCGTCGCCTTTGCCTATATTCTTATCTTTACCTAATAATGGGAATTGTTACAATGTAAGATTCTTAGCAGGATATCCAAATAATATTACTCCTTTGCCATTTCAATTCTTATCACAAGCAAATGGTCTTTGTTATTATGCTATCGTTTATAATGGGGTTAGTGGAAACATTGAGAATATAACTGCAGAGTTAGAAACTTCTTATCCAGTGTATATTCAAACCCCGCCTTCTGCTAACTTTTCTTCAATTCCAGGAGGAATAAATATAACATCGCCTATAAAAGCAACATTTTATCCATCTTGTCTTCCTGGATATGGACCATGCATTAATTATCAAGGCAATATGTTACTTTTCAATAATGTTAGTACAATTGGTTCACCTTCATATTCATTCACCGAAGGATCTGCTATGTCTTGCATAAATGAGCAATTTAATGCATATGAAAGCAAAAATGTACCAGTAAATGTTAGTGGATTAACATATGACTTGCCATATCAAATAATTTCTGGTTCAGAGAGCATATCAGCACAGTTCTGTTTCTTTGCTAATTTACCAAACACTATATTTGAGATAATTAAAACAAGTGGAACTCCTGTAGATTACTATATTTCAAACATATTGTCTAGTAATTACAATGAGCTCATATCTACTAATTTAAATGCTACAGTTGGCCTACCAGAGAATACAGGATGTGCTAGTTTTTCAAGTTTACTTTATCACAGATTTGCTATTAGTTTAATTTCTACTCAACTTGACAATTATTTAGCTAACAGCGGAAATTCAGGTGGAGTAGGCTCAGTAGAAAGAGAATTTAAAGGTATTAAATTATCTAATTATCCTTCTCTATTTACTCAAACCTCACCACTATTGTGCGTAAAAGGCGCGGGTGTGAGTTATATGCCAAGTTCAGCAAATGAGCAATATAACTATTGGTTATCAAATAAAAATATCAGTTTAGGATACATTCCTGGAAATTATTCATTAAATGTTTCTAATAACAACAATTTAGATGAACAACCAGGAAGTTACTTCTTATATTATGATTGTGCGCTTAATCCAGCGCTCAGTGGATCAAACTTTAGTGTTATAAATAATCCTGAATATTGGGTTAATGGAAGCCTTGTTTCATATCCTTCAAATTCAAGTGCAGCAGATAAATTATTTAGTTCTACGGCTTTATTCGAAAGCACACAACCAGATTTAAGTATGATAGGTTTGCTAGTTTCAGAAAATGGAGAAGGAGAGGTAGGCATAAACAAATGTCCAGTGAATACAACTCCTATGGCAGTGTCACTTTGTACTAAAGAATATAGCATTAACAATTATTATTCATCTAATCCTCATCTATCTAATCCTGAGTGCTTAGCTACAGTTTTTCAGAAAGAGAATAAAACAAAGTATCCTTTCGGCGGAGGTTGCTTAATAAATAACAATTATCAGTGTGCTCCAACCTATGGTAGATTTGAATTATGTACAAATAATAATTGTTTTGGAGCAGGATCTTATTCTGCAACATTTACTTATAGCCAACCATTTATATACAGTTCAATTCAAAACAATTATCAAGGTGAAAGCATTCAATCATCTACAAAAGTATCTTTAAGTGTGCACGCAACAGCTTCTGTGGAGTATTATGTAACTTGTAGTAACAGCACAAGACAAGAATCTCTTGGATATGAAACATTTTCATGTTCTTACTCTAATAATAATGTACAGATTAATAAAACTGCTCCATTCTCAGTTTCACTTAATGATGGTAATTGGACTATAAGCGTAAATACAAGCTTCACTGCTCAGCCTAATTCATCGTATACGCTTACATTTAATGCTAAATCTGCTCTTAATCCATCTCCATCGAACTATGCTGCTTTTAGCGGATGCTCTGAAACAGCAAATCTTTATTCGTGTAATCTTACAAACGCTAGTTATAGTTATAGCTTAGTGACACAAGTCCCTACTACAATTTCATTATCAAATATCACTTGGCTGCAATCTGAGCAAACTGCTTACAATAACACATTTTATTGTTCTAACGTTTCTATTGATGGAGCATCTAATGGACCAATAGCATACGACGTTCAAAACGGACTTTCATGGAAGCCTTCTTCATGGTCAATTACTACAAATTCTAATCCTATTCCTGCCGTTGGAATTTGTGAAGCGTGCAGAGATTTATTTAATATTACTAATGGATACACAAATGAAATAAAAGAAGGTAGCTCATTTCAAGTGCAATTCTCTTGTCCTTCTGGCTATACAGGTTCAATTATTGCGTGTGCAAATTCATCTACAACAGGGAGTGTAAGTGAAAGCAATGGTTCTGGTGCAGTCCTTGCCTCAAGTGTTAATGAGTTTCATCCACAAATGAATATGCTTTCACAGTCTTCTTGTGCAATATGCATGCCGCCAAAGGCTAATTATACGCAGCCTTTGCCTCCTTCATGCATTGCTTATGGAATTCAAAGATCTGGTGAGTTTAATGGTACAATTGGCGTTTTATTCTCACAACAAAACGGTGAAGGAATAGGCTTAGGTGTGTCTCAAAGCAACCTTTCTACTTTCTTTATTCCTTCAACTCAGCAAGCAAAACAGAAAGATGAATATATGACTAACCTGCAAGTAAGTGAACAAGATTACAACAACATATTCCTAACAGAATTTCCTAACTCAATATTAAATCAATCTTCAAAATACTATGCTTTGTTATTATCTGAAAGTATGCCATTCGATATGATGGCAA
The DNA here is from genome assembly GCA_964405205.1 of Candidatus Woesearchaeota archaeon. Classification (GTDB taxonomy): domain Archaea; phylum Nanobdellota; class Nanobdellia; order Parvarchaeales; family Parvarchaeaceae; genus Rehaiarchaeum. The sequence goes on from CAYOMU010000014.1 coordinate 3,346, forward strand.
TGCTGGACGAGCAATATCCTTCATTAGGTTTATATGGTTATCCTCCTCAACTAAACAATGTTTATGATTTCGCAGTTTCTTTGTATGGCTCTGGTACTAGTAATAATTGCTTAACTCCTTCTAGATATGATATAGGCTCAATAGGCGAAGGTTATGTCTGCTCCGGCTCTAAATTATCTTCAATTTATCCTTACGGCTTATTTATTCCATTAGGAGAGTTAAACTCAGGAACACATGTTATTGCGTTAGATAGTATAAGTGAAAATAGCAATACGTCTTCTCCAACAATCACTTTATTTAATCAATATGGTGAAGCTAAAACTGTCCCTACAGCTTGTTCTCTAGGTTTCCCTGTAAGAATTGTTAACTTTACTAGTAATACAGCAAGTTTCGTGCAAACTGTTGATGAGAACTGTGATCCATTGCAACCTTTATTTAGAGGATATATAATAAGTTGTATAATTTACTCCCACGGCATACCTGGATCAATCTATAGCTTTAATCAATCTTATTACTTAGCGTATAATATGCCCACAATGTGGAACATAAGTTATACTTTACTAGTATCTCCAAAAAGCTGGCAAATAGTACCTGTGCCAATTACATTAAGCAATGGTCATTTAGCAATAAATTATTCTTTAACATACTCTTTATCTAAGTCAACTCCTAGTTCAGGAGTAACTCAGATTTGCCACAAAGTGAATGGAAATATTATTTGTATAAGATGAAACAGGAAGATTATATAAAGCTTGCAAAAGAATCAATAAGTAAAGCATTTTCAAATAAAGATAAAATTGTAAGGCTAATAGATATGTACGATGATTTAACTAAATCAATTAACTTAATTTTTCAGACCTTATCTTCTTTTTTATTTTTGTTTTATCCTGAGGAAATAGAAATTGATTTACAATCATTTCTCTCAGACAAATTAAGTAGTAGCATAAAAGGGATGGATTTAACTGAAAATGATAAAAACATTTTAGAAAAAGGAAAATCAATAATAAATCAATTAATTGAACTAAGAGAAGAGATTAAAAAGGAGCTCATAAAAATATTAGAGGCAGAGTATCCTAATTCTATAAATTTAATAGATGCATTAACTTTAGCAAGAATAATTAAAACTTCTACTAAGCCATTGTATTTGCTCACTTCTTCCGAAATTCAAGCTATAGGCAATCCTAAGGCATTTTATTCAAAAAATAAACCGCCAAAATTTGGCCTATTAATGACTGAAAAAAAGGGAAACAAAGGAATAAGAAAACTTAGCAACTTATTATCTATTGCGTTTAAATTAGATGAACAAAGAAAACAATTAGACAAAGAATTTGTAGAAAAAGCAATTAAAGAAATTAGAAAATATGGATAATCTTTTGTTTAGAAATAATTATCTTCTTACAAAAAATCTTTTGCCAGGGGAGAGTGTTTACGGTGAGAAATTAATCAAAATTAAAGGAATAGAGTATAGAGTGTGGGATCCAAGACTAAGTAAGCTTGCAGCAGCAATTATAAAGGGAATAAACTTTTACTTTAAGAATGATGGAATAATTTTATATTTAGGAGCTTCTACAGGATCCTCAGTTTCTCATCTTTCTGATATTTTAGTAAACGGTAAAATATATGCGGTGGAAATAGCAAAAGAAGTTGGAGTTAAATTAATAATGCTAGCAGAAAAAAGAAAAAACATATATCCAATAATTGCAGACGCAAGGAAACCAGAGTTTTACAAAGATCTAGTAAGTGACGCAGAATTTGTTTATCAAGATATACCTCAAAAAGATCAAATAGAAATATTTTTAAGCAACCTTAAGATATCAAAAGGCAAGAAAGGAGTGATTGCAATTAAAACAAGAAGCATTGATGTCTCAAAAAGCATAAAAGAGGTTGCTAAAGAAGAAGTAAATAAATTAAATAAGTACGCAAAAGTAGAGCAAGTGATTAGATTAAGTCCATTTTACAATGATCACTTGGCTGTTTATGTGCACATGTAAATTTTAATAAATCCAAAAAATATTATCGAATATGGATAATATTAACCATGAGGAAATTCTTACGCAGTTAAGTTCACTTAAAGAAGCAATAGAGGAAACAGAAAGAGAGCTAATGGATCTTGGAATCAATACTAAATATAATATAAGTCAAGAAGAAATTGAATCTAAGGCATCTAATATTGTGCGACCTGCGGCTGTTGCTTACTTCCAAGTAAGTGCTAAAGAAAATGAAAAAAACACACCACAGCAAAACGTAGTTAAGAATCAAGTAGAAAATCAAAGTATTAAGGCAGAAAACGTTACTCAATCAGTAAGCAGCAAACCGGCAGAAGGTATTAAGACAAGTGTTGCTAAACCAGTTAGCGAAAAACAAGTAGAAAACACTAATAAGGCTCAAACAGCAAATGAGAAGCAAGAGAGTCAAAACATTAAAGTTAGTTCAGAGCAAGAAACTGGCATAAAGCAAAGCATAGAAAACGAAGTTAATGAGATGCCATCGTTAGAGTTACCTAATCAAGAAAAACCTCAAATTGCAACAACGAAGTTTAAAGCTGAAAATGTAGAACAGATTTCTATTCCTCAAGATCTTTCTTCTTTAAACTTTAATGAACTTATTAATTTACTTTATAAGTTAATTCAAAGCAACGCAGAAGTAGCTGCAGAACTTAGGAATACAACTAAAGAGTTCGAAGAGCAATTATCAGAGGAAAAGATTAAGCTTGCAATAAAACAACTTGCCGAGCTAATAGCTTAGATATGAGGGTATTTTATGTAATCGCTGATGGTCTCGGTGATTTGCCTATTAAGCAATTAGGTAATAGAACTCCTTTGGAATACGCCATTAAGCCAAACATAGACTTACTTGCGAAAGAAGGATATTTTGCATATCCTAAAGTAATAGATAACTTAGCTCCCGAAAGTGATATCGGTGTTTTAGCAAATTTAAGTTATGATCCAAGAAAGTATGCTCCTGGAAGAGGGTATTTTGAGGCCATAGGCAGTGGGCTTAATTTTAGCGAAGGTGAATTAGCAATAAGAATAAATTTTGGAGAAGTTCAAGGAACTGAGATAAAAAACGTGAGAACAATAATGACCCAAGAAAAACTAGAGGAAATCTGTAATTATTTAGAAAAAAACATAAACATTCCTGGGGTAGAAGTACAAATTAAAGCTGGAAAGGTATATAGAGCATCTGCAATATTTAAAGGTAAAAAAGATTTTTCGCCATTTGTTTCTAACAGCGAGCCTGGATATGAATTTAAATTCTTTGGTAGAGCAAAAGTAGGATTTGCAAAAAAAGAACCAATGAGAGTGAAAAAAGTAAGAGCTTATAAAAAGGAAGCAAAATATACTGCCGATGTGCTTAATGAATTCATAAAACAATCTGCAGAGTTGCTTTCTAAGTATAAAAATCCTAACTATTTATTCGTTCGTGGCGCTTCTGTTGGAGGCTTAAATCCTCCTTCTTTTTATGAGAAATTTGGATTAAAGGCATATGCAATCGTTGGAATGCCATTGGAAATTGGAATAGCAAAATATCTAGGAATGAATGTTGCTAAGATAGAAGAAAATGAGGATCTAGATAAGATAGAGGAGGATATTAGTGCAAAAGCTAAAGAACTAGAAAGATCGTACAAAAAATACGATTTCATATACTTACATATTAAGCAAACAGATGCAGTTTCACACCTAGGCTTATATGCAAAGAAAGCAAAAGTAGTTGAAATAATGGATAAGTACATTTTTTCTTTAATAAGAAAGATTATTGAAAAAGAAGATATTGTAGTTCTAAGTTGTGATCATAGGACTTCTTCTGTAAAAAGAATACACTTAGCAAATAATATTCCGGTAATGGTACATATTAATGGTAAAGAAAACAACTTATCTTTTGGTGAAAGAAATGCACAAAAATCACACATTAAACTCAAAGAAATAAAGGATCTTTTGCCATTGTTGTTAAAATGAAAAACCAAGAAATTGCTAATTTGTTTGATGATCTTGCTGACATGGAAGAAATAGAATCAAGTGAAGATCCTGCAGCAAAATGGAAGGCAATTGCTTATAGGAACGCTGCAATTGCAATTAGAAACATGAATGAGGACATAGAGGAAGTTTACAATCAAGGTAGACTCAAAGAAGTTCCAGGCATAGGTGAAAAAATTGCAGGCAAGATCGAGGAATATCTTAAAACTGGAAAAATAACGAAACACGAGGAATTAAAGAAGAAATATCCAATAAACTTTGAAGAATTTAGAGGAATAGAAGGAATAGGTCCTAAGCGATTATATGCATTGTATAAGTATTTAGGAGTAACTAACTTAGAGCAATTAAAGAAAGCTATAGAAGAACATAAAGTCAGAGGATTGCCAGGATTTGGAGAAAAAAGCGAGGAGAAAATTAAAGAAGCAATAGAAATGTACGAAAAAACAACAGTTGCACAGCGTAAACCATTAGCTTATTGCTGGGATTATATTAATAATATAGTAAACAAGCTAAGATCCTCTGGCTATTTTGATCGCGTTGAAATTGCTGGCTCAACAAGAAGAATGAAAGAAACTATAGGAGATGTTGATATACTTGGTATTTCTGATAATCCTAAGGCTATGGATTTCTTTGTTTCTTTACCAGAAGTAAAACAAATTGTAGTAAAAGGAGAAACTAAAACTACTGTTCTTTTAGATATAGGATTAACTTGTGATCTAAGGGTGTTGGATAAAAACTCTTTTGGTTCAGCTTTGCAATATTTTACTGGAAGCAAGGAACACAATATAAAAGTTAGAAAATATGCACAAGACAAAGGCTATAAGCTTAGTGAATACGGATTGTTTAAGGATGATAAAATGGTTGCGGGAAAAACTGAAGAAGAGATTTATAACGCATTAGGAATGGATTGGATTCCTCCAGAGTTAAGAGAGGATATGGGTGAAGTTGAGGCAGCGATGAGTCATAGTTTACCGAAGATTGTAGAATATTCTGATGTCATTGGTGACTTGCATACACATACAAAAGATAGTGATGGATCAAATAGTGTAGAAGAAATGGTTGAGGCAGCAATTAAAAAAGGACTAAAGTATATTGCAATAACGAATCATACAAAGAGTTTACCTGTTTCTGGTGGCATGGATGATGAAGAATTTATTCAGCTAATCGATAAGGTGAATAAGATAAAAAATAAATACAATCAGATAGAAGTATTAGTTGGCGCAGAAGTCGAAGTATTAAAAGATGGCTCCTTGGATCTTTCACCCCAAACAATTCATAAATTAGATTATGTAATTGGCGCGGTGCATCAATGGACAAACATGAGTAAAGATGAATTAACACAAAGATATATTAAAGCGATAAACTCTGGGCTAATTTCTGCGTTGGCACATCCTACTGGTAGACAGATAGGATCTAAACCTCCACTTGATTTGGATTATGATAAAATCTTTGAAGCTTGCGAGAAAAACAATGTTATTTGTGAGATAGATGGTACGCCATTAAGATCAGATTTACCTTATGATTTAGTAAAAAAAGCAAAAGCATATAATGTAATGTTTCATGTTGTAAGCGATGCACATAGCACAGAGGAGCTTAGATATTTATTCTTTGCCACTGCAATCGCTAGGAGAGGGTGGCTAGAAAAAGAAAGAATAATAAATACATATGATGTAAAGAAAGTATTATCTTACAAAAGATAAATTCTTATATTGCATTTTATACTATGAATGTCGAGAAAATTAAAACTGGAATTGAAGGATTAGATACTCTTACCAATGGAGGATTTGTAAAGAACACTGTGAACTTAGTTTATGGCTCTCCAGGTACAGGAAAAAGTATACTTTCAGCAGAATTTCTAAGGCAGGGATTATTGGAAGGAGAAAAGGTGTTTTATTTTAGTTTGGAGCAAGACTTAGATTCATTTATGAAAATGGTGGATAATCTTGGTTTTCAAGAGTTTGAAGAGCAATTAAATAAAAACTTTATTTTTACAAGGATGAGCGGAAGAGATTTTAAGTCATTTATTTCATTTGAATTACCGAGGATTATTAGTGAAAGATCTAATACTCACGCAAGAATAGCAATAGATCCTATAACTCCATTTCTTTGGCAAGTTTCAGATAAATATGAGCAAAGAGAAATACTTACAAATGTTTATGATTCACTAAGAAAATTAGGAACTTCTATCATTGTATTAGAGAGATATGGAGATGTATCAAAGCTTTTATTAGATGAGGAGTTTGCAATTCCAATTTATCTATCAGATTCAGTAATAATTTTAGCTTTAATGCAAAACCAAGATGTGTATCAAACAGCTATAGGAATATTAAAGATGAGATTTTCTGCTCATTCCTCGAGCTTACATCCATTTGAAATAACTAGCAAAGGTATTTCAATATTTACTGAACAACCGGTGTTTTAGCATGTTAACTTTAATAATCGTTAACCCAGAGAATTACTTAGATAAGATCAAAGATTTTATTGATAAAGACACACTAATAATAAACTTTTCTCATTATTTTGAAGATATAAGAAAGATTAATAGTAAAGCTCAAATAATCGATGCATTAAGTTATATTTATCCTGTAAAAGAAGATGGAGTAATTCCAATAAGCGATCCAACAAATCTCACTGAGCTATCAATTTATGTGTCAAAAATAAAACCGAGAAAAATAATAATAGATTCTCTAGCAACAATGTTAATTTACAATAGCTCAGAAGAAATAATTAAACTAATTGATCATTTGAAGAGCAATAGCGATTTATATCTAATTTCTATTAATGGGCACGAGAATATATTTGAGCAAATAAAGGCTTTAGCAGATAATATCGTGCCCCTGTCGTCTAGTGGATAGGACGGCGGCCTGCGGAGCTGCAAGCCCAGGTTCAAATCCTGGCGGGGGCAATCAAATTCTACCTTTGCATAGTTTAATTTAGTTTTAATGAGCTAAATAGATGTTACAATTAGTTAGTATTTTAACTATCTATATGATTAAAAGATTAGGGCGTTTGAATCATTAGATTATTTCGTATAAATTTTCCTACTGTTTATATTTCAATGGAAGATCGTGTGCAATTAATAGAAAGAGACACCCAGGAA
>CAYOMU010000015.1:0-1913 GCA_964405205.1 Candidatus Woesearchaeota archaeon
GCTTATAATTATTGTAGCTATTTCATTTCTAGCAGGGTTATTTTCTAAAAAAATAAAATTAGCCATGGCTTTATTAATTTTATTACTAGCTTTAGTATTCTTCTTAAAGATCGATGCGATCCTTTATTTTTCAATTGCTTATATCGTTGGAGTTGCAATTTCCACAAAGTTTCTAAGGCCTAAATTTAATCCAAAGAAAAAACAATTCTTTTTAGTAGAAAAACTAAGGGATTTAGTTCAATTAGCGATTCTTTTGCTTTCTTCCTTAGTTTACTTATTTTTTGGGCGATATGTTTTCTTCTCTTTGTCTTTAGTAGTTATTATTTTGTTTTATCTTGCTTATATGCTAAAAATAAAACAAATATTCTTTTTATCTAGAGAAGTCCCAGATATGGGGGCTTTGTACTTAGGAATAGGAAGCTTATTATTAGCAAGTTTTTTCTCTCCAATTGAGTTTATTGCGCTTGCAATATTCTATAAAGGCGGCGATGCATTTTCAAGTCTTTATAGGTCTTATAAGAAAAAAAGAGAACTCTTTGTTCCAGCGTTAATAATGCTCTCTATTGGTTTTATAATTATGTTTTTAATTCATGATCCTTTCCTTCTTTTTGCAATAATTTTAGGAACATTTGCTGAAGCTCAACCTTTGCTTGATGACAATATAATGATACCAATAGGAATTATTATAGGAGAGTGGATTACTAAATATTTTTTATTAGTAATATTATAATATGGCATCATATAAGCCAATAACTATAGACTTTGTGCCTCCGTGTTTTAGTAAGGAGCAATTTAATAACATGTTTGAGGATTATATTGCTGTTACTAATCAACTTATTGAAATGGAGGATAAAATTAAAAACTTAGAATTTGAGGGATTTGCAGGTCTTTATAATTATTATATCTTACATTCTCTCTTTGTTTCTCAGTTTACGAAAGATAGAGTAGATCCCACAGCACATGAATCGTTTAAAACTTTAATTTCCTTTTTTGGAGGATATGATAAAATGATATCTAAAATAAAAGACCTTAAAGATACTAAATGGATAATACTTTCTATTAATGGAAATTCTCCACAGCTTATTTTAATGGCAGATTCTTATCAAGGTATATTTTATTCTATTCCTATTTTAGCTATAGACATGGAGGAGCATATTTGGGCTATGGATTATAATTCAATTGATACTTATCTTTCTCAAGTTCTAGGATATTTCAAATGGGATAAATTTGATGAAAGAATTAATAAAATAAAAATGAACAAGGAGTTTTCCGAGTTTATTGAATTTTACCAATAAAAATATATTAGTGCATAGCATAATTTTTATGAAAATCGCAATTATTGGAACTGGAAATGTAGGTAAAAACTTAGGAAAGGGGCTAATTAAAAAAGGTTATGAAGTAATTTACGGCTCCAGAAATCCTGAATCTAAAAAGAAAGAAATTCCTAGAAAAGCTAAGATTACGACTATTAAAGAAGCAGCAGAACAAGGGGAGGTTATAATATTAGCAGTACCATTTAATGAAATAAAGTCACTAATAGAGGCAAATGGACTTAGCAACTTAGAAAAGGTTGTTATTGATGTAACAAACTCATTAACTCCAGATTTTAAGTGGGCCATAGGATTTAACTCTTCCTCTGCAGAAGAAATTGCAAGGATGTTACCAAAAGCAAAAGTAGTTAAAGCTTTCAATACTATTTTTGCAGAAAACATGAGTAAAGGAAAATTAGGAAGAGAAAAGCTTACCTTGTTTATTGCTGGAGATGATGAAAATGCAAAGAACATAGTAAAGAAAATTGGTGAGGACTTAGGCTATGAGGTTGTAGATGCAGGGCAGTTAAGTGTTGCCAGATATTTAGAGCCATTAGGCCTATTGCTAATTCACTTAGGCTATAATCTTAAATTTGGCACAGG
>CAYOMU010000015.1:2013-9629 GCA_964405205.1 Candidatus Woesearchaeota archaeon
TAACGCAAAATGGACCTCAATGAATATCAAAGAAAAGCATCATCCACTGCGGTATATCCTGATGAGCTAAAGGGTGGAATGTTTTATCCAGCGATAGGTTTAGCAGGCGAAGTAGGTGAATTATTAAATAAGATAAAGAAAATTGCTAGAGACAATGCAATGCCAAGTAGAGAAGAAATAATTTCTGAGCTTGGAGATGTGCTTTGGTACACCTCAGAGATTGCAAGGCGATTTGATATTTCTTTAGAAGAAGTTGCAGATTATAACTTAAAGAAACTAGAAGATAGAATGAAAAGAGGAACTATTCATGGTAGCGGAGATAATAGGTAATTTGCTATTGTATCAATTCTAATAAGTATTTTTAAGTCTAATTTCTTTTCTTTCATTTTAGTTTATAACACAAATTGGATGTTATGTTTAATAGCGCAAAAAGTTTAATTTCTAAATATTATGGAGATTTACACTGACGGCGCATGCAGCGGTAATCCGGGTCCGGGAGCATATGCGATAGTGATAATTAAAAACAAATCAATTGAAATTATTTCTAGATACGAAGAAAATACTACAAACAATAGAATGGAACTGAGTGCAGTAATCAATGCAATCGAATATTTGAAAGAAAAGAAAGAAAGTGCTACAATATTTACTGATAGTAATTATGTTTATCTTGCAATACACAACAATAAAGTGGAAAAATGGATAAAAACAAAGCATGCAAAAAATTTAGATCTTTGGGAAAAATATTATTCTATTGCTAATGATGTTGATTTTAAAATCGAAAAAGTAGAGGGACATAAAAATAATTTTGGAAATAATCTTGCAGATAAAATAGCAAAATATACAATTAAAGTGTTTAGTAAGAAAATATGAAAGAATTGTTTATTAACTTAAAGCTTGCATTCTTTTATATAATTCTAGAAAACATAGTTTTATTGGCATTATTCATTTATAGTTTTAGCATAATGATATCAGTATTTTCTACAATGTTGTATTCCTTTTCATTAAATGCAATTTTTAACGCTAGATATTCTTTAATTGTTATTCTTTCCCTAGTTTTAGTTTACTTAATTTTATCGATGATTTCCTTTATTTATATTTACAAAGCAATGAAATACAAAAAAGGAGAACCATTTGCATTGATCTATGGAGAAATTGGCGTAATTTTATTAATAATTTCTTCTATCTTCGGATTTTTAATAATTATAAATCCATTTAATTCATTTCTTTCATTATTTTCGATTATTTTAGTCTATTTTGGTTACGCTTTAATAGGCGTTTCGATTTTCGAGCTAGGAAATTTGTATAATAATAGTAATCTTAAGATTGCAGGGATATTATTTATTGTTCCTTTTCCTCCAATAACTCAGTTCTTAGGATCACTAATAGGCTACGTCTCACTTAATAAAGATTTTTAGTAATTTGTACTTTGCTTTTTCCTCCTTCTTTCTTTACTTCTATCAATGTATCAGCAATGTTTCTAAATAACTCCTCGTGAGTCACTATTATTATTTGATTAATTCCTCTTAATCCAGTTAAAGCGTTTACAAAAGTGTTTAAGTCCTCTCTATCTAAGCCTACTGTGGGTTCATCCATTATTAAAACTTCGCTTTGTTTTACTGAAGCAAGTCTTGAGGCTACAATGGATAGAGCAATTCTGTAAGCTAAAGAAGCTAATGTTTTCTCTCCTCCAGAAAGAGCATTTATTCCTAATTCGCTGTTTCCAGCAATTACTTTTATGTTATAATTGCTATCTATTTCTAGTTCATAATCTCTATCTTTTCTGAGTTCGTCGAATTTTTCCTTAAAGTATTGTGAAAAATCTTTAAGGAATTTCTGTCTTACATATTCTCTAATTCCTCTAATATCTTCCCTTAAATTGTTTAGTAATTGATAAAGATCTGAAAGCTTTCTTATTCTTTCTTCATATTCTTCTTTTTGTTTCATTTTTTGTAAGTAATCTTCTTTTTCTTCTTCTAATTTTTTTAGTTGTAATTTTTTCATTTCTAATTCCTTAGTTATTGCAGTAAATTCATTCTCTTTTTGTTTTTCTAATTCCCTTAGTTGACTTAATAAAGCATTGGAGTTATCTAATTCAGATTGATTAAAAGCAAGAGCTTCTACTTCTTCTTTTATTTTTCCCATTTCCTCTATTGCTAATGTTTTTTCTTTGCTTAGTTCTTCAATAGTTTTCCTATTTGCATCAATTTCTCTGAGTATTTTTTCATTCTCTAAATGTGCATTAATATCGGCATTTATTTTTTCTAATATTTCATTAATTTCCTTTTCATTTTTCTCGAATTCTGATAAATCCTTAGATTTCTTTTCTAATTCTTCTTCAATTTCTTTAATATTGATTTGTTTTATTCTTTCTTCGTTTTCGTTTATGTTTTTTTGTTCACTTTCTGCTTTAGTTTTTAATTTTTGTAATTCCATTTCTAATGCTCTTCTGTCTTCTTTAATCTTAGAATAATTCTCTATTAAAGATTTCATGTTGTTGATTCTTTCATCGTATTCTCTTGTTAAGTGATTCGGATCTGCTTTATTTCCACAAATAGGACAGATCCCAGTTTTTATTGCCTCTTCTTTTTCTTCTTCTAGTTCTTTAATTATTTCTTTTATTTCTGCAACTCTTCCATTTATTTCTTCGATGTAGACTAAGGTAGGATTTTCTAAAGTTTTTTCTATTTCATTTATTCTGGCATTTATTAACTCCATTTCTTTGTTATACATTGTTAATTCTTTCTGCAGACTTTCGATTTCATTTTGTTTCATTTGTTTTTCTTTTTCTAAAGCAGATATTCTTGTTTTTGTAGTGATAATAGAATCCGTTAGCTCTTTTAGTTTATTTTTGAATTCTTTTTCAAGATTTGTTAATTCCTCAAGCGATTTTTCAGGAGTTCTTATTTCTTTCTTAGATAGCATCTCATTCTCGTTATTTATTCTCTCTATTGTTTTTTCTATTTGAGATATTCTATTGTTTATTTCGTTAATTTTTGCAGATAATTCCTGATATTTTATTTTTTTAATCATTAATTCAGTGTTCCTTTTTTCCTCTGCGTTGTATTTTTCTTTTAGATCATTTATTTCAACAATTTTTTCTTTAACTAGGTTTTCTTCTTTTTCTATTTCAGATTTTGTTTCTTCAATTTCACTCTCTAATTTTACAACATTTTCCTGGACATTTAGCATTGAGAGAAATTTATTTCCTTCTTCAATTTTTGTTTCTATGATTTTTAATAATTCGCGCATATAATCATAGGTATCCTGATATTTGTTTAATTGTAAAATAGAATCTATCAGTTTTTGTTTTTCATTTGATTCATTTAGTATTAGTGTTTTAAGTTCATCTTGTTTTATATAAGTAAGCGCTTCAAAAGTTTTTATAGGGTTTTCAGATTCCATTTTGATCGTTTTTTCTATGTAACTTGTTAAGTCCTCATTTCTGTTTAAAAGATTTACAGGAGCATTGTTTACTTTAATGTAGTTTTGATTATCGTCGTTTCTTACGCTATCTTTTATTCTTTTTAATCCTCTGCTTATAGTAATTGTTTTCCCATTCTCTTCAAACTCTAATGTTACTAATCCTGAGGATGAATTTCTTCTTAACAAAATTTTATTGTCATTATCTGAAGTTTTGCCAAATAAAGCATATTCAATTCCCATTAGAATTGAGGACTTACCACTGCCAGTGTTACCCATTATAACGTTTATTCCGGTGGATAACTCTATGCTTGTATTTTCATGACTTCTTATGTTCTCAAGATGCACTTTTCTTATAATCATATCTTAGCAAGCAGCTTCTCTAACAAAATCTTGGCATCTTCATTGTTCTCTGCGCTGCTAATAAGCATTTTAGCAATTTCTTTTTCTTTTTCAGAATAGCCTTTACTTGATAAATAATCATCCTCTATTTTTTCTGTGTTATCATCTTGGCTTATAAATACTTGCGAAGATTCCATGTCCTCTAGCTTTGAAATATTTACGCTTACATAAGAATAGCCTTGAGATTTTGCCAGCTCTTTTATTTTTTCTACATCCAATTCTGATCTTTTTCCGTTCATTTTGCCAGAAAGTTTAATTACTAGGATTTTTCCGTCATTACGATTTAATTTACTTATTATTTCCTTAAAAATTTGATCAGAAGTTTTATTTGTGCAATCAATTTCATATATTTCCTTTTCTCTCGTTTTTATTCTTACATATTCTATTCCTTGAATTCCTTTTTCATCATAATTTACAAGGAAGAAACCACGGAATCCATAGTTTGTAATTTCAAATTCATCGCAATATTCTAATGATCCAGGATAGTTTATAATTCCTTTGTCATATGCAATTCCTTCTCTAAATCCATGCCAATGACCTGCAGCATAATAATCAAATCCTCTGGGTAAATCAGTAGTATCAATGTCTTTATAGATTTCACCTAATGCTGATATAGTATGATGAAATACAAAAATTTTTATCCATGCAGTTTGATCAATTTCTACTTTCAATTTTTTGAATATTTCCTCAATAGCTCTTGATCTTTTTCCTCTTATTCCAGCAATAAATGCATTTTTATATGTTTCTCCTTTTAAGTAAACATAATCATCGTTTACGCTTATATATCTTTTTGCATTCAAATTTACTAAAAGTTCGTTTTTATCAAATAAATCTAAAACGCTATTTTCTTCGCCCATACCGATGTCATGAGATCCAGGAACAATGAACATTTTTATTCCCGCTTTTTTAAGTTTAAGCAACTGTTCAGTTACAAATATAAGATCGTCTATTCTAGGAACTCCTTCATTAAATAAATCACCAGAATGAACGATAAAATCAGGATTTATTTCTATTGCTTTATCTATAAATTGAGCAAAAGCGCTCTTAATATCCTCATTTCTTGTTTCATCTTTGTATACTTTGCCAATATGAGTATCCCCGAGATGAATAAATTTCATAATCAAAACTCTTTTTTAAATTTATAATTTTGTTAGAAAAGAAATTTATATAAACTTTAAACAAAATTTTCATGGATTTTGAATATAAAGTTATAGTTAGAAGCTATGATACTGACTGGCAGGGAGTTGTAAACTTTGGAAGATACTCAAGATTTGTATCTGAAGCGTTAGAGCAATTATATATCAACGAATTTGGTCATGATTTAGCATTGTTTAATGATGTAATGACTGTAACTAGAAGATACGAAATAGATTATCTTAAACCATTGAGAGCAGGAGATGAAGCAAGAGTTAAATTGTCAGTAAATAAAAATGGTGAGCACTCTATTAGAGTTGACTTTCAAATACTAAATCAAAGAGCAGAGTTATGCGCAAAGGGATCAAAAATATTAGTATTTATTGATAAAAATTGGACAAAAGCAAACATTCCCGAAAATGTACTGCAATTATTTAAGGATGAATAAGTGTTCCTACGCTCTCGTTTTTAATGGCTTTAATTATATTATCTGAATTAGCCTGAACAATTCTCATGCTTATTTTAGATCTTTGCATGATTTTAAGCGCCCAGATATCAATGAGTTCATAGTGTCCGGCAGCAGAGCTAACGCCTTCTTTTTCTAACAATTCTATTAGCTCTTTAATTGATATGCTCTCTAATTTTCTTGCATTTTTATCTTTTTTAGGATCATTTGTATAAACGCCATCTATGTTAGAGGCATTCACTATGTATTTTTCTCCTAAATATTCCGCTACGAGTGCTGCAACTGTATCAGTAGATTGTCCAGGCTGAAATCCTCCTACAAAAACTAATGAATATTCATGCACTTTGTCTTTTACTTCTTTTAGCGATGTTGGAACATCCATGCATACATCCTTTTTAATTTCATAAGATGCATATGCAAGCAATTGTGCGTTCACTCTACTGATTTGAATTCCTAGCAAATCTGCGAATGCTTGGTTTTCTGTATATTTATTTAGTATTGAGATGTAATTTCTAGCAAGATCTCCTCCTCCAACAATAACTACAGATTTATCGAATTGAGCAATTGCCGATAATAAAGGATAGAAATCTTCGTTTATTATTTTACCACTAAGTTTTATTACATTCACCATCCTTCTTATTTTATTATTTGTTTTTCTAAAGTTTTATTTTAGTATGTCCTCAATAAAAGCAGGATAAACATTTTCTACACCTTCAATCTTTTCTATTTTATTTATGGTTGATTCAATCTCTTCTTTTTCGCCAACTAATCTAACTATAAAGTCGTGATCTCCAGAAGTCCTGTAAATTTCCTTTGCATTTAATTTGCTAAGCTCTTCCTTAACATTCATTAGATTCTGAGGCTTGCAATTTACTCCTATTAATGCGTCCACTAATCCTAATATTTTATAGTTAATTCTTAATTCTTTTCCAATTATTATTCCTTTTTCCTCCAAGTCCTTAATAATTGAGTGCGCAGTTACTCTGCTTATATTATATTCTTCTGCAGCCTTCACTATTCCTTTCTCTTCTACTTTTTCTAAGAAATTTACAATATTTATCCTATTTCTTTTCATATGTTAAATAATATTTTTATAAATATAAAGATTATTTTTCAAAAGTAAAGTATTTAAATACAAAACGAAATTATATCTATGATCGAGATAGGAAAGTTGGTACCAAAATTTAATCTTAGGGCTTATTTCCCTGATAAGGATACAATTGAAACAATACAAGTACCTGTGCCAGGAAAGTGGAATATAATCACCTTTCACCCAGGAGCATTTACTTTTGTTTGCGCCACTGATATAGAAGTTTTAGGAGCAATGCAAGAGGATTTTGAAAAGAATAACGCGGTTTTGTTAGCAGTAACTACAGATACAATTTACTCTTTAAAAATGTGGCATAAAACTTCTCCAAGAGTGAGTAAAACTAAAGTTCCATTAGTAGAGGATAACTCTAGGCAATTAACTACTGCATTAGATTTACTTAATACTTCAGCATTTGTTGCAAGGCGTGGTGTAGTAATTACAGATCCAGAAGGGAATTTACAATACTTCTCTGTGTTTAACGATGCACTAGGTAAGGATGCAAAGCACATTTATAAATCATTTTTAGGATTAAAAGCAATCCATGATTCACCAAAACAAGAAGGTCACATGACTGCAGTGCCTGCAGGATGGGAGCCAGGACAAGAGTTGCTAAATATTGATTTGAACAAAGATATAGGAAAACTCTAGGCCTTTTATTTTATTATTTTTATTTATTTTATGGATGATTCAAGCAGCCTTTTTGTTCAATTAGATCAAGATCAATCAAATACTCAAGGAGGAAATTTCAATAATCTAAATTCTTCAAAACCTTCTAATTCTCGCAAGAGTATAAATAAAAAGTTAATAGCAATTATATCAATCGTAGTTATTGTGGTTTTGCTATTTCTTGCTTATAAATACGGTTATATTTCGCGATTATCTTTATTAATTCATTAATAAGCTATAATTATTAGGTGTGCTCAGCTCTATTTCTTCATAACATTCTTATTTCACAATTTTAATTTCCAGATTTATTGTTGAAAATAAAACATAGGTTTATAATTTAGTTATTCTAGTTTCAGTTTTGTTAATAAAGTAAATTCAGAATAATTAACTATTATAAAGGGGAGAAAATATATAAATAGAAGATTTCAATTATAGCAA
>CAYOMU010000016.1:0-8426 GCA_964405205.1 Candidatus Woesearchaeota archaeon
CACATTTCGTCTAATACAAAAATTTCTGAATTAATAGATCAGTTAATAGAATCTAGTGGTTTCACTGGTAGTAAGTTAGGATATGGAAGTAAAATTCTTGAAGAAATGGAGAAAAATAAGAAGTGCTTTAAGTTTATTTCTTTTCCAGCAGATATTATTTCCACAGGCATTAGAGGAATAATTAAAGATCTAATAAAAAACAAAAAATTTGATCTTGTGATTACAACTACTGGTACTTTAGATCATGATCTTGCGAGATTATGGTCTGCTTATTACATAGGAAATGAAAAAGCTAACGATGCAGAGCTAAAATCTAAGAAAATAAATAGATTGTACAACGTATTTATTCCTTATTCTAATTATGGAGGAATTCTTGAAGATAAGTTAACACCAATATTTGAAAAATTAGAGCCAAGAGAATATGCTTCATATGAATTAATTTGGGAAATTGGAAAAGCTATAGAAAATGAAGAGAAAAAAGAAGAGTCAATTGTGTATTGGGCTTATAAAAATAATATTCCTATTGTAGTCCCAGGATTTACTGATGGAGCAGTCGGTTCTCAAGCATGGATGCATTACCAAAAACAAAGAAAATTCATAATAAATCCTTTCAAAGACGAAGATTTACTTGCGGAAGTTGTTTTTAAGCATAAGATTACTGGAGCATTAATGCTTGGCGGCGGAATATCTAAGCACCATACTATTTGGTGGAATCAATTTAAGGGAGGATTAGACTATGCAGTGTACGTTACTACAGCAAACGAATGGGATGGTAGTTTATCTGGCGCTCCTCTAGAAGAAGCAATTTCTTGGGGCAAAGTAAAACCTAATGCAAAGCAAGTTACAATTCACGGAGAAATTAGTGTTATTTTGCCTTTATTGGTCAGTAAGATTCTTTAGTCATTAGAATTAAAGTTTAGTCTTGCTATAATTATTAAGACATTTGCGCTCTATTTAATACGCAAATAAAGTGAATTTAAGTAGAATTAAAATTTATAGGATAAATTCTTTTTATTTTGTATTTATCTCCTTTCTTTAGTACATATGCCTTAATTTCTGTTAAATTATTTGCAAGATCATCTAGTTTTGCTTCATTGCTTTGTTCTTTACTTAATTCTAGTAACTTTGATGCGATTTTATCAAATGCAGCAACTCTAATGCTTCCGGTTCCATCATCTATAATGAATTTTGCAAGAACATGTGACTCTATTGCAATGTTTCCGTGAATTGGGCATCTATCTTCAACCTTCGTTTTGCATATTGCGCATCTTTTAATTACTTTGTATCCTAAAGATCTAACAATGAAACCTTCAATTAAATTATAACCATCTTGTAAATTCTTTATCAATGTTTTATTTAGTTTTTGAGACGCCACTATAGTTCCTTCCTTTCCGACATGTACTTCCAACGCTTTGTTTATTGAATTAAATCTAACATATCCATTAATTACATTTATTTCATCTCCTTCAACCATGTTTTCACTTGCTTTTATTGCTCCTTCATTCCATAAAATAACAGCTACTTTTCCAGTTTCATCAGAAACAATAATTTTTCTCATCTTGTAATTATTTCCGGCTTTAATGTCTAATATTCTTTCTATCGTACCTTTTAGTGTTATGTGTTTTAATCCTAATTGCAGATCCTTTATTTTTACTTCTTTTTGTTGAAGTATTCTCATTTCAGCCCCGATTAATCTTAAGGCTTCATCATCTGTGACATCAAGTTCTTTCTTCTTTGTTTGAATTAAATCATTTATTTGATTTTCATTAAGTCCTTTAATTAAGAGAAAATCCTTTACATTCATATTTGTTTCATTATGTTTCTTGCGATAGAAAGCATTTTTTCAAAATCATTTTCATTAGTAGAAGATACATATACTCTTATTACAGGCTCAGTATTTGATTTTCTAAATAAAATAAAAGCATTTCCTATGTCAATTCTTACTCCGTCCATTTTATTTAATTTTCCTTTAGTTTTTAGTAGTTCTTCTATCTTTTTTAACGCTTTGTCTCTATTTTCTGTGTTAATTTTGTCCTCATAAAACAAAACATTTGGTATATCTTTAAGCAGCACACTTAACTGTTTTTTAGTCTTATCTATTATCTTTGCTACTAACAGTCCAGATAATATTCCATCAGAGAAAGGATAAAACTCGGAGAAGTATAAATGTCCAGAAGATTCTAATCCTAAAACTCTTCCTCTCATTTTTTCTTCAATAAAAGGTCTGCCTACTGGAGTATATTCTACATCAAAATATTTTTCTAGTATTTTTGGCGATGAAACAGTTGTTACCAATTTTCTGTAATTTAATATTTTTCCAATAAGTATATCTATTCTTGCAATATTCACGAAATTTCCTTTATCATCTATTATTGCAATTCTGTCGCCATCTGCATCAACCTGCATTCCAAAATCTAGTCTTTCTTTAACAACTAATTCTGCCAGTTTTCTGCTTCTTTCTTCAGAGGGTTCTGGAGAATCATTGAAGAAATTATAATCAAATTTATCTCTTATTTGAATTACTTTTTCTGTTAAGTTTTCTAATATTTCTCTTCCTATTTTTGTAGTTGATCCGCCCATTGCATCAAATCCTACTTTTACTTTCATTCTTTTTAGTCTATTAATTAGGAAATCTTTATAATCATTGTTAAAGTCTGAATATTGAATTTGTCCAATCTTTTTTACAATTTTTGCTTTAGTGTTAGCGAAGTTAATAGGCTTAAGCGTTTTACCATTTACATAAGTTATTATTCCAGTGTACTGCGGAGGATTATGAGAGGCAGTTAAGCTTACTCCGATGCCTTTGTTTATGAAGCTTTGTAATGCAACAGCAGTTAAAGGACCAAGAGGACCTTCTATAATATCTTTACCAGTTTCATTTAAGCCTAATTCAAAATCACCTCTAGTTCTAATGCTTCCAATCCTATTGTCATAGTTTAAAAATATTTTTTCTTTTGCAAAAGTTCCTAGCTTTCTTCCAAATTCTCTCGCAGTTTTTTCATTAAATTCTGAAGGATAAATTCCTCTAATATCATATTCTCTAACTATTTCCATTAAATATCCAATCAAAATTTAAATTAATGTCTTCTATTTTTCCTTCTTTCAATATACTTTCTATTTTTGGAATCACAGGAATTGCATACATTCCTGGCTTTGCTGCTAAATTTTCTATATCACCTAGGTTTTTAATTCCAAAAGTTTTTGCCATCGCCTTAGAATATTCCAATTGAATTTTCGCTAATTCACTGTTAGTGTAAACAAAAATCATTGCATCAATAGGTAATGTTTGCATCGCAGTGATAGGCACATCACCTGTTCCTGGAGGAAAGTCAATAAGTAAATAATCTAAATCGCCCCAATCAGTGTAGTAATACATTTCCTTTATAAGGTTGCTTATAATTGGGCCTCTCCATATTCCTAATCCAGGCCCAACAGTTATGTCTCTTCCAACTACTTTAATTCCATGGATTTCCACAGGTATTATTTTATCTGTCGTGTTACATCTTTCAGTTATTCCGAGCAAGGTGGCTATTGCTGGAGAATGAATATCTGCATCTAATATTCCTACTTTAAATCCCTTTTTAGCAAGATATAACGCAATTAAGCACGTTACTGTACTTTTTCCGACACCTCCTTTTTCAGAAAAAATTCCTATTATGTTTTTAATTGATCCTTTCTCGTATTTTTTAATATATTCAGGAATCCCTTTCTTTTCAGATGCAATCACTTGTTTTACAAATTCAAGCTCATCTTTGCTCATTGAACTAAATACAACATCAGGAATCAGTTTATAGGAGGAGGCTATTTCTTCAATTCTTTTTCTTATTGTGTCTGATAGAGGACAATTAGGCACTGTAAGTTTTATTTTTACTCTAAGAAAATTGTTTTCTACGCTTACTTTTTCTAGCATTCCTAACTTTCCAATTGCGATGTTAAGCTCTGGATCAGGAATTTCAGCAATTTTTTCCCTAATTTCATCTTCATTCATCTTTTTCTACATCTTTTATTCCTTCAGGAGTGATTTCAAATGCAGCTTCTCCTTCTGGCAAATTGGGTGAATCCACCAGTTTAGCAATTCTTATGTTCTTTTTGCTTTTTCTTAAGTAAACTCTATAAGTTGCCATGTGTCCTATTATATTTCCACCTATTGCTGCAGTTGGATCTCCAAATAGCACATCAGGTCTAGCCATTACTTGGTTAGTATAATAAACAGCAACATTAAATCTATCAGCAATTCTTTGCAAATGATGCAAAAGAACGTTAAGTTTTTGCTGTCTATCTGCAAGTGTACTTCTTCCAACAAATTCTGCTCTAAACAAAGCAGTCATACTATCTACTATTACTAGTTTAATTGCCCTGTCTTGGTTTATTATCTCCGGAATTTTATCAACTAATAACATCTGATGATCAGTGGAATAAGCTCTTCCAACCTTTACATTAGATAATGAACTTTTTGGATCTAAGCCTTGTGCAATAGCTATTTGTTGTAATCTCTCAGGTCTAAAAGTACCTTCAGTATCAATCCAAATTACGTGGCCGTTAAGTCCGCCTTTTTCTTCAGGTAGTTGTACATTTACTGCTAATTGATAGCCGACTTGGGTTTTTCCTGACCCAAATTCTCCGAAAAATTCAGTTAATGCTTGTGTTTCTATTCCGCCGCCAAGTAAATTATCTAATTGTTTGCTTGAGGTTGTTATCTTCCTTATTGTTTGCATTCTTTCTTCAAATTCTGTGCCAGATACAAAGTTCATGTTGGCTGCTTCTCTTGCCTCAGCTATTATTTTTCTTGCAGTAGGTTCACCTATTTCAGCAACTTCAGCAACATCTGCTGGATTTGCTGTTGCTAATGCAAGAATATCTAAATATCCTGCATTTCTTAGCTTAGTTGCTATTGTTGCCCCCACCCCTGGAAGATCCTCAATATCAACAATTTCTTTCTTTTCCATATTATTATTTAGATTTCTTATCTAATACTATCAAAGTATTAGTATCTATTATTTTTCCTAATTTAGGCAATTTATTTACTACAAAAGATGTAATTTCATCCATTTCTTTAAATTTTATTCTAGCTACTATTGGCCATTCTCCAGAAACTAAAAAACACTCTTCTACTTCCTCAAGTTGGCTTACTTCATTCATTAATTCTAATGGTGAAGCATCGCTTTGTAATTTAATTAGTACTAATGCTTCCATATTTTAACAATAGTGGGATATTTTAATGTTTTTTATAATTAATTATCTTATTTTTAATTAGAAATAAACTTTTAAGTAAAAGCTTTTTATTTGTTTAATAATAACATTATAAACAATGGAGAAAGAAGATTGGCTTAGATATATCAAGGATTTGCGCAATTTATTATCCTCATCAAAGAGGAATTTTAAGCAATCAGTAGACATGGTAATATCCTTTAAAAAGGGAGTAAATCCAAGCATAGAAGGTTTACTTTATTTACCTAAGTACTATAAAGCGAATCTAATTGCAGGATTTGTTGATGATGATATGAAGGACTCAAAAGTATTTGATCTTACTATACATAAATCTCAGTTCAATGACTATGATAAAAAGAAAATTAAAAAATTAGCAAAACAATATGATTTCTTCTTCGGGGAGACCACAGTTATGCCGCTAGTAGTTTCAAAGTTTGGGAAAATTCTTGTATCTTATGGAAAAATGCCTAATCCTAAGATAGGAACAGTTTTCACTCCAGGCAGTGATGTTTCGAAAACTGTAGAGAAATTAAAGAGCGCAATCTATGTTTCCACAAAGAAAAACAAAGCAGTTTTGGTGAAAATAGGAGATGAATCAATGAGCGATGAAGATCTATCATTAAATGCTGAAGCAGTATATAATTTTGTGGTTTCGTTTTTAAATCCATTAGCAATTAAAAGAATATATATAAAAGGTACAATGACGAAGCCTGTGAAGATATGAGCACCGGTGCAAAATTAAAGGCGAAAGAAGTATCTCGCATTTTTTCACTTCTTAAAGACAAAAATATAGCTGTTTGTGATGCTCAAGATTTTGGTGCTGATACACTTCAGAAGTTAAGAAAAGAAGCTAAAGAAAAGAATTGGTCTGTTATTTTTGTTAAGAAAATTGTAATAGTAAAAACATTGGCGCAAATTTCTGAAGAATTGTATAAATTTGCAGAAAATTCTAAGCACCCATTTTTAATAATCGGCGACTTTTCAGTTTCTGATATTTCTTCGTTTATTAAAAATTATTATGTTCTTAAGTCTCCTAAATCTGGGGAAATTGCTAATTTTGATATAGTAGTGCCAGCAGGCCCTACGACTTTTGCTCCAGGGCCAATGACTACAATGTTTACATCTTTAGGCATAAAAACAAAAAACGAAGGTGGCAAAATCTCAGTTGCTCAAGATACAGTAGTTGTAAAGAAAGGACAAAAGGTTAGTGAAGAAGTTGCTCATTTGCTAAGCATTCTTAGAGTTAAGCCATTAGAGATTCACTTAAAAGTAGTTGGCGCTAAAATTGGGAATTTAATTATTAGAGAAGAATTATTTGGAATAAATTCGGATTATTTGTATTCCTCTGTTAAAGATGCGTTTAATAGGGCCTTTATCTTAGCTTTAAGCAAAGAAATACCTGAAAAAGAGGTTATTGAAAAGATAATACAAAAAGTTTATATACAAGCAAAATCTTTAATGATATCAAAGGAGATCGTTTCCAATGATACAATTGGATCGATTCTCCTTAAAGCAACTAATGTCGCAAAGACATTAGGTCAGGGGAATATGGATTATATATACGCTGCGTTGTTGTTGCATAGTTTGGGCAAGCAAGTAGATGAAGAGAATCTTAAAAATGTAATAAAAGCCACAGGAGCTGAGGTAGATGAAGCTAAAGTAAAAGTTATTGTAGATGCACTTAAAGGGGTAGATATTGATAAAGCAATAGCAGAAGCACAACAAGTTAGCGTTGCTCCTGTTTCAGCAGCCCAGCCAGCAGCCGCGGCTCCTCAGCAAAAACAAGAGGAAAAAGAGAAGGAAGACAAGAAGGCTGAGGAAGAAGCAGCTGCTGGTTTGAGCAGCTTATTTGGATGAAAATTTTATTTAGGCAAGTAGTTTTTGTTATTGTTGCTTTAGTTTTTTCTTTAATTGCCTTGATTGTTTTGCTAAAGGGTGCTCCTAAAACAAGCATAAATGTAAACGGGATATACGTTCAGTATTCTCATAATAATTTATCGCTGAATAACTATGCTTTTGCTAAGTATCTCATGAACTTAACGAAGCCTTATGAGATTATTAATTATTCTGGAACAAATAGTAGTGCAAAGGTTAAGAACATTATTGAAAACTATGACATTACTACATTACCTTCTTTTGTTATAGTAAATGCTAGTGCATCTAATTTTAGTTTGCTTCCTTATTTTTTCTTAGTTAATGCATTTAATTTTATTACAATTAATGGCACAACATCTGCAATTTTGAATACACCTTATTTATCTACAATTACAGGCAATGCCTCGTTTTATAGTATACTTTATAACAAAACTATTTTTGACAAGTATGTTTCTAATCCTTCCATTATTTATAACAATATAGCTAATGCTTCAAGCATTGCTTATTTATTTGTATTTATAGAAACAAATCAAACACCCTCAAAAACAATATACATAACCTTAGGCAATGATTCTTACAGCGCGTTAGGCTTAGATTTATTTGACATTGCCCTTTCTAATTTTGGTAATGTAACTGGCAAATTTTTCCAATCATCCTCATTACCATTAGGAAATATTACATTAGGTCCTATTCAATACTTATATCCTTCATCATTTTCTAGCAAATATTTTAATCTTCAAACAGATGAGATCTCAAATATAGGTAGCAATTCCTCAGTTTTAGATGCGATGCTGACTTATGACATAAACGGACTTAATCCAATATATGGCTCTATGGGCTTTCTTCCATTCATAGATATTGGAAACAAATTCATTGGTTTTTCTTCACCATTAAGACCTAATTACTTTAATAACTACAATTATTCCTCTTTAGAATTGCTATATAGAAGCAAAGAGAATAGCACATTAGCTATTGCAGTAAAAGATACAATTAACTTTTACAATGCCATGTTGTGCAATTTAATAAACAGTTCTAAGCCAAGTATATGCTATGATCCAGAAGTTAAGCAATACAGCTCACTTGTAAGCTAAACTAAATTCATTTATTGCTGACTTATAATCTTTATTTATTACTCCTGAAGCTAGCAAAACACCATCAGCTCCGAGTTTCCAAGCAGTTATAAGATCTTCATGCGATTTTATCCCAGCGCCTACAATTGCTTCTATTTTTCCGTGAGATTTAACTAATTCAACAAACTCCTTTACTATTTTTGGTTCTGCAGTTGTTACTGAAATATTTCCTCCTATAAGCTTAGGTGGTTCATATGCAATTGCATAAGGCTT
>CAYOMU010000017.1:0-5428 GCA_964405205.1 Candidatus Woesearchaeota archaeon
TTAATCCTTCTTTGAATTTGCCATTAACTATGTCATCAATTATCTGTTTCATTCCTTTGTTTTTCACAAATTCTAGTACATAATTTTCTGTTGCCTTAACAGCTGCACTTGCCCTGTTTCTATCGCATTTTTTAAGCAAAACTAAGGTTTTGAAATAAAAATCTTTTTCATCTATTTTAACTTTCACAACTACATCTCTTTTTGTAGAATTATGTCTTATTATTCTAGAAATATAATCTCTTAGTAATTCAAGTTTTATAGGCTTTGCCTCCAATGCGTTTCCTTTTGTTGATTGTGTTCTAAATGTTACTTTATAGTACTTGTTTTGATATCCTAATTCAGTTGAATACACTACAATGTTTCTGTTCTTAAATTCAACTTCATTGCCATATGTTTCTCCTATTGTAATGTTATCATAGTCTGGAGCAATAATTTGCATCCAATGTCTTTCAACTTTCATATTCTAACAACAAGTCTTGCTTTGTTAATATCATATTCATAATCTTTTGGTAGCTTTCCTTTTCTCTTATAGTAATTGACTAATGATCTTATTCTGTTTTCAAGAATAACAAAAGCTCTTTTTGACTTAAAATCTTTTCTCTCTTTTTGTAAGTGTTGATGGAGTTTTACAGCTTTTCTATAAAGCGCGATTAAATCCTCAGGAAGATCTTCTTTAATGTTATTACTTTCTAAAACTTTAGAGATGCTTTTCTTTATTGTTAGTTTTGTTGAAGGAATTCCATATTGATCTCTTAGTATAGTTCCTATCCTAGATTTAGAATAGCCTTGGTTATATAAGTCTAGGATTAGTTTTTCTACTTCATCTGGCCTTATTTTAAGCCATGGCGTTCCAACTCTGCTTTTAATAGTTACTATTTTCATAATATCTCCTTCTTTTTTCTATATCATTCAAGCTATTTAATATTTCTTTTGATTCATTCGCTTTTATCATATATTCTGTCATGAATAAATTATAAGCCTTTTCAGCATATAAAGTATGCCTTGCATATAAAGCTTCTTTTAAAGTGAATAAATCCGTTGCCTTATCTTCCCATTTATTGGAAAATTTAGCTAAACCAAAGTCTATTATAACTAAGTTACCATTTTCATCTACCATTATATTCGAGGTAGTAAGATCACCATGGACTACGCCAATGTTGTGCATTCTTGCAATAATATCTCCAAGTTCTTTCATTTTTTCAATATCAAAGACATCAGAAAATCTTTTTCCATTAATTTTTTGCATTATTATTCTTGTTTCCTCTAACCTTAGAGGTTTAGGCACGTTAACCTTAGAATTATAGCATTTTTCTAGTACTCTAAATTCCAATTTACTTCTTTCTTTTCTTAGTTTTTCATCAATCTCTTTTAGTCTATATCCTTTTTTAATTCTATCTTTAATTATTTCGTTGTTTTCCTCAAAGATAACTGCTTCTGCCCCTCTACTTATTTCTTTCATATAAAATTTCATCTCCTTCTTTAACTTTATAATCTCCTCCAATTAACATGCCCTGAAACTTAGTATTTGGGCCATAGAGCTTAGCGTGCCAGCCCTTTGGTAAATCTTCAATAACTTTACTTATTTCTTCTCCTTCTTTAACGAACACATACTTATCATTTATTTTTATCACAACAATTCCCTTTTCCTTCAGCTTATTGTATATCGCATTTTTATCGATCAATTCTCTTAAAATCAGTTCACTTTGTTCCATTATCTGTTTATCTTCTTTGCTAATTACTACTATTTGAGCTGGAGCATTGTTTATGTATACTGTACCAAAATAGATTTTATCAAAGCTCTTTAAGTTGAACTCATTTAATGCAGAATAAGGATTATCTAGAATAAATGTTATTCTTGGCCAAACTTTTCTTATTCCTCTTATTGCTTTTCCTACGCTTTTCTTTTCAGATTTTAGTTTTGCAATTCTTTTTCTTATTTGTCCTATTTCTTTTTCAGTTCCTTTGTGTTTTGGCAAAACCTTTAACATTTCTTCAAGGATATTAATTTTTTCTTCCTTTGTTTTAGCAAGTTTATATTTCTCTATAAGCGCATAATACTCTGCAGGAGCATTCATTGGCATAATAGATATATGAATTAGTTCAAAAATTTTTGAACTATAGCTTCTAGTAGATTTATCTATATAGTATTTCTACTTGATCTGTTCTGTAGTTTCTTCTTGGTTTAATATCCTTTTGCTCGTAGTCTTTCATAAGGTATCCAGTGTATGCAATCATTGCTCCATTGTCTCCCGCAAATTCTATTGGTATAGGCTTAAATTTAGCTCCTCTTTCTTTGCACATTATTTCACCCATTTCATTAAGTCTTGAATTTGCAGCAACACCTCCGGTTATTACTAAGCTATTTTTATTACAATAAGCCATTGCTCTTTCGCTTGCTTCAATAAGCATTGAAAATACTGTTTCTTGCAAAGAAAACGCAATATCTTCTGGGCTTTCCTTTCCGATTAATTTTTTAATATAAGTTTCTATTCCAGTGAAGCTTACATCCATGCCTTTAATTACATATGGCATTTGAATGTATTTTTTCCCTTTCTTTGCCAATTCTTCTATTTTTGGCCCAGCAGGAAAAGGTATATTCAATAATCTACCTACGCGGTCTAACAAATTACCAATTCCTATGTCTTGTGTTTCTCCAAAAACTCTATATCTACCATCTTGAAAAGTAATAACTTGAGTGTTTCCTCCGCTTACGTATAGCATAACAGGATCTTCAAAACCAGTAAGCTTTCTAGCAATCTCCAAGTGCGCAATACAATGATTTACACCAATTGCTTTTTTATTGTATTTCTGGGAAAGAAAAGATGTAATTTCATAGCCCACTCTTAAGCAGGAAGGAATTCCGGGGCCCATAGCATAAGCAAAAGCATCAATATTCTTTATGTTAAGTTTAGCTTTTTCTAATGCTCTTTTAATTACATCATAGGCAAAGGTATAGTGGTGATCCATTGCTTCTCTAGGAATAATGCCTTCCTTTGGATGATAAACATCTTTTTCATTAGCCAGGATTTCTCCATCTTTTACAATGCCTACTCCAAAAGTATGAGCTGTGCTTTCAATTCCCAAAACTATCATTTCTTTCTATTAAAAACCGTGTAGCCGCACTTACCACAAGTAAGTCTGTTGCCATGATTTGCAAGAAAAGTTCCAGGACCACACTTAGGGCAGAAATTATTAGTTCTTATTAGTTTTCCGCCTTCTACTTTATATTTCTGCCAAATTCCTTCAAGCTTTTTCTGCTGTTGTTTCTCCATAATTCTTCTTTATTACAAATTCTGGTTCAACTTTCTTAATAATATCTTTGTTTTTATAAACTCTTGCTAAAACTTTAATTTTCTTTCCACCATAGGAATATCTAAGTAACAAAATAATTGGCTCTCCTTCTTCGTTCAGAGCTTTTAATAGGGCTTCTCTTACTTCCTTTATTTTTGGTTGCTCATTATCTGTGCTTATATTAGCCAAAACATCAAATCTTTCCAAGTATTTGTTAAATTCTTTTTTGATAATTTCTACTTTCATATTACTTTAATACTATAGCATATTTTCCTAATGTTTTTGCATTTATTAGTTTTGCTATTTCAGAATTTAAGTCGTATATGTGAATTTCTCCTTCCCACTTCGTAGTAAATTCTTTACCACCGCAATTTGGGCACACGTTTTCATTAGTTATGTACTTACAATTTTTGCATGCCTTTTCCATATTACTTCTTCTTTGTTTCTTTCTTTGCTTTTCCTTCTATTTTTCCTAATCCTGGAGAACGCATTGTCAAGCCTATTTTCATTTCATCTTTAATAGATATTGAGGTTATTGCAGCCAATACCGTATCCCCTACTTTAAGTGTTTGTTTTGAGTTTCTTCCTACAAATGCACCATTTTGATACTCAGCAAAATCATCCATTACTTGAGATATGTGTGCAAACCCGTCTATAGGCCCTATATTTACAGTAGCCCCGATTTCGCTTACATCCACAATTTGCCCCCTATATACTTCTTTTATTACCGGTTGAAATGCAAGCATATCAAAAGTAACATCGTAATAAGCACCGCCATCACCCATTATTACTTCACCTTCTCCAATTTCCTTTATTTCTGTGCAGCTAATGCCTAGCATTCTATTATCAATTACTTTCCCGGAGAGTTCCTTGTTTATTTCTTCCTTAAGTATAGCTTCTTTATTTTTCTCAGTCAAATACCTGGGGTCTAGTCTAACTTTCATCTTCATCGTTATGAGTTCGTACATAATCTATACAACATTATTAAATTATTGTTATATTATTAAAATGTTTATGACCTCTTTATTAATTATAGGTTTAGGCACTCTAGGTAATGCTGTTTTACCTTTGCTTAGATTCCAAGGCATAGACAGGGTTTATTTAATGGATGGAGATATTGTAGAAGAGAAAAACATTGCTAATCAGCCATTGTTTTTAAGGTCGGACATAGGCAAAAACAAGGCAAGGGTTATTGCAGATAGGCTTAATAAAGCTCTAAATATTTTTTCACCTATTCAATCATATTTATTTTCTTCCTCTCAATTGGAAGAAATAAACCCAGAGTATATAATAGATTGCACAGATTCAGTTTCGTCTAAGGAAATAGTAAATAACTATCTTACTTCTTCAAATAAAATTGGGGTTATTGCCTCTATTTCAGAGAAAAAAGGATTTGCTTTAAGACCTTCCTCTCAAGGTTTGTGCTATAATTGCATTATGCAAAATACACAAATAGTTAGGAGAGAGTGCACATCTTCCAATATTAGTTTAGCTTTTAAATTAGCGAAGGAAATCCAGCCATTGTTTTTTTCAGATTATAATTTTGTAGAAGTAACAATAGATAAGGTTAATAGACTTAAGCTAAACAAAGCGAAAAATTGCTCTATCATTAACGCTGAATTTTATCAGATTTGTGGAAATACTATAAAGTTGTTAAAACCTATTGATTTAAGTAACCTAGATTTAAAAAAGTTTAAAGATCTTGGTGATTTTTACAAATTTTCTTCAGGCAAGAAAGAAGTAATTATAACAAAAGAAGGCTTTGTTATGGGGCATAATGTCACAAAAGAAGAGCTTAATAATATAATTAATCATAATAATTTATGATATTTGCAACAAATCAAACAGCAGTAAGTAGTGTAGCATCGTTTTATTCCTCACCAATAATTGAGTTTGTTTTTCCTTTCTTGCTAGTGTTTGCAATAACTTATGGGCTTTTAGAAAGAACTCAAATCTTTGGATCTAAGCACGACGTTAACGCAATTATTGCGTTAGTTTTGGGATTAATATTTGCCACAACAAGCTGGGCAATGCACATTGCAGATATAATTTTACCAGTTATTGCTTTAATTGCTGTTATAACTTTCTTTATTATTGCTCTAGCTCAATTTGTTTCTGGTTCTTCAACTTTAGAAGG
>CAYOMU010000017.1:5528-8238 GCA_964405205.1 Candidatus Woesearchaeota archaeon
TTAATTATTTTAATACTTGTTATTGTTTATGTTATACTTCCTTCATTTAAAGGAGGAAGCCAATTAAAGGCCGCATCAACTAATGTGACAGCATTTGAGCTTGAGTGTAGAAATGCTTGTACTTTTGCAAGTAATTACACTATTTCTTCAATTTCTTGGTGCAAAGATACAGCAATTATAAATGGTCAAATAATGCATTGTTGGCAGGTTGCAACTAATGGAGAATGCATATATTACTCTCAAAATGGGTCTGAAAGAATTGCAAATCAAACTTCTTGTCAAGGATAATCTTATTTTATAAACTACAGATATTAATTATAATTTTGGGGCTATAGCTCAATGGGAGAGCACACGGCTGAAGCCCGTGGTGTTGAGGGTTCGAGTCCCTCTAGCCCCAAATTAACTATGGATATATTAGGTTTTTTGAACAAAAAAAGAATAGAAATAGTAGATCAAGGGAATGAGATACAACTGAGATACAACGGCTATACTTATTCTGCATTTAATAAATCAAATTTATTTATAGGGGCATATTGGGACTATTTTTCTCCTATTCCAATAATGTTTGATCACCCTTCGATTTTAATAATTGGTCTTGGTGCAGGAACTATTGCAACTCAGATTAAAACATTATTCAACAACGCAACTATAGATGGCATTGAAACTTCAAAAGAAATCGCAGAAATTGCAAGGAAATTAAGAAAAGTAGAATACAATATAATAGAAGCAGATGGCTATGATTACGTTCAAAAAGTTGAGAAATTATATGACGTTGTTATTTTAGACGCTTACGTTGATGATACTATTCCTGAAAAGTTTTTATCAGAGGATTTTGTTAAAATGGTTAAAGAAAAAACAACTCTTAAAGGAATATTTGCTATAAACTATGCTCTTACTTCAAAGCTTATTCAAAGAAAAGAAGAATTTTTAAGTTTATTAAAAAAATATTGGAATAAAATATACTTGCTCGACCATCCAGGAAGATCGTATAATGAAATAATATTAGCTTCTAAATCAATAAATATAAAGCAATATTTTTCTCAAATTGATAAAGAAAGGATTATACAAATTCACAAGGACTTATTAAATATAGTTGAAGCCTATATTAACGCGAGAGAATATGAAGAAGATAAGTGATGTTGTTTGGGAGATCGATAAGGATTATAAGCCAGGAATGAGAGTTCCAGCCAGAATTTATGGAACAGAAAAAATAGTTAAAGAAATAGATCCTGAGGTTATAGAGCAAATAACAAATGTTGCAACATTGCCAGGTATAGTTAAATACGCCATTGCGCTTCCGGATGCGCATTCTGGCTACGGTTTTCCTATAGGAGGAATCGCAGCAATGGATATAAATAATGGAGTTATTTCTCCAGGAGGAATTGGCTTTGACATAAACTGCTCTGTTAGGCTTTTACTTACTAACCTTTCCGTTGATCAAGTTAAGCCTAAGATAAAAGAGTTAGTGGATGCTTTGTTTAAAGAGATTCCTGTTGGAGTTGGAACTCATAGTGATGTTAAGATTAATAAGGCTCAATTTCTTGAGCTTCTAAGCGAAGGAGGAAAGTGGGCAGTGTCTCATGGCTATGGTACTGAGGAGGACTTAGAAAGAACTGAATTAGATGGCATAGCAAAGTGGGCAGATCCTTCAAAAGCTTCAGAAAAGGCCATTGAAAGAGGAATGCCTGAACTAGGAACAATAGGCTCCGGAAATCATTATCTGGAAGTACAATACATAAGTCCTAATAATATTTTCGATGAAGATTCAGCTAAAAAACTAGGCATTTTTCCTAATCAAGTAACTGTTATGCTTCATAGCGGCTCAAGAGGATTTGGTCACCAGGTTGCATCAGATTACTTAGAAAAAGTACTTAGCTCAATGAGCAAATACGGAATAAAAGTGAACGATAAAGAATTAGCTTCGGTTCCATTTAATTCAAAAGAAGGCCAAGATTATTTTGGTGCAATGGGCGCCGCAGTTAATTATAGTTTTGCTAATCATCAAATTATAATAACAAAAGTAAGAAAAGTATTTTCAAAGATTTTTGGTAAAAGTGAGGAAGAATTAGGAATGCATCAATTGTTTGCTATAGCCCATAATCGCGCAACCATTGAAGAGATTGAATTAGATGGAAGGGTCACTAAGCTATTGGTGCATAGAAAAGGAGCAACGGCAGCATACCCTAAAGATTATCGCAATAATAGAAAGTTCTTACAAAATTTAGGCCTAGGATCGTTAGCATTAGTTGGTGGAAGCATGCAAACAGGCTCTTATGTTCTAATAACTGATGATTCTAAAGAAACATTTTATTCTACTGTTCATGGTAGCGGCAGAACTATGAGCAGAGCAAAAGCAAAGAAGCAAATTAATGGAAAGGAATTGTTTGAGCAAATGCTATCTCAAGGAATCTACGTTAAAAGCGCATCTTGGTCAGGACTTGCTGAGGAAGCAGGATATGCATATAAAAGCATTGATGATGTTGCAGAGGCAGTAGAAAAAGCAGGAATATCGCACAGATTAGTTAAACTTTTACCTTTAGGCAATATTAAAGGATGAAAAGATTTGAGTTTCTTGAAAAAGAAGCAATTGCAGACTATGCAATTCTAGCCGAAGGAGATACACTAGAGGAAGCTTTTGAGGCATCTGCAGAAGCAATTTTTTCATTAATGATTAATGATCTTTCTAAGGTTAATTGCATAAATCATATAA
>CAYOMU010000018.1:0-6700 GCA_964405205.1 Candidatus Woesearchaeota archaeon
TATGAATTTAATGGATCTTTTAGTAAAGAACATTGATTCACTAGATGAACTTTGGAAAATTACAGATAAGAACGCAGTTAGACTGCTTCAAGCATTAAAAAAAGGCCCGCTAAGTGGGAACGAGGCGGCAAGCCTCGTTCCTAATGCTTCATTCTATTTGGATGAGTTAGTTAGAATAAAGTTAGTGGAAAAAGTTAAAGATAAATATGTTTTAAAGAAAAAAGGTCTTGCGATTTCATTTGAGGATGAAGCAAGAGAATTATCAAAGAGCAATGGCTTATACAAGATTTTTGATTCATTTGTTTCTTCAGAAGTTTTTAATGGTCTATTAGTAGTCGGTTCAAATGAGCCTCACGGTACATTTAATGCAATTGCAAAGGATTTACACTATGTATCTTATCTAACTTATCACATTGGTAAACACTTTGAATTTTCTCAGTTTCCAATTGTATTTGATGTTGATGTTCTTTCTAAGAATTTATTTAATAAACCATTAGTTGTTATTGGTGGCCCAGTAACTAATTTAGTTACTAACGACCTTAATAGATTTCTTCCAATTAGATTTTCTAAAGGAAGAGAAGGATGGGAGCTAATTAAAGGATCAAAATCATTTTATAGGCCAGAGCACGGATTAATAGCAAAAATTCAAAATCCATTTAATAAGAAATTAGATGTAATAGTTTTAGCAGGCATAAGATACATTGGAACATTTTCTGCAATCATAGGCTTAATAAGAAGGGCTGACGAGTTATCTAAGGAGCAGCATTTTGCACATGTAGTTAGAGGAATAGACACAAACAATGACGGTCTGCCAGAGGACGCAGAAATAGTAGAATAAAATGCGTTTATTTATTGCAATTGAAATTCCAAAAGAAATAAGAAACGAAATAGTAACATTTTATCCGCTATTTAAGCAGTACTTTAATGGTAATTTTGTTGAAGAAGAAAAGCTTCATGTAACTGTAATTTTCATTGGAGATAAAATAGAAGATATAAACCTTATAAAAAGCAAGATGGAGGGATATAAAGGTACTATAGTGCTCAATGGCATAGATTTTTTCTTCTCTAATGGATTCCCAAGAGTTGCATTTATCAATGCTATTGGCGCAGAAAGTATAGCAAAAGAATTGTATAATGCGTTAGGAATTAAGCCAGAAGAGGAAATACATCTTCACTTAACAGTTTGCAGAATAAAGAATGTATTTAAAGATATCAATGAGCTAAAACAAAAATTCAATTATAACAAGGAGGTGCAATTTGATCATCTAACTTTATTTAATAGTGATTATAAGCATTATTACAAACTATAATTATTCTGAGAGCACAGCGCCAATTGCTGGAAGATCAGAATCTTTTATTATAGATAATTTCTCTAATTCATTTAGTTTTTGATTAGTTTTTTCAATGTCAAATTGCTCAACTACTTCTGTTTCTACCATATATCTAATTGTATCCTCTAAATCCT
Source organism: Candidatus Woesearchaeota archaeon (assembly GCA_964405205.1). Lineage (GTDB taxonomy): Archaea > Nanobdellota > Nanobdellia > Parvarchaeales > Parvarchaeaceae > Rehaiarchaeum. Next base: position 1,466 of record CAYOMU010000018.1, read on the forward strand.
GAGCAGAAGAGTGCAAATACACTTTTGTTGGATTTGCAGTCTTAATTATGTCCTTAACTTCCTTGATTGAGGAAACTCTGTCTATTCTTATTCTTTTTAATTCATTATCATAGATCGCAACAATTATTTTATTTTTTCCTAATCTTGAAATTCCTATTTTCATAATAACTGCATAATTTCTTTATATTTATTATTCAAGTCCTCTATTAATTTCTTAAATGCGCTAAACTCAGAAACACTTATTTTTTTGTAGTTTTCAATCGCAATTGTGTTGTTTCCAATTATTTTTCCATGAACTAAAAGATAATCCCCCTTATTTACTTCTGGATTGTTATTAGGAAACACTGCGTTTATCTTCATGCTTCCATCTGTGCACTCAGCTATGCCTTTTTCATCTATACTTAATATTTGACAAGCAACTCTTATTTTAGAATTAACTTCAATACTATTTACTTGAGAAAGCAAGATTTCTTTTCTCGAATCCATATAGTTTATTATTTAAAAGGTATTTATTAAATATGGAGGTTGAATTTGACTCCGCAACACAGTTTAAGGACATATTAAACGTTTGTTCAGCTTTACATTCAGATATATCTATGTTGTTTGGCACTGAAGGCTTAACAATAAAGGTAATGAGCGACGATTCTGTTGCAATGGTTAATTTCAATGCAAAGAAAGAATATTTCAGAAAATATGAGGTAAGTTCACCATCAAAAATATCTGTGTTTCTAGATGATATAATAAAGGTATTAAAGTTTGCTAAGTCTGGGGACGGTTTGATCCTCTCATCAGAAGAAGATAAACTTTACATTACAATATTAGGAAAACATAAGCTTAATTTTACTGTACCTTTAGTAAATGGCGATTATACTCCCGCAACAGAGCCAAAATTAAACTTTGATAGCTATATAGAAATAAATGCAGGCCTATTAAACGACTCAATAAAGGCCGCACTTTCTATTGATGATACCGTGGGATTTATTTTAGACAAGGATAGTTTTACGGTTTATTCTAAAGGCGATCAAAAAGAATTTGAGCAGAAATTCTTACTTTCTGATACCCCTGAGATTACAAATATTTCTACAAAAGGAAAAATCGAATCGAAGTATTATGGAGAGCTATTAGAGAATCTTTTATCTGCTCTAGATACTGATAAGCAATTGAAATTGTACTTTGCTTCTGATTATCCTTTAAAGATAGAGTATAGCTTTAATGATAATGCATCAATAGTTTATCTTCAAGCCCAAAGAATAGCATAGATATAATACCTAAGTACATATATTATATGGCAGATACAATCCTATACGTAGAGAAAAAGTGCCCGGTTTGCGGAAGTACTGATCTCGAATATGATGTTACTACGGGAGAATATGTATGTAGGCATTGTGGCACAGTTATTCCTCAGATAGATTTTAGTAAGGACACAAGGTCATTTGAACAAAGACAAGATGAAAGCAGAGTAAGGGTTGGTGCTCCAGCTTCTTTAGCTAGGCCAGATCAAGGACTAACAACTACTGTCGGGGGCGCAGGGGATACATTGAAGCTCTCCCCTAATGCAAGAAATAAAGCTAAAACAATGAAGATTTGGCAAACTAGGATAAACACTGCCTCAGAGAGAAACCTTAGAATTCCATTAAGTGAGTTAAATCATGCAATAGAATCTTTGCAGTTACCAAATGTTGTGAGAGAAGAAGCAGCAAAAATATACAGGGAAGCAGCAAGCAAAAGGCTTGTTCGCGGGAGATCAATGAACAGCGTTATTGCTGGAGCAATTTACGCTGCTGCAAGAAGGTTTAATTATGCAATAACTTTAGATGAAATTGCTGAAACATTATCTACAAATAAAAAAGAAGTGGGCAAAGCATATAGGCTTTTAACTAAGGCATTGAACATTAGAATATTGCCTCCTTCACCGAAGGATTACATATATAAGTATGCAAATGCTCTTGGCGTTTCTAATAAAACATTAAAAGATGCAATTAATTTACTTGAGGAAGCTGATAAGAAGGGATTAATTAGCGGAAAAGGTCCAATGGGAGTTGCAGCAGCAATTCTTTACATTGCTTGCACATTAAATAAAGAAAAGAAAACTCAAAGGGATGTTGCAAAAGTTGCTAACATAACAGAAGTTACAATTAGAAATAGATTCAAGGAATTATACGATAAACTTGTTCCTAGTAAATGAGTTCGTTAGAATATCTAACAATTACAGCAATTGCAATGGGCATTTCAGCAATTGCAATTGGTATAGCTCTTTTTGTGCTCTTTTCTCAACAAAATGCATTTAATAACGAAAATGCAATTTTGTTTTTGCAATTATTAGGCAAAGAAATTACAAAATTTAGTTATTTTGCTCCAGGAAGCTATAAGCTTATTGAATTCCCTCCAATTGTAATTAGAAATGCGATATATTGCAATAATACGCTTGCTATATTTCCATATAATTATGTTTACACAGTGGGCAATGCAACTATCGCATTTTCTCCTTCAGCTTCCAATTATCTTCAATTTCTTAAATACAAGAATAGCACATTAGTTGCTCCCCCAGGAGAGCCATTTTTCTTCTATAAACTATTTTATGATAACAATACACACACTATTAACTATTCAATTAGGCTGATAAATACTACATCTACAACATCCATATCTTTGAATGTTTATTATCCAAATATGAGTTTATTTCTAACTCAATCTTTTAATGTTCCAGTCAATAAAAGCTACAACGGAAGTTTTTCAGCTACTAATTCAATTTATTTTCTTACATTCAATAATTCTTTTCTTTCTGAGTTTTCTCCTTCTTGTTTTAATGGTTAATCATAGTTTACACAAAATAATTTATATACTATTAGAGCAGAAAAAAATATGGACGAAGAAATACTTGTAGGCAGCAAACCAGTAATGAGCTATGTACTTGCAGCAATAACTTTGTTAAACAGCGGGCACAACAAGATTATAATAAAAGCAAGAGGAGCAAAAATATCTAGAGCAGTGGATGTAGCATTAACTTTAAAGAACAGATTTATTAAAGATGCTAAAATGAGCATAGAGGCATCGACAGAGCAGTTACCTTCAAAAACAAATCCACAACAAATGAGAAACGTATCAGTTATAACAATATCTTTGGAGAAATGATTGAAAATGGGAGCTTTGCCTTAATTTCTTATCTAGGCAAAATAAAAGATACAGGCGAGATTTTTGATACAAATATTGAAAGCGTTGCAAAAGAAAATAACTTAAATACAGAGGGAATAGATTTTTCTCCTTTTCTTGTTGTAGTCGGCGAAGGTTTTATATTTAAGCCAATAGAAGAGGCCTTAATTGGAAAAAAAGAAGGAGATGAATTTGAGGTAGAAGTTAAGCCAGAGTATGCTTTTGGAAATTATAATTCTTCACTAGTTAAGACTTATTCTCTTTCTTCTTTTGACTTTAATTATAAACCTAGTGTTGGGGATTATATAACAGTTGAGGAAGATAACAAATCGTTGCTAGGTAAAGTTATATACATTGGTAGTGGAAGAATAATGATAGACTTTAATAATCCTTTGGCCGGGAAAACTTTAATTTATAAAGTTAAAGTTGAAAAAGAAATAACTGATCAAAAAGAAAAGATAACAAATTTAGCAAAAAGCCTATTAAGCATGGATCAAAGTAAAATAGAAATTAGTGAAAATCAAATCAGAATAAAGGATAAACCAAAAGAGGAGAAAGCAAAAGTATTTGAAAGAATAGTTAAAAATTACATTAATAATCAGTACAATGTAATTTATGGACCTGTCAGCAGTCAATGAGGATGAAGGGGTTAAAAAAGAACTAGAGGAATTAATAGCTTCTCACCAAACTAGCATTAAAGTTGTAGGCGTGGGAGGTGCAGGATGTAACACTGTAAATAGAATGATGGAAATTGGCATAAAAGGAGCAGAGTTGATTTCTGTAAACACTGATGCTTACGACCTTTTGTACAAATCAGCAGATAAGAAAATACTTATAGGCAAAGAACTAACCAAAGGAAGAGGAGCTGGAGCTGATCCTGCAGTGGGCGAGGCAGCAGCAAAAGAATCAGAGCAAGATATTAAGCATTACCTTCAAGGTGCAGACATGGTGTTTATTTGTGGAGGTTTAGGAGGAGGAACTGGAACAGGAGCAATGCCAGTAATTGCACAAATTGCAAAGAAAGTTGGGGCGTTAACTGTTGCAGTAGTTACTTTGCCTTTTAGTAGTGAAGGAGAAATGAGAATGAAATACGCATTAGAAGGAGCAGATAAGCTAAAGCAAGTGGTAGATACATTAATACTTATACCTAATGATAAGCTCCTGGCAATTGCTCCTGATTTGCCAATACAAGTTGCATTCAAAGTGGCGGATGATATATTAATTAATGCAGTTAAAGGCATAACAGAAATTGTTACTACTGGAGGATTGATGCACGTAGATTTTGCAGATATAAAGAGGATAATGAGCAATGGCGGAGTTGCAATGATTAGTACAGCAGAAACTGATTCAAAAGAAAACAAAGTTGATAGAGTAGTAGAGAAGTTATTGAAGAATCCTCTCCTGGATGTAGATCTTTCAACTGCAAAAGGATTGTTGTTAAATGTCTCTGGAGGACCAGATCTTTTATTAAATGATGTTCATGAAATTCTATCAAAAGTTGTGGCTCATTTACCTAAAGGCATATTAACTATAGTTGGAGCTAAGCAATTCCAAGACTTAAAAGATACAATAAGAGTTTTGGCCATAATTACTGGAGTTTCTTCAAAGCAAATCACTGGAAGATCAATCGCTCAGGGAGAAGAAGAAAATAAGAAAGAAAAAGTAGAAGAAGAACTAGGCATAAAGTTCTTATGACTACAATTAAGGACTTTTACACTAATAGTGATAACAATGAAAAAGAGAAAAAACAAATTGAAGTAGAAAACAAAAGTAAAGCCGAGGAGAAAGTTGAAATTAAAGAAGAGAAGAAAGAAAAGATAAAGGTTGCAAATAAGAAATCATTTAGCACTTTGAAGCTTAAACTATTATTTAAGAAATTAGGATTTTATCTTAGCTATCTCAAGCCAGAAAAATTAAGGTATTATCTTAGCTATTATTATGAAGAATATAAAAGAATTATTTTGCTAAGCAGGAAGCCAGATACAAAAGAATTCAAAGAACTAAGCCTAGTTGTGCTTATTTCTGCTTTGATGGCAGGAGTTCTTGGCCTAATAATCGAGTTAGCGTTTTACTTTATTTAAATTG
>CAYOMU010000019.1:0-6688 GCA_964405205.1 Candidatus Woesearchaeota archaeon
TCTTTTTCAACAATTAAAAGCACATTAGTGTATGATTATCCCTATGGTATTGTTAATTATACTTTTCCTTTAGTAGGAAAAAGAATTGCTAATTATTCTGTTCTATTCTTCAATGATAGTAGTTATCTAATCCCCAATGATTTATTGCATTTAGCTTACTGGAAATTACTGCTATCTAACAAATATGTTGATGATTACATGCTTTATAAAGTTGTAAAGGTATAAACTTATTTTCTTTGTGCTACTGAAATTGCGTGTACAGGGCAAACATTAACACACGCCATGCAAAATATGCAATCGCTTTCTCTTACAGGATCTGCTTTATCAGTTCTATATTTATTCCACTCTTCGCTACCAGGGGTTATTTGCTTATTCTTTCCGGAACCAGAAACTCCGGGATTTAAAAGCCATTCATATACATTAACTGGGCATACATCTTGGCACGATCCATCAGCAATACAAGAATCAAAATCTACAGCTACATTAGTGCCATGTATGCCTAGTTTAGTAGGATATGGTTTTCCGTTTTTATCTAGTCTTTGAATACCTTCGGCTCTAACTTCATGACCATTGTGTGTGCCTGTTACTGGATACTTATCTGGCTCATTGAAGAAGTTTTCGTCAATAGGTGCAGATTCAAAATCTAATTGTGCCATTATAAATAATTAATTCTTAAGATTAAAATGTTGCAGCCAATATGGATGATCCCATTGCTCCAAAGAAGAAGGTAACTCCTATCGCAGCCAACGCATATATTAAAGATGAGTATAATATAGTTTTTCCTATTTCGTTCATAACCATTATTTTATCTCCAGGCCTAAGTATTGTTGCTACTGAATATCCTATAATTACTGATAATTCTATTATGTATATTCCAACAACAATTTGAAATACCACTGGAGAAATAGCACCTCCACTTAAATTAAATATACTAAAAATAGTTGCAGCAGCACCTGCATATTGACCAAGCGCACTATTCGAGCCAGAGGTAATTGTATTAATTGAAGAAAAAGCTAGGCCTAGTTTTCCCAATACTTGGCTTATTAATGTAGTTAATCCTACAACAATTCCTGCCATTACAGGACTTAATCCTCCCACTTCGAATTTCATTCCTGTTGTTATTTCTTCAAGTAAATTTCTAATTTGTGATTCTATTTTTGATAAATTAGAGAAATAATTGGAGATTGCATACATAGCTGATGCTGCATCTTTTGCGCTTTTTTCTCCAGCCTCTAGAAATACTCTCATTGCAGCAATTATTGCTGGTGAAGGAAATCTAATCAATGTACCAAAATTAGGATCAAACAAAGCTTGTTTAAGTGACATTCCGAATCTTTTTATATTGGTTGCTGTTTGTGCCATAAATTCTTCAATTGGGGTGCCAACGCTATTTTTTTCAGTTAGTACTACTGCATTTTCTGGTGGATATCCTTCTGCCAAATAAGAAGCAATCTGAAACGATACAGACGCAAAAGAGTCTTGTATTCTATATATTTTCTCAATTAGACTTCTTTGTTGATATGAACCAAAATACATATAAGTAAATATGCTTATCGCTATACCTATTATTATTATTACAGATGCAGCAGTACCTACATAGTTGCTCATAGCCAGATAAGGCTTCATTAAGTAACTTATGAATGCAAATATCAAAGCGACTATTATTGCAGGAATGAGCGCGCTTATTTCCTTTCGTTTCTTTCCTAGTTTAATGTTAAAGTGTCCTGGTTTTGCAACTCCTGGAACTACAGAAATATCAGGAGCAGGAAATCCTGCAGGTCTTAATCTTAATTGATCATATAGCATCATATAAACCATAACCGGAAGCAAAACATCATACATAACAAACAATAGAACAGGAAAATACGGAATTGCAATAAATGAAACTACAAGAGGAAGTAATACCATTCCTAAAATAGGTAAAACCATTCCAATCATGTAAATTGTATTTAAAGGCTCTCTAAGTCTTACTGCGTATTCACTCATTTGTGCATAAGTTCCTTCAATTATTCTTTGTGATGCTTGATCTAAAAGCGCATTTCTTTCTGTTTCATCTTTTTGTAGAGAAGAACTTTCTATCAGAAACACTGAATCAACAAATGCAGGATTAGTAGAAGACCACATAAGCACATAATTATCTAATGCATCTTTCGCGCTAGCAAATCTTCTTGATTCTATATCCCAAAGCATTTTTCTAAAATCAAAAGCCATGTAGCTAGTTAAATTTTCGGCAGTAAACGAAAGAGCTCCTTCTAAATTAGCGTGGAGTCTCATGTAAATTACCATGTATATTACTGAAGTTACTAGATCTCCTGCAGATTTACTTAATTTTCCCATGAATTCAAAATGCGGCCAATTCATTATTAGATAGTAGAAGACAAATCCAAGAATCATAAGAAGAAATCCTATCATTAGCAAGGTTTGTACAAACGTTGCGATTAAGATTATTCCAATAATTATCATTATAAGCAAAGTCAATACCGCAAAAGAATAAAGCTGTTCCGCTTTTATTTTATATCCAGTTAAAAAAAGAATATTATCAAGCTTCTTTTTATCTTCCGGCTTTATGTTTAATTTTAAAAACTTAGAAGTAATTTGAGCTCCTCTGTCAATTATTTTTTCTATTAAACTTCTTTGCTGCGTTGAGAACATTTGATATTCTAAAGTTTTGAGTAATTCTCTTGCTTTTTGATCTTTTATTAATGAATCACTTTCTTCTATGAAGTGTTTCTCAATTACATTTTCTCTAGCCATGTCTCAAATTCTCTTATTATGTCTTTTCCTTCTGCATTACCTTTTGTTTCTTTTAGTCTTTTTACAATTTCATAGTATTGATCAACTGCTTTTGAAACAAATGGAGCTTCTAATATTTCTTTATTTCCAGTGTTTCTGCTTTTTTCTACAATTTTCCAAAGAAATTCTCCTCTTGTTTCTATGTTATCTAGTACTAAATCCCAATTTCCTGCCCAATCTCTTACATTCATAGCAATGTCCTTTACTATTTCTGAATCTCCTTCTAATAGTGCACTAGTCGGAATTAATTCATCCTTGTAAATATCATAAGTACAAAGATCAATAAAACCTCCCTCTCTTTTTGGATCTTCTGCCCAATCTTTTCTTACTTCTGTGATATTAAGTACTCTTCTTTTTTCAGTCATTCTATCAGCGCTTCTTATTTTATTTACTGATACGATAATATCTGTTGCCTTAAAACTTGTTTTTGGTACTTCTAAGTCATTTACTACTCGATCAAACACTCCATAAGGATTTTCTCCATGAATAGTTCCCATTACTACATTTGCTAACGCACCAACTCTCATTGCTTCGTAAAGCGCCCTTGCTTCCGTGCTTCTAACTTCTCCCACAATTAAAGAACTATCCCCTAATCTAAGAGTTGTTCTTATTCCTTCTTCTGCGGTCATTTCTGAAACTTCACCAGAAATTGCGCTTCTTACTTTCATAGATAATATATTATAACCAAGATCGTTGAATGAATCAGCAGGAATTTCTAATGTATCTTCAACAGTTATTATTCTTACTCTTTTTTGTATCATAAGCATTAATGCAGTCAAGAGTGAAGTTTTACCTGCGCCTCTAGTTCCGCTTATGAGAATTGTTCTTCCTCCTTCCACTAAAAACCATAATAATCCTGCGCCCCACTTAGATATTGTGCCATTATCTAAGAATAGAGGCAAAGTCCACGGCTTTTCTCTGTGTCTTCTAAATGCAAATGCAAGTCCTCCAGGAATAAGAGGTGTTTGAGCTACAGCCACTCTTGCTCTAGTTAATTCAGTAGTAAGTTCCGTATCTAAAACTGGGTGTCCTTCATCCAACGGTCTGCCAGAATAAAGTCTAAATCTAGAAGCCCATGCGTCAGCTTCTTTCATGTTTGGGATAACATTAGTATTACACTCTCCATACTCACTGTGCTTTAGAAATACCGGCGAAGTGCTTATTGGTGCATTTATGTACACATCTTCCACTAAAGGATCTGTAAGAATAAGTTCAACAATACCAAATCCAGCTGTAAGTCTAACTAGAATTCTGGCTAATTTATTTATTTGAGCATAATCTATCGGATAATTGTATTTTTTGTATAAATCTTCAATTAGATTTTTTCCAATGTTAAATATAATTTCTCTTGTTCTTTTAGGCTGCACAAGCTCTTCTTTTGTCGGTTTATATTCTTCAAAAGAAGATCTGACTTCATCTAGTATTTGGTACTCTGTGGCATTTAATGCGAGCTCTGGTGGGTTTATAAAATACAGATATCTAGTTAATCCAGGAATTCTATATATAATAACTTCTGTTTTATCCTCATCTGGTAATGTATAAGAAGCTATTTCTTCAGCGTTGATTGGAGGAGCCATCATTATTCTTGCATACTGAAAGTTGGGTCTAACTAAAGGTCTAAATAATTTCCTATAAGGCTCTCTGTCTCCAATTTTATAACCTATTAGACTTTCTGAAGATAATCTAATAATTAATGTATCAGAAAAAATAGATAAGAGTGAATCTAATTTTTTAGCTAAAACATCTAATAATGAATCGTTTTTAAGTGCTAATCTTGCTTTCCATTCTCTTAATGCCCTTGAAGCAAACACATATGCACCTATCGGATCCCTCTTAATGCCAGAATAAAGAAAATAATTAACTACTGATGTTTCTTCCGGATATGCATTTTCTACTTCAGGATCTAGAGGTTTTGAAACAGGACTTTCCATTGCTGCTTTATATTTGTTTGCTAAGTCATTCAAAATCTGAGTTTGATCTTCAGGATAAACATAGTTTCTATCTGATGACACATTTACTACAGTAACATTTCCTGACTCTAATATCGCATTTACTACCTTTTCGAATATATTTGGATTGTCTTCAATTTCAGGATGTAACTCAGTAAGAGGAACTTTAAGGGTGAGCGCAATTTCACCTTCACTTCTTTCTATTGTATAATCCTTCTCTGTTTCCATTAAATATTATTACTTTAAAACTAAAATTACATTGCGCCCGGCAGGATTTGAACCTGCGACATGCCGCTTAGAAGGCGGCCGTTCTATCCGGGCTGAACTACGGGCGCAATTATATTTTACTTATTATTTCTTGATAATTATTTTTGTATTTTTTCTGGCAATCACTGCAAACTACATAAGTTTTGCCATTTTTATGAACATAGCAGCCCCTAATCTTTTCTAAGAATGTCTTTTCTACTTCTTTTCCGCAAATTGCACATTTCATAGCTTAAGGCCAAATTTACTTAATAATCTTGTTAATCCCTTATTATTCGTCATTTTCATTATTTTTTTAGTATTTTTGTAAAGAGAAAGTAATTCTCTAACTTCTTCTTCACTTTTTCCGCTTCCTTTTGCGATTCTTTTAATTCTTGAGCTATCTATAATCTCAGGATCGTCTATTTCTTTTTTGGTCATAGAATTTATTATAACCATGTAATCTTTCAGTTTTTTATCTAAATCTTTAAACTTTTCATCATTCAAGCCTATTGTTTTAATAATATTACTTGCACCTATTTGTCCTGTAGCCTTGAATTGATCATAGAAATCTAGTAAAGTAAATTTATTTTCTATAATTCTTTTTGCGCTTTCTTCATTTATTTGGATTTCTTCTTGTTTTATTTTTTCTATTATTCCTCCAAATCTATCTATTCCAACTAATCTATTAATGAACTTATCGGTATCAAATTCGGTTAATGCATTTAGCTTTTCCCCTTCTCCAGCAAAAATTACTTTCGCGCCGCTAATATACGCTGCTGTTAAAGCTCCTCCTCCTTTTGCTGAAGTATCTGTTTTTGTTATTATTATTGAATTTATTCCCAATGCATTATGAAATTCCGTTACTTGCTTTCTAGCATTTTGCCCTATATCTGCAGAAATAACAAGAACTATCTGATCAGGGTTTATTTTTTGCTTTATATTAATAATTTCATCTATTAGCTCTTTGTCTACTGCACTTCTTCCGGCAGTGTCAAAGATAATTATATCAAATTGTTTTTCAACTTTTTTGTAATTTTCTATTGTTTTTTCAATATTGTTTTCTGCAATGCATTTAACTCCTGCCTGGTCAGCCAATTGTTTTAGTTGTTCCCCTGCTGCTGGACGATGTATATCTAAGCCGACTAACAAGGGTTTAAATCCTCTTTTCTTATAATAAAGTGCAAGTTTTCCTGCGGTAGTAGTTTTTCCACTCCCATAAAGTCCTACAAGTAGAATTTTAAAGGGTATCTTTGATATCCTCAGTTGTTCAGATTCTCCTAATAATGATTTGAAGGCATCATAAGTTGCTTTTACGAATTTATCGCTTATTGGAACATTTTCTTTGTTTTGTTTTATGTTTTTTCTTATTTCTTCAATAATTTTTTTCGAAACTTCGACATCTACGTCTGCTTCTATAAGAACATCCCTTAACTCATTTAAGCTTTTTTCTAAGTTTTCTGGTAAAGGTTTACTTATAAATCCGTCAATAACGCTTCTTATGTTATTAAGAAATTGATCAAACATTTCTTTTTACAGTTAATGGAATTACTCCTTTTTCTAATTCTCTTGTTGCTATGGATATATAGCTTTCTTCTTCCGAATATTTAACTAAAGGAGGAGCTCCTAAAGATATTTGAAGCGCTCTTGCACCAATAAGCCTTGCTCTTTCAAATTTAGTGTAGTTTTGCTCCATAAGACTC
>CAYOMU010000020.1:0-2858 GCA_964405205.1 Candidatus Woesearchaeota archaeon
TTTTTTCCTTTTGATAGAGAAGGATTGTAAGCAATTCCAAAAGATACATTTGGCAACATTAGTTTTTCTTTATAATCAAGGTTTATTCCAAGAAAATTCAATTTTATTTGCTGTAAATCTCCTTTATACAATGGCGATTTCTGTAAATTTAATTTCTTTTCATTTAATTCTGAAACAATATAATCGCAATTGTTAAATTCTTCATCTCTTACATTTGGAATGGAAATTCCCACATAAGATCCTTTTTCTGCTTTTTCTACGCTAACATCCATCAGCTGTATTTCCCTTATCAACGCTTCTTTGCTGCAAACAATTAGTTTTTCCCCTTTTAATATACTTCCAGAAGATAAGAAACCAATTGCAATTGTTCCTATGCCTTTAGCAGTAAAATGCTTCACTACTTTTATTACTTTTGCTTTTTCCTCTACATTTTTGCGCTCTCCTTTAGTTACTAGCATATCTTTAAATAGTTGATTAAATCTGTTAATATCGAACGAATCGTTGTAGTCTAATTTTACCTTATTAATATGCGAGTTCTCAATAGCAATAGCGATTTCTGCATCTAATGCATCTATATCATCGTTCAATTGAAATATCGCTTCCTCTGAAACTTCTATAACATTGATAAGATTTGTAATCGAATTAGGATAGTTCTCAGGCACAAGCACAATGTTATTATTTCTTCCTTTATAAACAGAAACCCAATTGTACTTATCTAATAGTTTTTCCGCATATTTTGTCAACCTACTTTTATCAACTTCTTTGCTTAAATATGCGCTTATCATTTATAATTATTCTCTTTATAAATTGAATCTTTAAATAAGTAAATATCATTTAAAATAAATGAGTTACGATGGTAAGTTAACTAAAGAAGATGTAGATAGGCTTAATGGATTATTTAAATCTGCAATAAGCTATGCAAATAAAAAAGGCTTTGACTATTCTAGTCTAAGTGCATTTCCTTTAGGAGTTAACGGTATTTTATTATACTTTGGAGACACGAAGAGTATTCATTATTATCAGTTACTTTGTCAGGATATAGAGAAACATCAAGATACATATATCGGCGATTGCGAGATTGCAAGAATAAAACTTGAAAATGCAGATCTAGATCAATTTGCTAAACTAGAGAAGATAGTAAAAGATGGAATAATTGGCAATGTTGATCTAAGCTATTATCGTTCAACCTACGAAAAAATTGAACAAGGAAAAAAGGAAATTAATATAAAGTCATTAAAGGAAATTATTAATAAGTTAGATTAAAGTATAATAAGCTCTTTTATTGTTCTTTCCACGATTTTCTACCTTAATTAGTTTAATTCCGCCTATTTCTGCAGTATTCTTTACATGCGGGCCGCCATCAGCTTGTATATCTATTCCAGGAATTTCCACAATTCTCCACGTGCTTACATTAGGAGGCGATTTTTCTACTAATTTTACTATTCCAGGAATTTTCATTGCTTCTTCTCTACTTAAAAAGTAAACTTTAAGTTCAATTCCTTTGTTTATTATTTCATTAGCTTCTTGAATTATTGATTTCATGTTATTTTCAAATTCTTGTGTTTGCATATTTACGTTGTAATCATCTCTTGCATACTCTGGCGTAATTTCTCCTCCAGTAATCCCTGCGTTAAAATGCTTATACATTAATGCTGCAATAATGTGTGTTGCAGTGTGTAATTTCATTAATCTGTATCTTCTTTCCCAATTCAATACTTGAGTTACTTTGTCCCCAATATTAAGTCCTTCTGAGCTATCTAGAATTACTGCTGCATCGTTCTCCTCTTTTATTACCTCAACAACATTATACTCTTTTTCTTTTATTATTTTACCATTATCGCTCACTAGTCCTCCAGATCTTGGATGAAACAATAGCTTATCTAAGTAGATCTTATTGTTTTCTATTCTTGTAATGTTTGCTTCTGCTTGTTTTAGATAGCAATCAGTCCAATACAAGTAATCCATTAAAGATTATCTCTATATCTATTTAATTCATTGCCTTTAAGCAATAAACTTTCTAAAGTTAAGGCTACCTTCTTTGGTAAAGTTGCAATGGTTACTTGTATTATAGGATAATCTTCATCTTCAGTTTTAATCTTATATGTATCACCAAAACCAAAAATTTCTAGGAATTTTGATAAAAGGTCTTCTTTTCTTGCGTACAGTATAAGACTATCTAATTTTCCTTCAAATGGAGAGCTTATTGCATCAAGTAATGTGATCAAGTGCTCTTTTGCTAATTGCGTATACTCATTAATTGGCTGCGGAATTTCTACCTCGATAGTTCTATCGTTAAAGTAAGCATTTCCAAAAGCATCTAAATAAATTTTGATATCATGTAGTCTTCTTTTATATAATTCATTAGGCTTAGCGTTTTTAACGTCGTAGATTTCTTTAGCTATTTCTTTGCTTTCTCTTGCAATGCTCTCAATCCAACCTTCAGGTATTAATATTTCCTTGCCAGACAATTGAAGTGTTTCGTATTCCATAAATTTTTTGAGGGCATTACAAATATATAAATTGCCAATTATAGAAAAATAATTCAATATGAGCACTTTAGAGAACACTATTAGCTATGTTGGTGCAGAAATTGCTTCTAAAAAAGAATTAACTCTAGAGGACCTTATAAAAAGGAGAGTAAATGCAAGATATGTTCTTATTGGAGACGAAATTTACTTGGAAAAGATTAAAAATGGAGAAGTAGTAGAGAGAAGTAGGATCGGAGATATAGAATGGTGGGAAAAAATAAAAAGGTATTCTACTGAAGATAAGTTTAATCCAAGCAATCCAACTCCGCCGGGACCATGTCCAGCAGCTTGTGGTCTATGTTCTTTGCATCAAAATGCTACAGCATTACT
>CAYOMU010000020.1:2958-6451 GCA_964405205.1 Candidatus Woesearchaeota archaeon
GGAGTAAGTCACATTCAGCTTAACACTCAAGGAGTAAGAATAGGAATAATGTATTATAACAATAAAGATAAAGCGATAAATTATGTTAAAGAACTTAGAGCTGCTGGAGTAAATACAGTTTATCTTTCATTTGATGCTGTAGACGAGAAGATAAACTTCAAAAATCATTACGAAGTGCCTTTTATTTTTGAGGCATTTAAAGAAGGTAGCTTAACTAGTGTTGTCTTAGTGCCAACATTAATTAATGGCTGGAACTTTCCAGAAGAAATCGGTAAAATTGTAAGATTTGCTGCAAAGAACATGGATGTTGTTCGCGGAGTGAACTTTCAGCCGGTGTCATTTGTTGGATACATGAGTAGAAATGAAATAGAGGAGGTAGAAAAGAAAAGAGTTACAATATCTGACTTAGAAAAAGCAGCAAAGGAGCAATTAAATATTCCAAGAGATGCTTGGAAACCAATTCCTTTTGTTGTACCATTAATTAAATTATTAGGGAAGAAGGATTTAGGCTTTTATAACAATGAAAAATGTGGTGAGGCAACATATGTTATTGTGGACAAAGAAAAAGAAAAGTTTTATCCGATTACTGAATACATTAATGTGGATAAGCTTTACTTTGACTTAAATAAAGCAGTAAACGGCAACTTTCAGATATTAAGGAAATTTACTATTTTAGCAAAACTATTTTCTGGCAACTACTTTATTCAAGAAGACCTTCCAGATGGCACTAATCTTAAGAAAATGCTCACTAATTTATTTATTAAAAGAGATTATTCTTCTGCAGGAGAATTGAACTATGAAATGCTTTATCTTGGTACTATGCATTTCATGGATCCATTCAATTACGATGTTGGCAGAGTAATGCGTTGTAGCATTCATTATTCTTTACCAAATGGTAACGTTGTGCCATTTTGCGCTTACAATGTTTTTCCTTCATTTTACAGAGATAAATCATTTAAAGAATACGGGAAAAAAGATACTGAGGCTAAAAATCTTATTCAATTAAATAGCTATTATTACAAAGAAATAGCAGATTTTAGAAAGAAAATTAAAGAAATCAAAAATAATAGTATTTATACTAAGAGATATTCTTAGACTTTGTGTGTTTTTATTTCTTCATGTCTCATTGTTAAAAATACGCCAATAGTTGTAATTACGTTTGTTAAGATTACAATATACGCAACTAAAGTTAAAATTGTGTTTGCTTTAGGTATGCCCTCTTCAAACGCTAAAACTGCAAGAGTTATTGGAGTTACTCCCTGAGCAATTGATATAAGAATCTTGTTTTTATCTTTCACCATTGATGAATTATAAGTAGAAATCGAAACTGCAATAAATCTTGAGGCTAAAAGAATTAATGTAATGGCTGAGCCTATTAGAAGGCCAAAATAAATGTTGCTTAATGATATGCTTAATACTAATCCAACGAATACAAAGAAGAAACTCCTAAGTAAAAATGTTATTTCTCCGTGAAATTTAAATACCTCTTTCTTTAATTTATTAATTTCTATCTTTCTTTGGAAGAATGAACTAATAAATTTGTAGTTTCCAAATACAATTCCAAACACAATAACTGCAAGATAACCACTTCCTCCAGCAACATCAGAGAGAGCATAGGTTAAAAACAATAAGCCTAAGATAAGCACATAAGTATAATTTCTGTTTTTAAGGTAATTTATTAGATAAATCCAAAGCACAGAAAGCACAAAGCCTATGAATATACCAATTGAAAAAGAAGATATTAAAGAGTAAGCTGCAGAGTATGCATTAACATTTCCATTAAAGTATAACCCAGTAAATGTAATGAAAAGAATTACTAAAACAATTGAATTTAGTGCAGATTCAAATGTAAGAAAAGTAACAGTTGCTTGTTTCACATTTATTTCTCTTGCTAAAGGAATTATAATTGCAGCAGTTGTTTCTCCGCTTACAATAGAAGAAAATATGAGCGTAATTAAAAGAGGAAAATGAAGAACAAAATAAGTTAAAAATGTAATAATAACAAAACTTATTCCAATATATAACAATACTTGCAAGAATGCACGCCAGCCATCTCTAAATATACTTCCAAGTCTAAGGTCAATTCCTCCATGAAATATTACCATTATTAATGTTATTTGCGCAAGAATTCCTATTACTGGCATTAGAGCAGATTTAGATAGTATTCCAAAAACAGGACCAAGTAGAAATCCGGTCAATATAAGAAATAAAAACGATGGAATTTTTGTTTTTTTGAAAAATATGTCTCCTGCGTAACCAAGGAATATTATAAGCGAAGTAATTAACAAAATAAAATCTATGCTTTCCATTTTCTCTTGCTGTTACCTATGAACATGCTCATAAATACTGTCACAATAATTACTGAAAAAGCTGCATCAATTAAAACACTTCCATTCATTAGATTATAACTTAGCGGTAAAGCTGCTGCTATTGCAGTTCCAGTTCCTCTAGCGGCAAGAATTCCTATTGATCTTTTATCATTAGGTGTATACGCCGATTTATAGAGTGCAATTCTTGATGACAGTGCTTTTATTGCTACAAGTATTAATCCTATTGATAAGCCAAAGATAAGTCCAAAATAATCAGTTAATATTATGAGTGCTCCAAAGTAAACGAAAAACAAAGAATTAGTTAAAAATGTAACTAGATCGTTGAATGACTTTGATTCTTCGCTTATATTAAACGCAGGATTATGCCTATACTTTATTGCGTGAAATATCTCTTGCCCATTTGCAATTACTATACCAAAAGAAAGCACTCCTATCAATCCGCTGCCATTGATTAAGCTAATTATAAGATAAACAATAAAAGCCATTGCAAGTGAAGCAACATAAGAATAATCATATTTTTCTTTTTGTAGTTTTCCCATAATCGGAACCCATATCATTCCAAGTATTGTGCCTAAAACTGCACCTATTGCAAACTCTGCAATTACTGCTTCAGCAACATATGCAGCGCTAGTGTTGTGAAGCAGTATTCCACTTAATAAGACTATAACAAAAACTATTGCTAAGGGCTCTTCAACTGTGCCTTCAATATTTGACAAATCTGAGCCTTTTTGTGATAAATTCTCTTTTAATGAGGAAATAATATAGAAGCTTACTCCTGCGACTGAAAATCCAAACAAAGAAGAAAACAGCAAGTTACTAGTAATTAAATATGAAATTAAAAAAGTTACAATAAAGGACAACGTAAAGTTTGTAAGCGATAAAATTAAAGCTCTTGGTATGGTTTTAATCACTTTTCTTAGCTTTATATTGAGCCCAGCATTAAACAAAGTGAGAATAAGCACTATGTTTACTACATATGGCAAATTAGAAATTAATGAAGATCTTTTTAAAACTCCAAAGCTTGAAAGCAAAATTCCAAAGAGAATAAGCCAAATTATATAAGTAATGGAAGTTTTCTTTTCTAAAGCTTTACCTAAGAATCCTATGATTAATATGCCAGCTGTTCCCGAAAGAACTAAGTACAAAAACTCATTTAGCATAAA
>CAYOMU010000021.1:0-6400 GCA_964405205.1 Candidatus Woesearchaeota archaeon
GAAGTTCTAACTCATGAAGAGTTAGTGGATTTAGTTAATAGTGGAAAACAATTGAAAGCATATATTGGTAGAGCAACTACTGGACCTTTACATCTGGGGCATATTGTTACTTTATCTAAGATGGTTGATTTACAAAGAGCCGGAGTTAATGTTATAATTTTAATTGCAGATGTACACGCAGCATTAGATGATCTTAAAGCAAGGTGGGAAGATCTAAGCTTGAGAGTAGAATATACTTCAAAGTCAATAGAATTAGCAGTTAAATGGTTAAAGAAACCTGAGATGATTAAAGGATCCGATTATCAACTTAAAAGCGATTACATGTATGATGTTCTTAAAGCATCAACTATAACTACTGTTGACCGTGCAATGCGCGCTGCTTCAGAGGTAACAAGAATGAAAAATCCAAAAGTAAGCGAGCTAATATATCCAATAATGCAAGCGTTAGATGAGCAATATCTTGGAGTGGATATTCAAGTAGGAGGAATAGATCAAAGGCATATTATGGCATACGCTAGAGAATTATTGCCTGTGCTAGGCTACAGAAAGAGAGTAGAAATAATGACGCCATTGGTTCCTTCTTTACTCGGACCAAACAAAAAGATGAGCTCTTCAGAGCCAGAAACATTAATTAAAGTAAATGATTCACCAGAATCTATAAAAAATAAGTTACTTAGTGCTTATTGCCCCGAAGGCGTAGTGGATGGTAATCCAATTATAGCTTTGTACAGATACTTAGTGTTTCCAAACTATGGAAAAGTAAAAATAGAAAGAGACCTTAAATTTGGTGGAGATGTAGAATTATCCTCTTACAGTGAAATGGAAAAGCAATACTTAGAAAGAAAGTTGCATCCTTTAGACTTGAAGAATGCATTAGCTAAATACATAGTAGATTTATTCACACCAGTGAGGACTTATTGGGACCAGCACAAAGACTTATTGGAAAAACTAGGCCCGCAATTTTTGTAAATTAATTATTTCATAAGAACAAAATAATAATGCAATACCTAACTTTAGGACTATTTGCTTTGCAGGTTTTGTTTATTTTTAGCTTAGTTATTCAGCAATCCATAATATATGAAGTCCTTTTCCTATTCTTATTTTCCTTATCTGTCTCAGCTTATTTCTTTATTTTAGGGGCAATTAATTTTGGAATTTTTGTGCTTCTTTTGTTTAATGCAGGGGTTATTGCTCTTTTACTTATTGCTACAACTTTTTTACCAGAGAAAAAAATGGAATATGATAAGAATTTAATTTTAGCTTTTATTCCTCTGTTTATAATATTGTTTTTTGTAAATCCAAGCAATGTTAAATATTCGGTTTCTATAGCAGAAATAATTTCAATTGGAGTAATTGCTTTGTTTTCAAGTTGGGCAATAATTAATGCATACAAGAAAATATGAACCCCGCATTTGCTTTAATTATTTCTTTAGCTATAGCATCTTTCTTAGTTAAAAGAAACATAGTTAATTATCTTGTATCCTCTGAAGCGATTATGTTAACATTAGCGATGTTATTTTATCCTCAAATAAGTGTTGCCTCACTGTTATTAGTGCTAAGCGCAATGGAGGCCTTAGTAGGAGTAGCAATAATTGCATACTTTTCGAGGTATGATAGATCTTGAATTAATCACAATTGCATTGTTGCCTTTGTTTTCTTTTATTAAAAGAGGAAAATACATTCAATTAGCATTAATTGCTCTAACTTTATTGTTACAAATTTTTATTCACAATGCTTTTTCATTTTATATCTTTGGTTTTTCATTTTCATTTTATAGGTATTGGATAGCTTTTCTTCTTCTCTTAATTTCTATTTTTACTTATTTGTTTAGTTTTGCATACATAAAAGAAAATAGTAGAGAATTCTATCTGTTTTATTCTATTTTTATTCTGTTTATGTATTACATGCTTCTCTCTCAATCATTGATTCAGTTCGCAGCATTTTGGGAACTAATGGGAATCGCTTCGTTTTTATTAATTGGATTTTATAGAAATGATGAAAGTGTTTTTGGCTCAAGAAAAGCAATAATTTTCACTTACATTGGTGATATCGCTTTATTGCTTTTTGTTTCACAAATGTATGGAAAGGGAATAATATTCTTTAATCAATTAAGTTCATTAAGCTTATTTTACCAAGTACTTATTCTTATCGCTGCATTATCAAAATCATCTCAATTTCCACTTTTATGGCTTCAAGATGCAATGGTGGCACCAACACCAGTATCGGCATTGCTTCATTCAGCAACAATGGTAATTTCAGGTGTATTTTTGCTTTTAATAATTAGATCAATGCTTACTAGCATATATCCATTTCTATTCTTAATTTCTATTTTCACAATTGTTCTTACATTAATTTTAGCATTGCTTGAATCAAACATTAAGAAATTCTTAGCATACTTTACAGTTTCATCTATATCTACAATGATCATTGGAGCTTTTGTTAATCCTTTTATCGCATTTGTTTATATTTTTATTCACGCGTTTTACAAGGTTGCAGCGTTTATTTCTGCTGGAGAAGATAAGCTAAAATACAATGAAGAAGATATCTATAGATTGATGAGTAAAAAGTTACCTAAGTTAGGCGCAATAAATTATGTGTTATTTAGTTTAATGCTTGGAAACATAGTGCTTACTTCTGCATTTTTCGCTCACTTACAAATATTTCACAATCTTATAATTTCTGTATTATTGCTGTTTCTGTTTGCAGTTGTAGGACTGAAGCCAATGATTAGAGTTAATAAAATAAGCAAAACAAACTACTCTCTTCTTTCAATAGAAAGCTTTGTTCTTTTAGTTTTATCTTTTTCTCTTGTGTATTTTGTATTAGCTTCAATAAATGTATATGCAATAGTTGCAAGTGTTCTTGGATTACTGATTGCATGGTTGCTTTGGGTTAAAAGAAAAGAAATACTAAAAGTAAGCATAAAAGCATATTCATTCATTTCTAATTATGCTTTCAAATTAAGCACAATTGTTTTTTCCTTTTTCTATAATTTCTATAAGCCAATAAACTCTTATTCAATGTTACCTGAAAAAGCAAATCAATATTTAATTTTAATAGATGAGAGAAAGATGGTAGCTTTAGCAATAATAGGACTTAGCATAGCTATTTTGTTTGCACTATGATCTACGCAATTTTTATTTATTTAGTTGTTGCATACTTGCTTTCATTTAAACAAAAGCAACTTTGGTCTTTATTGCTTATTCCAGTAATATTTTTCTTTGGCGTTAATTTAGCTGGAATTGCTTTAGCATTAATAGCTTCATTTTTAATTGATCGCAGGATTCTTTCTTTGTTTATATTTTTAGGCATAGGTTTATTTATTTCATTTTTAGGCTTAATTGCATTTCTTGGCTGGGAAATTGCAACCATTTCATTCTTTATTCTTGTGAGAGAAAAGAACAATGTTGCAGGCAATGTAACGCTTTTATTTACTCAAATAGGCTCAGCATTTCTGCTTATGCTCTTACTTTCTAATGTTTATGGATTAAACTCATCAGTTTATCTTTATGGTTTTCTTATGTTTGAACAAGCACTATTTCCATTACAGCTTTGGCAACTTTTTGTATATAGAAACATAGATTGGAAATTGATTGCAATATCTGCCTCAATTTTATCCAAAGTACCTGCAATTTTAATATCCTCATTAAGTATGTACTTTATTTATTTCCTTTTCTTCTCAGCAATAATTGGATTTATCGCTGCAAACTATATCAATGATGAAAGAAGTACAATTGCATTACTTAGTTCATCTTCTGCAGCAATTATGGACTTTTTGCTTATTTATGCTAGATCGCAATATGTAGTCCTTGCATTCATGATCTCAACATTAGCATTGGTTTCTGTGTTCTTTGATAAAAAAGGAAATGGAGAGTACAATTCACTTATATACCAAGGTATTCCAGGGTCTCCAATATTTCCAGCATTTGTTTTGGCCTTTTCTAGTATTAGTTTTCAATATGCAATACTAGTGTTAATTACTTTAGGTATTGAAGTAATTCCTATTTCAAAACTATTTTGGAAAATAAGGAGTAATAACTATGGCAACAACTTAAGTAAATTGCTTTTAGCTATAAGTATCGCATCGATGGCATTTATAATATGATCGCGCTTTTATTGTTTTTGTTACCATTAATTGCTGCTCTTTTCGATAAAAGAATAACTATAGCATTATCAATTATTGCTCTAGTCTTTGATGCTTACTTTCTTGGCTCCATTATCTTTTATCTTTTTGCGATTTCCTATGCTTTGTTTATTTTAATGCTATTTCAAAAACTTAATAACTATACAATTGCTTTATTTGTTTCATCATTTTATCTATTTAATTTGATCAGCGGAGGTATTTCTTACTTAATTGTTGCAATTATTTATTCATTTATTTCGCTTGGAATACTTGCTTCTTTTGGAAGCAAAGAAGGCGTATACAATTATTTTGTAGGTTCAGTAATTGGAGCAGTACTTGTTGCAATATCTTTGTTTATAGGAAATAACTTAGCATTGGCTTTTTCTCTTTTAATCTACGCCGGAGCATTACCATTTAATTTCTTTTTATTCAAGGCTTATTCTATTACTGATCCTGGCTATAACGCTTTATTGTTTGCAAGCAAATCGCCAATATATGTGCTTATTTTAAATGCCATATCATTTAACTACATTTTTATGATAGGTGCATTGGTAATATTATACGTTCCTTTAATTCTAGCAATAACTAACAATGAAATGAATAGAATTATTTTAGTAAGTTTAGCTCAACTAGGCTTTTTAGCTATTGTAGGTATGTTTACTAATTCATTAATATTAGCTTATTCATTAGCCATAGGTGAAGGCATCCTATTCTTGTCTTTTGCAAACGACTATGACCTTACTTTTGATCTTTCTCTACTCGGTATGTCCGCGATTCCAATTTCTCTTCCAGCTTTATTTAAGATCATAGGTATAATAAATGCAATACAAAATCAATATGTAATATTTTCAATAATTCTATTTCTTGCATTAGAGGGCTATCTTTTACTTTCATTGCTCAGAATTAGAAAATTAAAAAGCGTTGATATTTTGCTTTCAGCTTTTATTGTTTTGCAAATGGCTTTTATCTAGTAAAAGCTTTAATAAAGGGATTTTATATATTTAAATGATAAGGAGCAAAGGATATCACAATAATAGTCGTAAGTGGCTAAGAAAAAACCCGAAAGAACGTGGAAAGATAAAAATTAAAGCTTACTTGCAAGAATTCAATCCTGGGGATAAAGTAATAGTATATCCAGATTCCTGGTATCAAAGAAACATCCCTAATAGAAGGTTTTTTGGAAGAATGGGCATAGTTATGAGTAAAAGAGGCAGGGCTTATGAAATCCAAGTAAAGGATGGAAATAAAACAAAATATTTGCAGCTTTATCCTTGGCACTTAAAGAAAATATGAACTACACAATAATTGAGGAAAAAATATTGAGTGAAACAGAAATAAAAGAAGAGTATATGGATAAACTAGGGAATACAGATGTTGCTAAGAAATTAGCGGAGCATATTAATAAAAACATAAAAGTAAAGAACAAGGAGGCATTAGTAAAGGAATTAGAAGGACTAGGAATTAACCTTAGAGAGGACTACATAAACGCAATTATTGATAGTTCTCCGTCTACTCCAGAGCAAGTAAGAGCAATTCTTTGGCAAATTGGGCCAAATCTTACAGATGAACAAGCGAAGAAAATAATTGCAACTATAAAGAAATATCAATAGATAAGATATGAACAAAGAAGAGTATGGAATAGTAATAGAATTCTTTCCTTTCGGCATACCTAATTCAGGAAAAAATAAGCCAATAGCAATGCTTTTAGTTGATGATCTCACAGATCTTTCATTGCTTTGGGCAATTCCTAAATACAATGTTACGCTTTCAAGAGGACAAAGAGTATACATAGGATTTGGTAAAAGAGATGAAATTGGTTCAGTAGTTGGAAAAGCAGATCCTTCAGTTTTAAGCGAAGACTCGATGCAATTTTTAAGGGAAAAAGTGAGGGAAATGGTAAACAATAATGAAAAGTACTTTATAGATATTCTTAATAGACTGGGCCCAGTAAATATAAGGCTAAATGCATTTGAGCTTATTCCGGGAATTGGAAGAAAGCTAGTAGAAAAAATAATGGAAGAAAGGAATAAATCATTATTTACAAGCTATGAGGACTTTAATAAAAGAACTGGAGCACCATTCAATATCGCAGAGAAAATTGTGGAAAGAATTATTGATGAATTTTCAAATAAAGATAAATATAAAATATTTACTAAGTAGGGGCTGTAGTTTAACTCGGTTAGAACGGACGGCTCCAGAATGTTTCTGGAGCAATGATTAAAAGATGAATGAAGAAACCGTTTAATCCCGGTTCAAATCCGGGCAGCCCCAACTTTT
>CAYOMU010000022.1:0-6137 GCA_964405205.1 Candidatus Woesearchaeota archaeon
TTAGCCACTGGAGGGATTCGAACCCTCGACCCCCTGCTTACAAGGCAGGTGCTCTAACCGACTGAGCTACAGTGGCCTATTATGTAGTACTATATTTATTTAATATTACATATTTTCTAATATAGTATTCTTGTCTTCCTTCTAAGATATGGCAAAAATGAATTTACATACATTTGGAGGATACGCAGAAATAGGTAAAAGTATGTCTGCAATAAAAATAGGAGAGGACATCATCCTTATTGACATGGGTGGAAATATGGATAAACTAGTGGATTTTCAAACTGAAAATCCTGATATTAAGGTTGAAGATACTGATGTGCTTATTGATAATGATATAATTCCTAATGACAGAGAATTTTTTAAAGAGTATGGAAAAAATGTAAGAGCAATTGTAATTTCTCATGGTCATTTAGATCATGCATGGGCAGTGCCATTTTTAGCAAGAAAATACAATGTACCAATAATTGGTACACCTTTTACTATTGAAGTAATAAGAAATCTTAACTACAGTTTTCATGGCAGGGATTTAAAACTTAAGAAGTTAAACGCAGGAAGCGAAATTAAACTAGGCAATATCAAAATCAAGTTATTACCAATAACCCATTCAATTCCACAAGCGTCTTTAGTTTATTTACAATCTCAAGATGCAAAGGTTTTATACGCCTGTGATTGGAAATTTGATCTCAATCCTTTACTAGGCAATGCAGTGAATTACGATATGCTTAAGCAAGTAGGCGAAAATGGTCTAGATCTTTTAATTTCAGAAACTACAAGAATAGATGAGCCTGGATCTACATTCTCGGAAAGCATAGCTTACTCAATGATTGAAGATTCAATGGCTAAAAACAAAGAAAGTAAAAATATTTTCTTCACTACTTTTGCTTCTCACATTGCAAGAATAAGAAGCGCAATTAGAATTGCCAGAAGATACAAAAGAAGAGTTGTTGCAGCAGGAAGAAGCTTACAAATGTACTTTGATGCTGCAATTAGAACAGGAATAGTAAGAAGAGAAGAATTAACTGAGGTGTTGATGGAGAAAAAAGAAATAAATGAAATGCTTAGAAACGCCAGAGATCACGGTAATTACTTTATTATTGGCACAGGTAATCAAGGTGAGCCAGGATCATTTTTAAGTAAATTAGCTATAGATGCTCTTCATTATAAACTAAGTCCAGAAGATTTGGTTATATTTTCTTCTCAAGCAATTCCTACTGAAGTAAACTTAGCAAACAGAAGCATGCTACAAAGGACAATTAGTGAAAAAGGTACGAAGATTATGGATAATGTTCATGTTTCTGGTCATGCAAGCTATGAAGACCATAAGAAAATGTTGTCTTTATTAAAGCCTAAAGTATATATCCCTGCTCATGGAGGAATGCAAAAGCAACTAATAGGAATAAAACTTGCTGAAGAATTAGGATATAAGCTAAACAACAATGTATTTTTAATAGGAGATAATGTAGATTTGAACTTAGATGTATAAAAATTAATAGCAAAATCTTTAGATTATAGACTAAAAATAATTTGCAGATCGCAAGTGTTACGGTATATAAATTCCATTTTATTTATTAAATATGGAATCAGATATAAAGAAGATAGAGCAAATTATTTTAGAAAAAAGAAAAGATCAAGAGTTTCCTATTGAAGGCAAAGATATTTTTGTTATTGATACTGCACCTCCTTATCTAAATGGCGAATTACACATGGGTCATGCAGTAGAATTTACTTTAGATGATATTGTTGCTAGAGTGAAAAGAATGGAAGGATATAAAGTAGTGTTTCCTTTAGGTCTAGATAGAAATGGCATTCCAGTAGAAAACAAAACTGAGGAAATTCATGGAATTAAAGCGCATGATGTTCCTAGAGAAAAATTCTTAGAAATGTGTAAAGATGTATTAGACAGTTTTCAAGCAAAGTTCATTGAAGGATATAAAAGATTAGGCGTTTCTTTTAATACTTATAAAATTGAAAATAAAATCGGCGGAGCTTATCAAACTGATTCAAAAGAATATAGAGCATTAACTCAGGCAATATTTATTTATCTTTGGAATAAGGGCATTATTTACGAAGCAGATAAGGTTATTAATTATTGTCCAGTTTGTAAAACTACAATTTCTGATAATGATGTTGAATACAAGGAAAAAGAAACAGATTTAGTTTACTTTAAAGCAGGAGAATTTCAAATTGCAACAACAAGGCCGGAGCTTATTTTTGCTTGCGCAGCAGTAGCTGTAAATCCTAATGATGAAAGATACAAAGATGTTTCTAAAATTAAAATGCCTATTATTGATAAAGAAGTACCAGTAATTAGAGATGAAAGCATAGATCCTAAGTTTGGTACAGGGATGATGATGGTATGCTCCTATGGTGATAAAAACGATGTTTTCTTATTTAAGAAATACAATTTGCAGCCTAAAATCGTAATTGATAATGATGGTAAAATGATTAACACAAAATTAGTTGATGGTCTTTATGTAAAGGATGCAAGAGAAAAAGTAAAAGAAATAATGAAAGAAAAAGGTGTATTAGTAAAAGTTGAAAAAATAATTTCAGAAAAGCCTATATGTGAACGTTCTAAAAACGAAATTGAGTTTCTTCCAGAAAAAGATCTTTATATATCACAAGTTAAATTTAAAGAAGAACTAAGAAAACTCGCTGATAGTTCGGATATTTTTGGTGTTGGAGCAAGGGCATTACTTAATAATTGGATCTCTGGCATTAGTGAGGATTGGCCTATAACCAGGAGCAGATTTTATGCAACAGAAGTTCCTTTATGGAAATGTTTAGATTGTGGTACATACATTGTTCCTGAGCCAGGAAAGTATTATCGGCCATGGAAAGAAAAATATCCAGGGAAATGTCCTAAGTGCGGCTCTACTAACATTGTTGGTGACACTAGAGTGTTTGATACTTGGATGGATTCTAGCAACACTCCATTCTTTATTGCAGGAATAAGAAACATAAACAAAGAAGGAAAATTTGAAGGAATAGATAACTTTGAGGAATACCTTCCTTCAACGATTAGAATTCAAGGAAGAGATATTGTTAGAACTTGGATGTATTACACTTTACTAAAAGGATTTTTACTTATGCATGATTCACCAGTAAAGCATTGGCTAATTCACTTTTGGGTAAATATGAAAGGAGAAAAAATGTCTAAGAGCAAAGGCAATATTATTCCAATGCTCCAAGCAATTGAAACTCATGGCGCAGATGTTATTAGGCTAATGGCCATAAGCAATGGCGACATATTTGCTGGAAATATTGATTATAATGAACGTTTCATTTCAGGAGCTAAGAGATTTCTTACTAAGTTAATAAACATTGCTAAATATATATCTCAATTTAACGATGAAGAAGTGAAAATAGAAAATAAATTTAATAAAATGGTTTTAGAGCATTTCAACTTTGTTTATGCAAAAGTTAAAGACTATTACGATAAATATATGTTCTTTGATGCTTTCAAAACTTTAAGAGAGTTTATTATAGATGTATTTGCAGATCACATAATTGAATTAACTAAAAAAGAAGCATATAATAGCAATAAAGAAGTAATCCATATGCTTCATTATGTTTTATTTAATTCGCTTAAGTTATTATATCCAATGATTCCATTCACTACTGATTATCTATTTACCGAAATCTATAAGAAAGATATAACCAAAGAAAAACTTGATGAAATTCAAGGAGTGGATCACTCAAAGGAAATAAATAAATTAATGGAAATAGATAGCGCAATCTGGAAATACAAGAAAGCAAATGGCATGTCTCTCAATTCTTCAATCAAGAGAGAAGAGGTTAATAAGATATTAGCTCAATTTAATTATAACGGAGAATTTGATGATATTTTAATCATTGGGCATAACATAGTATGAAAGTTAAGATAAGAGACATTCAAACAGGAGAAAAGGAAATTGAGTTAACAAATGGAGATGTAAAAGAATTAGTTTCTAAGCTAAATTTAGCTGATAATGGAGTAATCATAGTTAGAGGACAAGATATACTTACTGCAGACGATAAAATAAACGATGGTGATGTTTTAGATGTAATAGAAGTGTATTCTGGAGGATGAAATGTCAAGTTTGTGGAGAAAAGGCAGTAATTTCAACTAGCAATGGTACATTTTGTTCTAAACATTTTATTGAGAACTTTGAAAAAATTGCGCTCAATACAATAAAGGAGTATAATCTAATTAGTAACGATGATATTATTGCTGTAGCTAACTCTGGTGGAAAGGATTCTCTTTCTTTGCTCTATTTTCTTTCTAAGTATTATGATAAAAACAAGATAATTTCAATAACAATTGATGAAGGAATTCCAGGATACAGAGATAAAACAATTGAAAATGTAAAGTTTTATGCAGAGAAATGGGGGATAAAATACTACATATTTTCTTATAAAGAATATTTTGGAAAACAATTAAGTGAAATAGTTAAGACAATTAAAGTAATTCCTTGCGAAATTTGTGGTACTTTTAGAAGATATTTGTTGAACCATGCAGCAAAGGAAATAGGAGCAACAAAATTAGCAACTGCACATAACTTAGACGATGAAGTAGAAAGCATCTTGATGAACTTTATTCAAAATAATTTAGAGCAATTAGCAAGGCTTGGTCCTAAATCTGGGCTAATTTATGATGAAATGTTTATTCCAAGAATTAAACCATTTATATTTATTCATGAAAAAGAGACAATGCTCTATGCTTTATTAAATGGGATTAATGCATTACACACTCCTTGTCCTTACACAAGATTTGGCATTAGGCACATTATTTCCGAAAAGATTAAAGAAATAGAAGATCAATATCCTGGAGCAAAAGCAAATGTAATGCGCAATTTTCTTAATTTTAAAGAGAAAATAAAGGTGAATAAAAGCATAAAACATTGTAAGATTTGTGGATATCCTTCATCTTCCGATATTTGTGAAGCATGTATGTTTAAGCAAATGATAAATGAACATGCTATACATTCCCTCTGATGATTCATTTCTCGCAATAAAAGCTTGCAGAATAATGTTAAAGAATTTTAACATAAAAAGCGTATTAGACATGGGTTGCGGTACAGGAATTATTGGATTAACTCTTTCTAAAGAGTTCAAGATAAAAATAGGTTTCTCTGATATTGATGAAGGTGCAATAAATTACGTAAAAGCGCGCGCAAAAGAAGAAAAAATAAGCGCAAAATTTTATATTTCTGATTTATTCGATAATATTAAAGATAATTACGATTTGGTTTGTTTTAACGCTCCATACTTACCAGGGAAAAGAAAAAGCAGTGAAGATAAGCAAATATTTGGTGGAAAATACGGAAATGAAACAATTAAAAGATTTTTGTCGCAATGTAAAAACAAAACAAAATATGCAGTAGTTGTTTATTCCTCTTTATCAAACTTTAATCCTAAATACAATAACATAATTTTTATTTCTTATGATAACTTGTTTTTTGAAAGAATATTTGCAGCAGCATTTGATTTTACCAATGTAAAATAAGATATAGTTTTAATTTCGATAAATAAAGTAAAGTTATGGAAGTTAATCTGAACAAATATCAGTTGCCGCAGCTTCCTTACAATTTGGACGCATTAGAGCCTTATATAAGCAAGGAGATAATGGATCTGCACTATAATGGACACCACAAAGGTTATGTAAATGGCGCGAATCAATTTATTGATAGATATATTAAAGCCATAAAGAAAGAAACTGATTACGATATTCAAGGAATTCTTAGAGGCTTAGTATTTAACATAAATGGTCATAAGCTTCATACCTTATTTTGGAACTCTATGGCTCCTCAAGGTAAAGGCGGAGGATCACCAGGAGGAAAAATTGCAGACTTAATAAACAAGCAATATGGCTCATATGAGAACTTTGTTCGCGTGTTTAATGAAGCTATGAACTCCTTACCTGGAAGTGGATGGACAGTTTTATACTACGATACAGAAAACAATACTCTAGAAATTATGACTTTTGAGAATCATTTTAATCAGCACATTGCCGAGATTCCTATACTTTTAGCTGTAGACGAATTTGAACACGCATATTATTTGCAATATAAGAACAAAAGAGCAGAATACTTGAATGCTTTCTGGAACATTGTTAATTGGGACTACGCAGAGCAAAAGCTAAGAAAATTCATAAG
>CAYOMU010000023.1:0-5987 GCA_964405205.1 Candidatus Woesearchaeota archaeon
AAGGCGAGTCAATTAGTTTTATTCTGTGAAGAAGACCATAGGTAATTGCAAAAATGAATAAGAAAATAATTGCTTGGTCGTAAATTGCAAAATAACTCATGGACCTATAAGAATTTCAATAACAACACTATTAAGATTAAAATAACTATTGCAGCTATCACAGTTGGTGGTAAATTAATCTTAGGCGCAACTCCAACGTGTGCATTTGAAAATAATCCTAGGCCTACGCCTCCGTAAAGCAAAAAAACTGCTACTGCAAGAACGAAAAGTATTATTGCTAATTTAGGACTCTGATATCCTGCCAATGCTGCAATTATAAGTACAGATAAAATTCCAACTACAACGATTCCTAGACCTTGAGACATATTTAATAATACATTACTAACAAAAGGTGTTGATGCTGCGAACCAAGCAATTATAAGTGATATAACTCCTCTAGCAGCCTTATATTTTGAATCTTGAAATTGCTTAACTTGCCCAAGTATAACATTTATAATAGCTGTTATAAGTGCAACAATTAACCAAAAGTAAATAGGATATAAACCTTTTTGAAATCCTGAAGGAACCAATGGACTTAAAACATTAGCTAGTCCTTGTAACGAAAAACTTGCACTACTGTTTGTTAAAGTTGTATTCGCTGCTGCTAACAATGCTCCTATCATAGATATAATTAGTAAATACTATTTATATACTTTAAAATGGTAGAAATTTGCTTTAAGTTATATTAATCAACAAAACAATTTTAAGAATGAATAATCTTTACATATTTGCTTTGCTCTCAATATTATCTTTCTTAGTTTGGCTCATAGCCTTTAAACTTGAGGATATATTTTCAATAAAAGAAAAAGGAAGGTATACTACAGAAAGAGTTGAGAGCGCCGAATACTCAAGTGGAAACCCTTTGCTAATAGGTTTTGAATACTTTCCTTTTGCTATTATTGCCTTAGCTAGCGAAGCTATATTGTTAAGTACATTGATCTTTGGATTTAATCCATATGTATTGCTAATTCCTTTGATAGGAACTTTATTAATATGGAAGATGAAATGAAGTTTAAATTTGAGGTTGCTAATGAAACTGGAGTTATACTTACAAAAGCAAAATCTTTAGTAAATTGGTTTTTAAATTGGGGAAGATCAAAATCTCTTTGGCCTTTAACTTTTGCAACTTCTTGCTGTGGCATTGAATTAATGGTATTTGGCTCTTCTTTGGTAGATGCAGATAGAGCAGGAATTCTTTTTATTGGAGATTCTCCTAGGCAAGCGGATACAATCCTTGCATCTGGAACTATAACAAAGAAAATGGCTAATAGACTTAAAGTATTGTATGATCAGATGGCAAATCCTAAGTATGTAGTTGCAATAGGCGCATGCACTATCTCGGGAGGATTATACCATCATAGCTACAATGTTTTAATGGGAATTGATAAAATAATTCCTGTTGATGTTTATGTCCATGGTTGCCCACCAAGGCCTGAGCAATTTATGGAAGCAGGATTAAAGCTTCAGGAATTAATCAGAAAAAGAGAAATTAAAAGATATGACTAATTTCGAAACTTATGAAGTAAGTTTGGATAAGTTTTTAGATGCAGTAAAAGATACAGCAAAACAATTTGATATATTGTATTCTTTAGCTGTTGTAGACAGAAAAGATGAGAAAGTATTTGAATTAAACTACATATTCACTAGATATTCTGACAACAAAGTAAGAATATTACGAACTAAAATAAACAGAGATAAGCCTGAAATACCATCTATTTGCTCATTATTTCCTTCTGCAGAATGGGAAGAAAGAGAAGCGTATGACATGTTTGGTATTTTATTTAATGGACATCCAGATTTAAGAAGAATACTATTACCTGAGGATTGGCCATTTCCTCCGCCATTAAGGAAGGACTTTGTTATAACTGACGAAATAAGAGAGTGGACAGGAACTGATCTTAAATGGGAACATGGATAATACGTTTGAAATTAATGTCGGACCAGTGCATCCTGCAACACACGGCGTGTTAAAATTTGTACTTACACTTAATGGGGATACAATAACAAAAGCTAAAGCAGAAATAGGATTCTTGCATAGAGGAAAAGAGAAAGCTGCAGAGGATGTAACTTATATGAGTTATCTTCCTTTTGTAGATAAAATTGAATATGTCTCAGCATTAAACATGGAACTATTGTATTCCTCACTAATAGAAGATGCGTTAAATGTGCAAATTCCAGAGAGAGCAAAGTACATTAGAACAATAATGGCTGAAATTGGAAGGATAATGAATCACCTTGTATTTATTGCTGCATTTGGTGAAGATGTTGGATTGTTAAGTGAATTCTTTTGGGCCTTGAGGGAGAGAGAATTACTAATGAACATTGTTGAAGAAATAAGCGGAGGAAGACTTGCGCCAGTATATATTAAGCCTGGAGGCCTTTTCTTCGATTTTCCTCAAGGCATAGAAAATAAAATAATGGAAAACTTGGAGAAACTAGAAAATAGAATGGAAAGCTTTCACAAAGATGTGATACTAAACAATTCTATTTTTATTTCTAGAACTAAAGGCATAGGTGTTTTGGATAAAAACTTAGCGATGAAATTGGGAGTAACTGGGCCTAATTTAAGAGGCTCAGGAGTTCAAAGAGATTATAGAAAAGTTAATCCTTATTTGCTTTACGATAAAGTCGAATTTAACGTTCCTGTTGGAGATAAAGGTGATGCTTATGATAGATTTGTTGTTAGATTCAATGAAATACTAGAATCTATTAAGATAATTAAACAATTAATTAACAAAATTCCTGAAGGAGAAATAAGCATAAAGTTGCCTTGGTTTATCAAAATTCCACCAAGGTATACTTTAGAAATACAAGAAACTCCTAGAGGTGAAATAGGTATGTTTTTAGTAAGCGATGGCACAGATAAAGCATATAGGCTTAAAATCAGAAGTGCTTCGTTCTTTGCAATCAAAGCAATGGAACAAGTGCTTGTTGGTGAAAAATATGCAAACTTCTTTAGCATTTTGGCTAGTTTTGATCCTGTAATGGGAGAAATTGATAGATAGTATGGACATAGAACAATATTTAGTTAGTTTTTGGCAAAACATATTTCCTGGATCGCTAGGATTAATTATAGGAATAATTGCAACATTTGTACTTGCACTAATCATTATGTTTCTAATTCCTTTGTTTGTTGGTGGATGGATAGATAGGAAATTAGCTGCAAGAATACAATCCAGATATGGACCAGTGTTTACTGGAAAATTTGGATTACTACAAAATCTTGCAGATGGAATAAAGTTATTTGGAAAAGAAATAATAAGAAACAAATATGCAGATAAGCTTTTTCTAGTTCCTCCTGCAATATTTGGTACGCTTATTTATATGCTTGTTTTAATTATTCCTTTTGGCTCACAATCATTAACATTTATCGCAATAAACTACAATATATTATTTGTAGTTTTTGCATTGATGTTAATTCCTATAACAGTAATTTTAGCTGGAATATTTTCAGGAAATAAGTTTGCTGCAATAAGTATATACAGAAGCGTTTCACAGTTTTTCGCTTTTGATGCAATAATTTTAATTACAACATTATTTGTGTTTAATTCCTATGCTTTCTCAATGTTTAATATCAATAAAGCATTAATTATTTATTATCCATTGACTGCGATTGTGTTTCTAATTGCTTTATTAGGTGCAATTGAGAGAGGACCTTTAGATGTGCCAGAAGCATCACAAGAAATAGTAGGAGGATGGAGAATAGAATACTCAGGATTACCTTATGGCTTATTAATTCTTGGAGACTATACGCTTATATTTTTAGTATCAATATTCTTCTCCATATTGTTTTTAGGCGGACTAGGGAATACTATTATCAGCATATTATTATTTTGGATAAAAACTGCAGTATTATTCATATTTTTACTAACATTAAGGTGGACTTTGCCTAGGCCTAGAATAGACCAAGTACTTAACTTTTCATGGAAATATTTAGTACCTCTTGCAATTCTTAATATAGGAATATGGTATCTGATATAAAAGGCTATTTAAAAGGAATAAGCAACGTATTTCAAAAGCCAATAACAGAGGATTATCCTAAGGGAGAAATGCCTACAAATGAAAGATCTAGGGGATTACTTTCATTGGATTTACCAAATTGCATAGGATGTGAACTTTGCTATAAAATATGCCCAGTAGATGCAATTGCAATGGTTAAAATGGATGACTATAAATTCAAAAGAAACGCAAGAAATGAAGCTCCTGCAATAGACTTTGGTAAATGTATATCCTGCGGATTGTGTAGTCAAATTTGTCCTGCAAATGTGTTGCACCACACAAAAGAATTTAAGGTATTTTTAAGTCGAGAAGAGGCCTTTAATGATCCTTTTGAATTGTACGAAAGATATAAACAAGAATTTCAAAGTGTTTCTGAAGATAAATCAGAGAAACACTGATCTCTATATTTGCAACGAGAACAATACCAAGAAAGCGCAGGATCAAAAAGATATTCTGCTGGAGGCAAAGTATTAGTTTTCAAGTATTTTCTCAGTCTTTCAAATCTTTCCATAATCTGATTGTATATAGAATCATTTGCTTCAACCTTGAACTGTTTTACTCTTGCATTGTTTTTCTGAATGTAAGCAATGATGCCATAGTTTGCTGCAGAAGCTTTTATGTAAAGAATTGTTTGCCATAGATGCCTTTCATCTGGCTCAATTATTTTTGAAATATCTGAGGTACTTTTGATCTCTAATACAACGTTTTCTCCTGAAAATAGAGAAAGCAAAGCATCTATTCTTCCCTTAATCTTAAAATCATCATGTGCAATTTCTATAGGATATTCAAATTTTATGTCTGAGAAATCGCCATAAAGCTTATTGTATTGCACCAACGCTTCTTTTACAATATCATGAACCATGTTTCCTATAGCAAATATCTTTGAATCTTCTTCGCTTTCAGCTTTAGGTGATTTATAAGAATAATAAAGATAGCGCATACACATTCCAATGTCGCTTGGAGAAAACACTGCTTCATCTCTAACAAACGGAATTTTACTCAGTCCTTTCTTAATAATTTTATCGATGTCAATATCCATTATATAAAATAAGCATTATATTATTTATGAATCGCAATTTAATTATTGCTTTAACCTTTCTTATCTTTTATATTGCAATTTTTATCTTTGTTTACTTTAATCCAATAAATGCTTTTGATAAAACTATTTTTAATTTTATCGTTTCTCACAGAATTCAAGCATTAAACCAAGTAATGGCAGCAATAAGCATATATGGAAGAGCTTACTTTTGGATTCCAGTTACTGCTTTATTTTGGATATTTGGAAACAGAGAAAGAAGAAGACTTGCAGTGATTTTAGCTGTTGTTTTTATATTTATAATAATCATTGGACTTTCACTTAAATTGGCCTATTATCGTAATAGACCTTTTTTAGTTGAGAATATTAATGTATTAGTTCCTAAGGACTTAGATTCTTCGTTTCCTTCTGGCCATGCGCTTATAGTTATTGGCGGAGCAACAACTGTATTACTTTTAGAAAGAAGAAAGATCATATCTGGATTGCTTCTTTTAGAAGCATTATTAGTTGATTTTTCCAGGCTTTACGTTGGAGTACACTGGCCTACAGACGTTATTGCTGGTTCATTATTAGGAGCAGCTATAGCAATTCTTACTGTATATTACTCACAAAAAGGAATTCTTAAGAAAATAATAGATGCAATTTTTGATGCATTAGAAAAAATAAGAGAAGAGATAATAAATTTAATATAAAGTATAAGGTTAAAGCCTCGATAGCTCAGTCGGTAGAGCGCTTGCCTCGTAAGCAAGAGGTCGCGGGTTCGAATCCCGCTCGAGGCTAGGCTTAGCTATTCCAATTTTATAGATCTTTAATTGCAAGCAATTATATTAAGTACACTTAGTCCAATAACTTAAGCGCCTCCTTCAGAAGAAGATGAACCTGAATAAGTTAACGTAATTCCATTATTAACTGT
>CAYOMU010000024.1:0-5620 GCA_964405205.1 Candidatus Woesearchaeota archaeon
TCTGAGCTATAGTATTTAGATAATATTCTTTTTGCAGTAGTTGGACCAATTCCATAAGAAGCAATAGCCATTGCTGCTTTTATTCCGTATCCAAGATACAATTCTCCAGAACTTTTTATCTTGTTTAATTCGCTTATTTCTTCTTCGCTAAGTCTTTTATGCGCAAAGTATTTATCGATTATATTATTATTCTCTTCAGCATCTTTAATTTTGTAGCAAGCAATATACTTAGCGCCACACTTAGGACATCTTAGATCAGTAGCATCTTTTACTTTCATTTCTCCTATTTTGTATCCACAGCGCATACATCTGAAATATAAAGAACTTTCTAATAGTCTGTTTTTTGTAAATTCTATAACATTTTTTCTTGCCTCCTCTGGTTTAATTAGAAGATTTCCTAATAAGTTCTCAAAAGCAAGAAAAGTTAAAGGTTGATTATATTTTACTTCTAATTTTACATCATCTTTGCTTATTTTATTAAGTAATTCTTCTAATCCTTCTATGTCATATTTATCTCTAAGTATTTCTGCTATAGTTTCATTATAAGGCAATTGATTTCTATATACGTTTATCAAAGCTCTTACTGTTCTTTTGCTAATATCTACGTTTCTTCTAATTAAACCAAATCTTCTGCAAACGTTTATAAATCTGTGTTCAAATAATAAGGTTTCATCAATATCTTTAAGTACATAATCTCCCAGGTCTTTGTTAATCCACTTTCTAATTTCTTCTGCAGCAACTTTTGTTTTTATAATTATTCTATATGGAGAAACGCTAGTTATTGCCTTTTCTCCATTAAATTCCTTTATTTTGCTAGTCAAAGCCTTAGCTAAAGTTTCATTTATTTTTGAACCAAAAGCAGAATGTATTACTATGTAATCCTGTATTTTATCTATTAGTATAAGATTTTTACTTGGAAATCCAAATGTCTCCTGTGCTTTTAATATAGGAAATTTATCCTTTATTTCTGCTTTAATTTCTGCAGCTCTTAAGGAAACGAAAGATTCAACAGGAAGCATTTCTCCACTCCAAGAAGGCAATGCACCTTCTGTGCTCTTTGCTCTATATACATATATCTTATCATTTTCTAGATCAATTTTAGATATTTTCCACGCTTCTCCTTTCATTATGAAAATATTTTCTTCTTCGTTTTCATCCAAGAACTCTTTATCTAAGGATCCTATTTTTGTATTTGTTTCACTATCTATAACCATTAAGCTTCTAGAAAAAGGAATTGTTGAAATTGCATTTATGTAATACATTTGCCCTTTAGGCGTTCTTTCTATAAGATCACCTTTTCTTCTTATCATGTTTTCTTTTTCTAGAAAATCAATTGTTTTGCTAAACTCTTCTTCGCTAAGATCTTTATAGCAATAAACTTGTTTAGTTAATTCATACATTTGCTTTAATGAATTAATGCCATCAATGTTCATTCCTATGATTTGATGAGCAAGAATGTCAAAGCTTTTCTTAGGTAATTCAATATTTTCTAATTTTTTATTTACAAATTCTTTTGTTGCTAATGCTTCTGCATAGTCATCAATATTTATTGTGAATATTATGCCTTTTGCAATTCCAGACAAATTATGATTGCTCCTTCCTACTCTTTGTATTAATTTAATTACTTGCCTTGGGCTCATGTATTGAATTACAAGGTCTACGTTGCCGACATCTATGCCTAATTCCATTGAGCTTGTTGCTACTAAAGCTTTAATTTCTCCATTCCTAAATTTGCTTTCTATTTCTTCTCTTTTTTCTTTAGATATAGAACTGTGGTGTACTTCAATGTTTTCTCCTATTATTTTTCTTAGCCTGCTTCCTACCATTTCTGCAGTTTCTCTAGTATTGCAAAATACTATTGTTGACTTCGATTCTTTTATCTTTTCAGCAATGAAATTCATTCCTTCTTCAATCAACGCTTCAAAGTAATTCTTATCGTTGTTTTCCTTAATTTTAGGATATACTACTTCAATATTGAATTCCTTGGATTTGTTTAAATCTATAAATTTGTTTGCTCCTATAAATTCCATTGCTTCTTTAGGATTAGGCAATGTTGCAGAAATTCCTATAGTTTGAAAGTTTGCAAATCTTCTAAGCCTAGTTAATCCAAAATTAAGTTGTGTTCCTCTTTTTGATTCCAAGTAACTTTGAACTTCATCAATAATTACATATTTTACTTCTTTCAGTTTTTCAGTCATTCTTTTACTTAAAAACATTGACTGCAAAGCCTCTGGAGTTATTATTAGTATGTTAGGTGGCGCATAAGATTGCATTGTTTTTTCATATCCAGGAGTATCGCCATGCCTAATATCTACCTCGAGATCTAGGTAACTTGCTAGTTGAATTATTGAAGCAAATATTTGTCTATTCAAAGACCTTAGTGGTGTTATGTAAAGTAATTGCAATCCTTCTGAGTTAATTTTTTGCATGCATGGTATAAATGCAGCCAATGTTTTTCCATAGCCAGTGGGAGCAGAAAATAAGATATTTTCTCCCTTTAGTATTTCAGGAATCACTAATTCTTGTATTTCTGTTAACGAATTTATTCCTATTTTAGTTAGTGCTATCTTTACTCTTTTATCTAAGTAATCTGGAAGCATTTTTCTTTTATTGTTTTATTAAAATATATGGAAGATTTCGAAAAAGTTATAGAAGAAGCAAGAAATAAATTAGTTAGAAATGATACTGAAAAAGTTAAAACTTTGGTGGATAAAGTTATTGAAGAATTGAATGAAAAAGCCAAAGAAAAAGGATTAAATGTGGAAATAATGCTCACTGGCTCATATGCAAGAGGTACTTGGGTTTTAGGTGAAAGCGACGTTGATATATATGTAATTTTTAACAGTGAAGAAGAAACTAAATTCCTTAAAGAAATAGTTCCAAACGGTTTTGTTGTAGAAGAAGGCACAAGAAAATATTTTGTTGGTAACATAGATGGAGTGAAATTTGAAATAGTACCTATAGTTAAGATTAATTCTCCAGAAGAAGCAAAGAACTCTTTAGATCTTTCTGTTTCTCACACTTCTTATGTGTTATCTAAGCTAAACGATAAGCTTAGCAAAGACATAGCATTACTTAAAATGTTTCTTAAAGCAATTCATTGCTATGGTGCTGAATCTTATATGCAAGGATTTTCTGGCTATCTTACTGAAGTCCTTATTATCCAGTTTAATGGCTTAGAGAATTTATTTCGCTCAGTTATTCAATGGAGGCCTAGAATAATAATAGATCCGTTTAATGAAAAAAGAGAATTTAAGGAACCTTTAGTAGTTATAGATCCTACTAATAGCAAAAGAAACTTAGCAGCATCATTATCCATGGAAAACTTAGCTAAGTTTGTTTTTAGTGTTAAAAAATTTGTTTCTTCTCCGGGGTTAGAATATTTTACTATAAAAGATCAAGAGCAAGAAATAGAAGAATTTTCAAAAACAAGAAATAGTAAATTAATTAAATTTAACTTAGATCCAAAGCCTCCTATAAAAGTGTATTACTCAAAATTAAAGCACAAAATAAAAGTTATTGAAAAAAATATGAATGCAAAAGGGCATAATGTAAGAATTTATCTTATTCCAGAAAACAATAGGATAATTGCCGAAGTAATTCCTCATAATGTTGCTTTGATTAAAGGACCATCAGTATTTCAAGATATGAAAGATGTTATAGAGTTTGCAAATAAACACAACACATATGTTATAGGTGAGTTTCTTGCTTATGATAAGATTCTTCCAAGCGAAGAAGAATCTGAAGATATTATTAAAACTGAATTAGAAAATCTATTAAAAATAGGGTAAATAACTTATAATATGATAGGAAAAAGAGCACAAGTAGTAATAGGCATAGGTTTGCTCATAATTTCTGCTGCTTTTCTGCTTATAGGCTTAGATTACGCTTTGTTGCAGGGTACATTTCTAACTAATGGAGTTTCCTCTGCAAGTTTATTTGCTCAAGCAATTTCTGCAGCGGAAAATTCAATTGCTATGTCATCTGGAGAAATGCAAGTAACAATTTATGGAAATAACTCACTATGTACTTGGGATCCAAGTCTTTTAGCATATGTTTGTCAAGGAGGTTCAAAAATAGAAAATATATCTTTTGCAGAAGGCCCAACTTTAGATCCTGGAGTAGAGCAGTTTGCAGGTGGCGTTTGTTTATCTGTGATGGTTAATCCTCTTGGCAAATTTGGAGGCGGTGCTGAAGATGAAGCTGCAGATCAAGCAGCTAGTGTAGCAGATAACTCTCAATCTGCATTTGGTGCTGCGACTACAGGAGCTCAACAAGATGGGAAACAAGCAATTGAAGACGCTACTAATGCTGGAAATCCTACAGCTAAGAATATTAACACTCTAGACGAGGATACTTCTGAGGCAGAAGAGGAGGATGCTCAAACAGGATCTCTTTCTTTATCGCCTGCTGTTTTATATAACAATGCAAAGCAAAGTTTTCTTAGCAGTGTAGGTGTAATGAAAAGTCTTGTAAGTGGAGGATCAATAGAAGATTTTGTATCAAGTATAGTAAGCCGTAAAATTACTGCTGTAGCTATACTTAAATTTATTGGTAAATTTGCGCTTCAATCAATGGTAAACTACGCAGTTTTCTACGGCTTAAGTGCACTTGTTTATTTTGGCGTTCCATCAATAGTTGATTTTACAACTGATACAGTGAAATTTGCTCAAGGCTTAACATCAACAGTAGCTTTTACAATTGGTAAATATTCTCCATTAACTACTATATCGATGTTCCTTGCTGGAAGCAGAGAATCAGCAAACTCAGCATTAGCAGTAGTTTATTCGAAGTATGCAAACAGTGAGCGCGCTGTTTCTGCAATATTTCCACCAAGTTCACCTCAATATATTCAAACAGCAAAAACTGCTGGAGCTGACATTGCTTTTTCTGGTGCGCTTGCTAATGATCCTCCTTTTCCTACAGGTATCTTTCCTACTTTAGGCGCAAATCTTGGCAATTTGCCTCAAATAATTGCTAAGCTGCCAGTTTCTCCATCGCTTAAGCAATGGCTCAACACAGTAGGGGACGCATTAACTCCTTCTCCAACAGTTTCACAATTTTATGGTTCTGTAGGAGTTTTACTTCTTACTTATTTAGGTGATGCACAGTGTTTACAAATTGCACTAGGAAGTTCACCTACAGATATAGTCAATACAATTAGTGGCGCGCTTTCATTATTAACAGCATATGAAGTACAAAATGATAGAGCATTAATAGGTACTTATTATGTTGGCGACACTGGAGCAGTTTATTTTGAAGGTGAATATCAAGGAAAACAAATGCAAGTAGCATCGCCAGTGATAGTAGATGGTCAGGATTTGTGCGAATTTGCTCACAATTCTCCTCCAATAAATAGTACATTAGTTTCTTATTTGCAACCAGCTTATAATGGTAATTTAAACTTCAATGAGTATCAAGGACTGTTTAATACTCAATGTAGTCCTAATGAAAAAGGTTTTCCTATAACCTTAGCGCAGTTTATTAACAACATTATAAATGGAGACCAAAAAGTTTATATTAATTTGCCATCTGATATGGCATTAGTATTTGAGAACTATAGTACATTCAGCAAAGAACAAATTTGCATATATCAATTAGCTGAAAATCCATATGGAAC
>CAYOMU010000025.1:0-5346 GCA_964405205.1 Candidatus Woesearchaeota archaeon
AAAAATAAGAGAAACAGCTAAACTAAATCAAAGAAAGAAATAATTTCTCCATTGTTAACTTTGCACTCTCCTTCTATAGGTAATTTCTCTCCGCAATACTCACATTTTCCATCTTTAACATGGCACTCAACAACGGAAAGTCCTTCTCTTTTAATTACAACGTTTTTACATTTAGGGCAATAAGTGTTTTCAGCTTCGTGTCCAGGAACATTTCCAATGTAAACAAATTTAAATCCTTTTTTCTTAGCCAATTCATAGTGTTTTTCTAATGTTTCTATAGGCGTAGGCTCTAAGTAATTTAATTTATATTCTGGAAAGAACCTGAGAAAATGAATTGGAATATTTTTATCAATTTCTCCAATAAAATCTAAGATCTTATCAAGTGCATTTAAGTTATCTCCAATTTTTGGAACAACAAGATCTGTAATTTCAATGTGAATTCCTAAGGAATACAATTTCTTAATTGCATTTAATACTGGCTCTATACTGCTTGCAGTTGTATATCTTCTTAAAAAATCCAGCTCGCCATTGCCTTTAAGATCAATAGTAGCAGCATCAAGAAATTCCTTTAAATAATTTATTGTTTTATCAGTATAATAACCATTGGTAACAAACGCATTTTTTAGTCCTTTTTCTTTGGCCAATAATCCTGTGTCGTGAGCAAACTCTATGAATGTGGAAGGCTCGTTATAAGTATAAGCAATTCCTATGCTTTTAGTCTTAATTGCTAGATCAACAATTTTTTCTGGAGTTACTTCTATTCCTTCTACTTTTCTTCTTTGGCTAATATCATAGTTTTGACAATATTGACATGCCCAAGAGCATCCTGTAGATCCAACCGAAAGAATCCAACTCCCAGGATAATAGTGCAAAAAAGGTTTCTTTTCTATTGGATCAATGTGAATTGCAGAAAGTACGCCATAGTTTAAAAGATAAAGCTTACCATTTTCATTTTTTCTCACGCCACAAAAGCCTACTTGGTTATCTTTTAGTTTGCACTCTCTTGCGCAAGCTTCACAAATTACGTATTCTCCTTCTTT
Source organism: Candidatus Woesearchaeota archaeon (assembly GCA_964405205.1). GTDB lineage: Archaea > Nanobdellota > Nanobdellia > Parvarchaeales > Parvarchaeaceae > Rehaiarchaeum. The sequence goes on from CAYOMU010000025.1 coordinate 1,041, forward strand.
TCTGTACAACGTTGCTTCTTTTTTCATATTTAAGTTGAGAATGCAATTGATGCATACCCTACAACTTTTTCTTTTTCTCCAGTTATATCACCAGAGGTTTTATAATCAATCAGTGAGAATTTTCCTTTAAGTTTATTTTTTACTAAGATTGCAATCGCCATTGCCATAAAGCCACAAGCACTCATATCATATGCTTTCTTCAGAAATTCTTCAAAGCTATCGTTAATAAAAGAATTTATGAGATCATTATCCTTTTTATGAGCAACCTCATTTTCTAAGTAATGATTTAAATCTGAAGAAACTATGAAGAAATAACCTTTGTTTATTAAATTCTCCACAATTTCTGCCATTTTATAGTACTCTTGTTTGCTTAGCTCTTGCAATATTATAGGAATAAAAGTAAATTCCTTAACTTTATACTGAATAAAAGGAATTTGTACCTCAATCGAGTGTTCAAACTGAAATGCATATTCGCTAATAGGAATTCCTAGGCTCTCTACAAGTGGGTCAACGTTAGCATAGCCTAAAGGAGTAAGCCACCTTCCTTTTGGATATGTTGCAATTCTAGGACCTATGCCAAAATGATTTGGCCCTAAAATAACAAATTTATTTTGATTCGATAATAGTGAGTAGGCTTCACCTGCAATTAATCCAGAATAAATATATCCTGCATGAGGAACAAGAAAGCCATATAAGCCATTGATCTTTTGTTTTTCATGAATAAATTTGCTAAGCATTGACTTTAATTCCTCTTCGTTGTTTGGATAAAATTCGCCAGCAACCACAGGGTTTCTATCCATAATAAACTTATCTATACAATATGATATTAGCTTATTGAAGCAAAATATTGAATAGATTAAATGTTTTCAGGACAAATAAACAAACGAAATGCAAACAATGAACAAGATTTTTATACTTTGTAAAAATAAAATCTTTCTAAGTAAAGATAATTATGGACTACACTAAGTTAGCTAGAGAATTTATTAGAAAAATATTAAGCAATGAAACCATAGATTTGTCAAAAATTAAAGACATGGAGGAAAAAGCAGGAGTATTTGTCACTCTTTATGAATATGGTGAATTAAGAGCATGCATGGGAGTTCCTTATCCTACGTTTAGCGAAAAAGAAGCATTGGTAAAGGCTTGTGAATATGTTATAAATGATCCAAGATTTCCTCCTTTAACACTAGAGGAATTAGATAGAGTTGATATTGAGGTATCAATATTAACTCAGCCAAAAGAATTAGACAGAAGTAATCTTACTGATGAACAATTATTTGAAAAAATAAAAGGACATGGTGTAATTTTATCTAATCCTTTAGGAAGCGCTTTGTTTTTGCCACAAGTATGGGAAGAACTTCCAGATCCAAAACAATTTCTTAAAGAACTAAGTCTGAAAGCAGGATTGGATGAATACGCTTGGAAAGAAAAAGAAACTAAAATATTACTATTTGATGCAAAAATATACAAGGAGCAGGGGTAGCGAAGTGGACAAACGCGCCAGGCTTAGGACCTGGTGGCTTAGGCCTTCGTGGGTTCAAATCCCACCCCCTGCAAGTAAAAATGCAGAAAACAATATAATTATCTAACGGCTTTAATTTTATGGACATAAGCTTTGTAAACTCAAATAATTCAATACTTTTAGTTTGGGATGTAAACCGAGCTTTACTAAGTTCAGTTTATAATCCAGGTGAAATCAAAGACAATATAAGCAAACTAGTGGAATTGTTCAGAAATAAACAAATTCCTATTATATTTACTAATATAATACCATACCCTAAAGGTTTTGAGTCTTACTCCTCTAAATTTATGAAATTCTCAGGCAATTTAAGTACACAGGATTGGAGCTTAGCAATAACCCCTGCAATTAATGAAATAGTTATTAATAAAAACACTTGGAGTCTTTTTGTTGGAACTAATGCTGAATTGCTTATTAAAAACTCTGGAAGAATGAATCTTATTATAACTGGAATTGCAACGGAAATTGGAGTTGAAACTACTGCAAGGCACGCATTTGCTCTTGGTATATTGCCAATTATTGTTGAAGATGCAGTTTCTTCTAACAACAAAGAGGCTCATGAAAGATCAATTGAAAATATGAAGTTATTTTTCCCTGTAGTTAAAACTGAAGAAATTGTTAAGTTATTTTCATAATGAAGATTGTAAAGCTTTCTAATGGCTTAAGAATTATTGCGATAAAATTACCATTTCAAAGCATAGGAATAAGTGTAACTTATAATTTTGGATCAAAAGATGAAAACCAAGGAGAAAGAGGGATTGCTCACTTAATTGAACATCTTTTATTTAGAAGATCTGGAGGAATTAAAGTAGTTGAATATCTTAACAAATTAGGAAGCGAATTTAATGGCATGACATCATTTGATTTTACTACATACTATGAAATAGTTCCTGTAGAAAAATTAAACTCTGCATTAGAATTGGAGAAAAGTAGAATGAATGATCTGCAAATAATAAATGAGGATTTAGAACTAGAGAAACAAATAGTGTGCAGAGAAATAGATATGCGAGGCTCTGATCCTCTAGAAAGCTTATTAAATTATTCTTACAAAATTGCATGGGTAGATCATCCATATAGATTTTTTGTAGAAGGCCTAAAGAAAGATGTAATGAATGCTAATGTTGAAACAATATTAAATTTATATAAAAAGGGATATAGCCCAGAAAATGCAGTATTGACGCTTGCAGGAAACTTAGAAGAAGATAAATTAATAAACGTAGCAAAGAGTACTTTTGAAGGCCTAGAGTCTAGAGGAAAAATAGAAATAAACCAAAAGAGCTTTGAGCCTACTTTTAATAAAAGTGTATCTAATATTATTGCAGAAAAAGGTAACTCTGCAGTAATTTCTTTCTATGTTCCAAGTGTATTAGAATCGATTAAGCCTATAATATTGAGTTATCTTCTTTCTTCTAGAGCTGGAAGGTTGCAAAAATTAATAGATCACCGCGTTATAGGGGGATTTTCTATAGAATATAATCCAAGTGTGTACAATAATTTGCTATCAATAATGTTTTTCGGTTATAAAAACAGAGAAAAAGCAATTAATGCAATATTAAATGAAATAAAAAGACCATTGGATGATGAAGAAATAGAAAAACTAAAGTCAAGAGCTAAAGTAGACATGGCAATTCAGTACAATACTTTAAATGTTATATTTTACTCAGGATTTCAGCAACTTTTATTTAATGATCCTATGTATCTATTTAATAAAATCTATGATGAAAAAGAGTACAATGACATGAATAAATTCATAGAAGAAATTACTAGTAAGTACATTCTTGTAGCTTATGAATAAGTATAGATTAAACTTAGATATTCCAATTGCAATTGCAGGACTTGGATTTTCTTTTTCAAATCCAATAAACGCTGATATAATCGCGTATGTGTTCAAAAATTCCCCTATTTACAGAGAAATAGAAAATTATGCTAACATTTCAATTAATCGCACTTTTGATTCATTGAATATAAAGTTTATTACAGAAAAAGGGAATGAGGAAAAAGTAATGAAACTAATTGAAAAGATGATTAACCTTAAAATAAGTGAAAAGTTATTGAATATTGCAGTGCACAATTTAAATTCTTACGTCGATGAAACATTAAAAGTGCCTAGAGAATATGCAATAAAAATATTGTTTGAAAATGCATTTAAGGGCACAGATTATCAGTTTTATCCACAATTAGCTAAAGCAGATAAAATAGATGTTCTAGAATTAAACAAAGAAAAAGAGGAAATGAAGGCCATTGCACAAGTTTTTATAAATTTTGATTATGATCTTTCAATTGGTGAAACTAGTTTGCATAAAAATAAGATAGAAATAAAGGAATCGAGTATTTCTTCAAGTCTTGGAAAATCTGAGAGCGTTGTTGCTTATTTACTACAACTTGATAATGATTTCTACTCAAATTCAATTTATAACGCAATCATTGGAGGAATTCCACTGGGCGGAAGATTGGAGAAAGAGATTAGATTGAAAAGAGGCTTAGCTTACTACGCACAATCAAAGTATTTTAACTTGCTCTCTGGGGATTATATTCTTATATTGGCCGGTTGCCAAGAAAAAGATGCAAATAAAGTTAAAGAACTAATTGAAGAAGAATTAAGTAAAGAAGTAAACCAAGAGGAGATAAAAGAAGCGAAGGAATACATTGCAAATAATATGTACGTTAAAATGTCTGATCTTTTTTATCTAACTAGTTTTCTTTTATCAAGAATAATTAAAAATCAGGAGACAAATTTAGACAAAATTATAGAGAACATAAAAGAAACCAAAGACATACATGGATTTA
>CAYOMU010000026.1:0-5308 GCA_964405205.1 Candidatus Woesearchaeota archaeon
GCATCTGGCAAACCAAGTACATTATTTCTCTTAATCTGAGAGTATACCTCTTTATAGGTATCATCTGGAAATACACGTTTAAGATTCCTCTCGAATAGATCAATGTATTGCCTATCTGTAGGATAGTTTCCACTTGGAACGTATGGAAGAATGCCAGACATTATAATTCTGCTTGGTTTAATGTCATTAATTAATTTGCCAAGATTTCTCATTATATTTATATCTGGAGATAATCTGCTTCCTGCAAGAATATCTGATATAAAAACTACAACAAAATCTGCTCCATTCAGCACTTCTTCTAGATATTGTTGCCTATTGTTTTGCTCTTTTATTTTGTTATTCTCGTTAGATTTCTCCTGCTTTTCTGAGTTTGATAAAGAAGGCGAGTTCTTAATATTGAGAAATTTATTATTTTCCGAATTTGTTAGATATCGATCTAACGTTGTCTGCATACTTACAGAAGAGCAAATATATTTAAAAACAAACTATAAAAAAATTTTACTTTTCTACTCTAACTAACTGAATTAATGGCAACTGCATTGATTTAGATATGCCAATAATTTCCATTAAGCTTATATTGGAGCCAAATTCAAGAATTTCAGCACCAACTTCTTTTCTTAAGTTGTTGTGAGACCATTCATCTAGTATTTTATCTAATTCGTCCCCAGCATAAAGTATTTTACTTTCAATAACTATTGTTGCATAGTTCTTGTTTTCTGCGTTGTATTCTGCTGTAAATCTAAAAGAGAAAGAAAGTAGGTTATTTTGCTTCTCCACCCCTGTGATCTCTGGCTTTTGAGTAATTGTTGTTGCCCCTTTAATGTCCGATAATTCTCTATTAGCTTGTATCTTTGTTATAATATAACCAACTATCATAGTTTTATTTTTGTTTTAAAGTATTTAAAGCTCTCTTTATTTCCTCTAAGTCCTTTATTCTTTCAAACTTTGGGCCTCTTATTGGAAAATGCATAACATAAACTCTGGAATTATATATTGAAGGCTGCCATCCGAAGTCACAATCTTTGTGTGAAAATACTTTATATGTTATTTTTCCAACAAAGACCACAATTTTTGGCCTATATTTTCTTATTATTCTTAACAATCTTTTAGTTCCTTTTACCTCTTCTCCTTTTTTAATTTCATTTGTTGAAACTGTTGGTCGGTCTATTATATTAATAAAAGATATTCCATAATCGCCAATGCGTTTAAATAACTCCTTGAGAAAGCTATCGTTGGAGAGCTTATGTTTTTCTTCTGGAATTAACCCAGAAGCAGATAGAAGATACCAAAATGACTTATTGTTTGAAAACGGCACTCCTCTTTTATAAGACCCAGGATGAGGGTTTATTCCTACAAAAAGTATATCCATGGATGGCTTTATATTCTTTAAAGGTTTAAATTTCATAATCTTAATAATGTTTAGATATTATGAAACTTCCAAATAAAGTAAGAAGATATTGCCCATATTGCAATAAGCATACGATTCAAGAAGTAATACTAGTTAAACCCGGAAAAAGAGGAAGATTAACAAAAGGAAGTAGGAGAAAGCTTTGGAACATCGAGCATGGATATGGAAGTACTCCTTATCCAATGTTTGAACATGCAAAAAGAAAAGTGAAGAATGTAAAAAGATATAACATTATTTATAGATGCACTGTTTGCAAAAAAGCGGTGCCGCAATCGAGAGGTAAAAAAGCAAGAAAAGTTGAAATTGTAGCAAAGTAATATGGAAGAGATAATATTTAGATCATTAGAAAGCAAATTTGTAAAGGTAAGATGTAAAAAATGTGGACATGAACAAGTTATTTTTGATAGAGCATCAAATAAAATAAAGTGTTTAAACTGCGGAGAACTATTAGCTGAGCCCACTGGTGGAAAAGCAAAAATTTACGGGGAAATTGTAGATAAATACTACTAAAATAAGAAAATTATTATGATTAAAGATATACTAGAAAAAAGGATTACAACTTATAAATTTCTAAACAAAACGCCAGGAGATAAAGACATGAAATATGTACTTGAGAGTGCAATATTAAGTCCAAGACTGTCTGCTAGCCAAGAAATTGAATTTATCATAATTAATGAACAAGATACAAAGGATAAGATATCGAGTTTGATTGCAACCCCTTTTATAAATTCTGCGCCTTATATTATTGTTATTATATCTAATCAGCAAGCGGCAAAAGCTGAATTTGGAGATGATGGCGAAAAATTCTCGGCAATAGATGCACACTTTACTATGTATACATTAGTAATTGCTGCAGAAGAAAAAGGAATGAGCTCTGCAATCGTGTTTCCGCAATTAGGAATACAGGAAGTTAAAACCTTGCTTTCAATTCCAGATGATTATAAAATAGAAGGAATTATTGCTCTGGGATACGCTGCAGAAAAAGGAAGCAGTAAACTAGTTCCTGACTTAGGAGCAGTATTACATATTAATAAGTACAAACAATAAAATTATGAGAGGGCAGATTCCACTTGGTGGAGGATTAATGCAATACTACTCAGAATATAAAAGCAGGAGAATTATTTCGCCAAAAACAATTATAATTCTTGCAATAATCTTAATTGCTATAGAACTTTTAGCAAGATTATAAAAATAAAAAAATAAAAAATAGCTAGCGGCTCTTAAATATCTTTACTTTAGAGCTAATTTAAAACAAACAAAGAAACTAATGGAAACTATTCAAAAAGTCTTCTAAACGTATGCCATTATGCAAAACTTTTTTTGGCTTAAATACATAAATTCCTTTTCTGTTAAAATCTACGAATACAAAAAAAGGTATACCCATAAGTTTATCTTTCATATAACCATGATAGTATAGTTTATCTTTTTTTGTAGATTTAACTTGAATAAAAATAGCTTTACCATGATTAAACGCAACTAAATCAAAATCTCCAAGGCTACCACCAGCTCTAACAACTAGCCAGCCTTTGCTTTCTAATATTTTTCTTATCTTTCTTTCAACTCTGTATCCTTTTCTTTTATTATTCATTTTCTTTTTATTTTATTGTACTTTCCTATTCTCTGCACTTTAATCACATCAAGACTTTCTAACTTTGAAATTATTTTGCTGAGTTTAATTTTTGAAAAGCCAGTTCTTTCTCTTAGTTCATCTTGCCAAATGTATTCTCCTTTCTTTAACATTGAAAATACTTTCTTCTCATCGTCTGAAAGTATTAACTTTAATGGAACTCTTTTCTCTCCTTTCTTCAACGATTTCTTACTAGAAAACTTAGCAGAAATTGCAAATATTGCATAAACAACAGCAATTATTCCTGCAAATATTGCTGCTAAATAAACAAAGTAAAACTGAACCGTTGATTTATATAGAGGATATGCGCTGAAGGAAAAACTAAGCGATTCTAATCCAGAATAAATTGAAAATGGAGTTTGATTTAAAAATTTCCATTCTACACCTATTCTATTATTAGTAAAGATATATCTAGAACCAATTAATGAAAATGAATTATTAACTATGCCCCATCCAGGAGGAGCGTAAAGTTTAATATCTAATTGTTTGTAAAAAAGCGAAGGCGTGAATAGAAATTGAATATTAGTTACATTATCTAAAATTGGAGAGGAGTAGTCAGTTTTAATTATTAACCTATTAATTGAAGAGTTCACCACTACTGCCGGCTGAGAGTACAATGTTTCTAATTTCCCTGCAGAAACATATAAGACTTGACCATAAACTGGGATTATTACTGGAGAAGATATGTTAGAAAGAAAAAGAATATTGTAAGTTACTGAGTAATTAATCTGAGAGGCAACAGCTAAAGTAAATACAGTAATGTTAATTAGTGCATAAATCATTAAAGTATATATTCTTTTTCCTAATTATTCTTTAATATCCGGAAGCTTAAGCATTTTAAATCCTAGCTTTCCTTCTATTAACTCTGCAGCTTTCATTGCGTGCTCTAAGTTATTTTTATCTACCTCAATCCTAAATATTTCTGTTCCAACTTTTAAATGCACTCCTCTGCCTGTGACTTTACCAAAGGCCAAAGACATTCCCCTAGTATAACGATCTGCCTGTGCAATTGCAGCTAGCTTGTGCTCCCTAATAAAGTAATGAGGATAAGCAACAACCTGTAACCTAAATCCTTGATCAGTTAACTGCTCAGAAAGGTACTTGTTAGCTGCAACTCTGGCAGCTTCTAAAGCGTTATCTCTTATTACCATTGTTTTTGAAGCTAAAACTCTTACATAAGCATCAAATTTTTTATTAATGTTGCCAGAAACAAATTGTACTACTTTTGTACCTAAAGACGTTTTTACATAAGACTTTCTCTTATATCTAGAGATCCTAGTATAAGGCAGCTTAGGCTCTCTAATGCATCTAGCAGGTCTTAATTTAGCCATTTTATCTTAGTATAAATCTTATTAATAAATTTTATCATTTTTACAATATGACCCAAGAAGTCAACAGCAAATATGGAATAACGTTTGAAAACAATAAGATTAAAAAAGAATTTCAAAAATATCTTGGATTAAGACCTTATCAAAAAAGATTAGAAGAAGTAATTAATGATCTTAGACTAAATCCATACAAATTCTCATATGAAAAAATTGGCTCAATACACAATAATCCCGTTTTTAGTACAAGAATCAACAATAGTTTAAGAATTAGTTATTATGTTAAAGACGGAAAGGTAACTATTTTGGGCATAGGCACTCACAAAGAAGTTTATGGAAAGGATTAATCGAGAACTCTAACTGTTTTAATTTCTGAATGATTTACTAAGTAAAACTCACCTCTGCATCCTCTTATGTTTTGTATTATATAATTTATATTCTCCTCCTTGTCTTCAAGAAAATAAATATAATCGTATTCCCTGCATATATCATTCATCATGCTAGTTTTCCATTCCTCATCCTTAATGGAATGGTCTTGAGGAAGAATAATCTTATAGTAGGGTAAAATCCCCTCTAAGGCTTTTTCTGTTTGCTTCCTTAGTTCTTCGCCTCTTGCACTTAAAATAATAAGATGTGCTTGCTCTTGATCCATAATGCTTCTTATGAATTTTACTGCTGTAGTATTAAGCTTCAAATAATTTGCGTATTTATCAAATGCTGTAAGATAAAGATTGTGCTTATATTTTTTATCAAATCCTTTTGATACTTTTCCAGTCTCTATAATTTTCTCTAAGTCGCTTAAAACATTTTCTTCAGCATTATCTTTAATCAAAGAGTAAAGCTCTTTAGCTGCATTTTTAATTGCCTCTTCTGTGAAATACAAAGTATCATCAAAATCGGAGACTACACATTTCATAGAAATTAAAATGGTAAGAACTTATATAAAAA
>CAYOMU010000027.1:0-4992 GCA_964405205.1 Candidatus Woesearchaeota archaeon
GTATAGATCATATATAATTGCTTTTTTTTGAATTTTTAAAGATTTAAAAATACAATAAGAATTAGTTTAAATCAAAACTTTAAAATCAACTAGGCATAGCTGAATAAGGCTTAAAATGAGAAGATTTAAATTGCAAAGTCTGTTGTATAGAAAAAGTTTATAAATAATAATTAAGAATGAAGAATCTTCTATAAATTATGGACTTTTTTACTTCAATAATTTTTCATTATGGTTACCTTGGTATCTTTGTACTTATGTTTTTAGAGTCAGCCTCTTTTCCATTGCCTAGTGAGGTTATATTGCCAGTAGTTGGTTTGCTAGCCAGAGAAAAGTTATTTGACGTTAATATTGCATTGCTTATTTCAATCGTTGGTTCAATATTTGGAGCAATTTTAGATTATTATATTGCTAAGTTCTTAGGAAAAGAATACATTTATTCTAAAGCTAAACATTTGAAATTAGAGCATCACTTACAAAAAGCAGAGAAATTTCTAAACTCTCATCCTGCATCAGTTCTTTTTGCAAGATTTATTCCTGCAGTTAGAGCATTGATAAGTATACCTGCAGGTCTATCAGAAATGAACTTTGCTAAGTTTGTTTCTTTTTCACTTATAGGAATTGTTATATATAATAGCGCATTAATCTATTCCTTTAATTACTTTATTCTGCCATTAATGGTAGGAATTGGAGTTTTGATGACAGCATTATACTTATATATGTACTTAGTTTATGACAAACATTAAGCCTTATTTCTGTACAACTTATATAGCATTAAATCATAAGTAGATTTTATTAATCCACCAAGAAGCAAAGGATAAAGGAAACCAAAGCTTCCTATAATCCCTGAAAGCCAAGGGGAAGCTGATTGAGAAAACATTCTTATTCCGGAAGTGTAAGATGATGCTTGTGCTCTTTCTTTTTTATTTACCATTTTAAAAGTAAGCACAGATCTTAAAGGTACATCCATTTCAGCGAGCAAATTTCTTGCAATGTAAAGTGAAGCTGCAATAATGTAAATAGGGGCAAAGCCAACAACTATAAGTAAAACATTTGAAGCTAAATGAGTAAATACCATTGTCCTAACAATTTTAATCTTCTTTGAAATTAAATATGAAAGATGATAAGAAGCTAAGGTTGCTATGTTTGCAACTGATAAAAGTAATCCTACTTCACTAAGTGATATATGAAAGTGATAAACAAATAATCCTGCTAACAAAGTTTGAGCTATAAAGCCTCCGCCAAAAGCATCAATCGCAAAAAGTCCACTTAATTTTCTTATTTCTTTCACCTTTATTTTTGACATTTCCTTTATTTTTTCATTCTTGAATTTGGAGAACATTGCAAAGTTTGCAATAAGGCATAGAAGTGCAATTATTCTAATTAAAAAGAAGGAGGAAGCATAGTTTCCTATTATTATACCTAAAGAACTTAGCAACGTATAATCAGCAAAATTTTTAGCGTTGTTTCCATAGCTTGAGAGCACAGTAGACTCAAGAGAAAACTGTGGGCCTATGTCAGTGCCATTTAATCCTAATAGCAAAAATATAACTGCCATATAAATGTTATTTAAGATAAGAAAAGCTGAAACGGAAGAGATTAAGTTAAAAACAATTAATGCATTTTTAATTCCTAGTTTATTTGCAATCTTCCACGAATAAAAAGAAAGAAATGCAGAGAAAAGCATCGATAAAGATATAATTATACTGCTAAGAAGCAGATTGTTTTTAAATAAAACATATGCTAAGTAAGCAGAAAAAACACCAGTTGCAAAGCTTCTTAAAGTTCTAGATATTAAGGGCAACCTCATATTGTTATGATATTTTCTTTATTATTGAAATAAAAATAAAAGGTGAAGAAGTATTTTAATAAATGAAAGAAGTTAAAGAGTTGACTTCGCTGAATTCTTCTATTTCAGGATTATCTTCAATTGAAGCAGAAAGAAGACTGCAGCGTTATGGCATTAATGAGATAAAACAAAAGAAAATAAATCCTGCGTTACTTTTCTTGTCAAAATTCTATGGAGCAATTCCTTTCGTTCTTGAAGCAATGATTGCAATTGAGCTTGTTTTTGGAAGAATTCTAGATTTTGCAATCACATTATCACTTTTATTGTTTAATGCGGTAGTTGCTTTTATTGATGAGTACAGAGCAGACAGAACAATAGAAATGCTTAAAGAAAAAGTACATGTAAGAGCAAGAGTTCTTAGAGATGGAATTTGGAAAGAAATTGATGCAAAATACTTAGTGCCAGGGGATATAGTTAGAGTCAGAGCAGGTGATATTTCTCCTGCTGATTTAAAAGTTATTTCTAGTGATGGAATGAGTGTGGATCAATCTGCTCTCACGGGAGAGTCAATGCCAGTAGATAAAAAAGAAGGCGATGTAGTTTATGCGGCTTCAATTATAAAAGAAGGAGAAGCAACATGTATAGTTACTGCAACTGGAGAAAATACTTACTATGGTAAAGTAGCTACGTTGATTAAAGAAGCTAAGCCAAAACTAAAGTTCTATGAAGCTATAATGGATTTAGTTAAATACTTAATTATACTTGGCGCAGCAATTATTATAGTTTCTTTAATTCTTGGCATATTTGCATTTAAGATAGATTATACTGATGCAGTTCTTCTGGCTTTAGCTTTGTTAGCTGCATCAGTTCCTGTGGCATTGCCAGCAGCATTTACAGTTGCAATGGCTATTGGTGCAAGAGATATAAGCAAAAAAGGCGCAGTAGTTACTTCTCTCCCAGCAGTGGAGGAAGCTGCAAGCATGCAAGTACTTTGTTTCGATAAAACTGGCACTCTTACTGAAAATAGAATGACAATTAAGGATGTGTTTCCTGTAAATTGTAAAGAAGAAGATGTTCTTGAGGGTGCATTTTTTGCATCTAGAGAAGAAGATCAGGATCCAATTGATCTCGCAATAATAAACTATGTTAAAATAAAAGGTATAAAAATATCTCCTCATCAGCTGATAAAGTTTGTACCTTTTGATCCAAGAAAGAAATACTCTCAAGGAATAATTAGTATAAAGGGAAAGAAAATTTCTTACATAAAAGGAGCTACATCAGTTTTACTGGAAATGAGTAAAGATAGCAAAGCAATAAAAGAAAAACTAAGAAAGCAAATTGAGGCATATTCTTCTCAAGGATTTAGAATAATTGCAGTAATGAAAAATACAAATATTTTAGGATTAATTGCTTTGTACGATCCTCCTAGACCAGAAAGTAGCAAAGTATTGGCTGAACTTAAGGACTTAAATGTGAAGTATAAGATGATCACTGGCGATAACATGCTAGTAGCAAAATCCATTTCTAAACAAGTTGGTATAGGAGAAAACATTGTAGATGCTAGAGATATAAGAGAAGGCGATAATTTTGATAAAATAGTTAATGCCGATGGCTTTGCTGAGGTTTTACCTTCGGATAAGTACACAATTGTAAAAACTTTAGAGGATCATGGCTACTCAGTAGGCATGACAGGCGATGGAGTAAATGATGCTGCAGCAATTAAAGAGGCAAGCGTTGGAATTGCAGTAGAAAATGCAACAGATGTCGCTAGATCTGCTGCTGCAGTTGTTTTACTTAAGAATGGATTAAGAACAATAGTAGATCTTATAGAAGAAAGTAGAAAGATATTCAATCGTTTAATATCTTACTCTGTTTTTAAAGTTGCTAGATCAACAGGAATACTTATATATGTGCTTGTTACTTTTATTCTTTTGAGAGCGCTTTCAGTTACTCCTTTACAATTAATCTTGCTCATATTTATAAATGATATAGCAACTATTACTATAGCTACTGATGAGGAAGGTTTTTCAAAATCAGTTTCTGCATGGAATAGAAAACACATTATCTATCTTTCTTTAATGTATGCTGGAGTTCTATTTTTCATAGAATTTGTCTCATTTTACATAGGAATACATAATAAACTTGCATTAGGTGAGATACAAACACTTTCATTTATCGCACTTAGCTATGCAGATCGTTTTGTTCTGTTTTCTATAAGAGAGCGTAGATTATTTATTAGATCAGCTCCTAGTAGAGACTTAGCAATTGCAATAGCTGCAGGAATCCTAGCGGCAGGATTATTTGCTTATTATGGTATCTTAATGTCACCGTTACCATTGATATACATTATTTATGTAATAGGTATTTCCGTAGCAGGCCTTGGTATAGCTGAGATAGGTAAATTAGTTTTAGCAAAGATTTATCCTTCAGTATTTGAATTTTAAAATGACTAAAATTGGAAAACACATAGCTCTGAGCATTTCTTTAGTTATTATATTAATTTTATTGCTATTTTTGCTAAATAAAACAAGTTCACGTTCACACTTTAAATCTGTTTTCGCAGTTTATTATGGTTATAATATAAATTCAAGCGTAATAAGCTTTTTAAATAATTATAAATTAGTAATACTCGAGCCTAATGCTTTTAATTCTACTTTACTTTCAAAGATAAACGCAACTAAGATTGCATACATTGATCTTGGCGAGTATGATAATTCTTCACTAGGCAATTGTACAATTAATGTATCTAAAATTGCTATAGGCTATGATTCTCAATGGAATCAAACTATAGTAAATGTTTCAAGTCCTCAATGGCAAAATTATGTCCTTTGTGAAATTAATTATGCTATTAATCAAGGATTTCAAGGAATTATGCTTGATGACATAGATGATGTAGAGTTATATCCAAGCACAAAATTAGGAGCTATCAATTTTATTAAGGAAATTAGATCAGATTTTCCTAAGCTAATCATAGGAATTAACAGGGGCTTTTCAATTTTACCTAATATTTCTAATGCCATCAATTTTGTTTTATACGAGGACTATGGCACTTTAGTAAATAATTCTAATAAAATAGCAATAATAAATAATACAAGCCAAATAATATCTAGAACTAACTATTTGAAAGCTCATAATATAAGCACATATGCATTAGCTTATGCAAATTATCCTTGGGATAAATATTATACATATGCTTATGTTTTAGC
>CAYOMU010000028.1:0-4991 GCA_964405205.1 Candidatus Woesearchaeota archaeon
CAGAAATTATTTTTGGACCTAGTTTTTTAAGCAATCTTATCTGATATGCAGTTTGACTTTCTCCTGGTCTTTGAGTTAATACCTTTACATTTGGTGTTACAGATAAAACTTTTTTCATCTTTTTGTTTTCTTTTGGAGAAAAGAAAGCAACTTTGAAGTTTCTATAAAGTGCTTCATTATAGTACATTAAATCTAAACTTAGTTTAACTGTATCCATGAACGATATTCCGCCTACTCCTGAAGTAAACTCTTTAGGAGAGGAGGCAGTAGTTACTTGTATTCTGCTTTTAATGTTTAAGTATTGAGCTAGCTCAGCTACATACAATTTATATGCTTCATACTCTGTCTTTAATCGATTGATGTCCAATTCTAGCCTAGTCCTCAATTCTTTTTCAGTAAATTCTTTCCAATTCAAGTATTCTTGAAGTCTTCCAATAACTAAAGTCCTTACTCTATTATTAAATTCCTGCATGTCTTTTGAAATACTTCCCTGAGGCTTACTAACTACTTTATCAAAGTCCTCTGGTTTCTTCATTGAAAAGAATACATCAGTGTATATTCTGCCATACACCCTGGATAGATGAATTAAACTTGCCTCACCTTTTCTTGCATCAACGCTATCTAGCCAAGTTTGCTTTAAGGCTTTTTCTGCTGCTTCTCCTTCTGCTCCAGGCTTTTTAGCTTGATCAAAAAGTGAAACTCTTTCTTTTAACACTCTTGTTTCGTAGAAAATTCTTTCGATTATTAATGTAAGATCATATATGTTTCTAATTAATGCAGAAATCCTATCTTCTAATTGTGTTTGCCTTGTAAGAAGTATGTTTAAATATGTGGACAATGCAGAGGGCTCAATTTTTTCAGAAAATTTATATTCTTTATACTTCATTTGAATTAAAGGAGTTGCAATTGAATCTAAAAGCCTTGAAATGTCATTTAATGAGGAAAGATCAAATTTTAAAGCAAATTCTTGCACAGGACTTAATGAAATGTCTGGATCAATAGGTTGCTTATATTTAAGCGTGCTTGCTTTAAACTTAAGTAAATTTATTAGGTTAGAAAGCTGAGAAAGTGATAATTTATCTAGATCTATTTTCTCCATAAATAAAAAGAACATTATTTTAATAAGTACTATCACAATACTTATGGATAACCCACAAAATGCAAACCAAGATGTATTAAGCAAACTTCTATCAGCAATAGAAGTGCTTTCTTCGAAAGTGGACGCATTAAATGAAAGCGTAGACTACATGAAGTCATTAACTGGAAGCGAAGAAGGCCCTCAAGAACCTCCTGGTCAATTAGCAGGAATTTCAATGAATGCTCTAGATCAATTATTGCCAGCGCAAAAAGCCACAACAGTAAGAGCATATGTTCTTAGAGTATTAGCATTATTCAAAAAATACATTAAATCAGTTGTTTTATTTGGAAGCGCAAAAAGAAAGGAAGATTATGGCCCAAGATCTGACATTGACATAGCATTCATAGTAGATCCTAGCGATGTTACAAACATGTCTTTAGCAGAGCTAAGGGATAAGCTATTTGGAAAATTAGTTGAAATGGCTTCTGCTTATTCAGATCTTATACATCCTCAGGGCTATACTTTATTAGATATTTGGCAAGGAATAATTAAGCCAGATCCTGTAATACTTACTTTACTTAGAGATGGTATTGCAATTTACGACACTGGTTTCTTCTATCCATTGCAAACATTATATAAGGCAGGACAAATAGTACCAAATCTTCAGTCAATAGATTCCTTAGTTAGTAATGCAGAATTTATGCTTACTTGGGCTCAAAGTACCTTAAGAGATAAGCTAGCAAATGATTTATTTTTAAGCGTAGTAGATATTGCTCAAGCACTGCTTATGGAACTAGGCTACATGCCCCCTACTCCTAAAGAAATTCCAAAGGCATTATATGAGGTAGCAGTAACAAAAGAAAAACTACTTGCTCCGGAAGATGTTAGAAATGCTGAAGAAGTAATTAACTGGTGGAAAAAAATTGAACATCAGGAAATTGCAGCTATTACTGGAAAAGAATATGATGAACACTTTAAGTTAGCATTAGAGTTTGTACAAAAGCTAACTAATATAATTTCCGAGTTAAGGAAAAAAGCAGGATTACCTCCTCCAACTATAGTAGAAAAGAAGCCGGAAAACGAGCAAAGTAATTATCAACAGAAACAGTAAGAGTATATAAATAATTAACGTATAACGATTATTAATGGTAGGGAAAATACTCTCATATAGACGAGGCAGACACACAGTGTATAAAAGGCAAGCTATTATAGAAGTAGAAAATATAGATTCGAGAGAAAAAGCGAAACAATTGTTAGGAAAAGAGGTTTCTATTAAGTTTTCTAAGTCTGAAATAAAAGGAAAAATAACAAGAGTTCATGGAAACAAAGGCAAAGTTGTTGCTCTGTTTGAAAGAGGAATTCCTGGCCAAGCAATAGGAATGAAAGTAGAAATACAATGATTGATGAAAAATCTATAAGAAAAATAATTGTACAAAATGCATTAAAATACGGAAAAACAGACTTAAAATTTGTTATTAACAAGATAATTGGTCTAGATCCAAACAACGCAAAGAACATTAAGGAATACATTCCACTAATTACTTCAATAGTAAATGAAATAAATAGTTACTCAAAGGATAAGCTAGAAGAAGAAGCTAAAATTTTAGGAATTGAAGAAGAAAAGAAAGAAGAATACCATGAATTAAAGCCATTGCCAAATGTAAAAGATAAAGTAGTATTAAGAATTCCTCCTGAACCTTCAGGATACATGCACCTTGGGCACGCAATATCCTTTATGATAAATTATCTTTATAAAGAAAAATACAAAGGAACGCTTTGGCTTAGATTTGAAGACACAAATCCTGAAAAAGCTAATGAGAAATTTATACAATATTTTAAGAAGTATATTTCCTGGCTTGGAATAAAATGGGATAAGGAAAAACTAGTTAGCGACGATATGTCTTTGCTTTATTCCTATGGAGAAAAATTGATTAAAGAAGGAAAAGCTTATGTGTGCACTTGTAAACCGGAGGAAATAAAAGAAAATCGACTTAAAGGAATAGAGTGCTCCTGCAGAAACAGAAGTGTAGAAGAAAATCTTGATCTTTGGAATAAAGCCAAAAATGGGGAAATAGAGCCAGGAAAAGCAATAGTGAGAATAAAAGGGGACATGAAAAGTAAAGATTATTCGCTAAGAGATCCAACTATATTTAGAATTAAGTTCACAAATTATAGGCCATATAAGCTTTGGCCTTTATATGACTTTGAAAATGCAGTAGAAGATTATGTTTGTGGAGTTACTCACATATTAAGAAGCAATGAATTTAAAGTCTCTGCACAAGATTTAATTAGAAAACAATTAAATCTACCAAAACCAACAATAATTCAATACGCAAGATATAATTTTAAGGGAACACCATTTTCTAAGCGAAAAATTAGGGCGTTAATAGAAAGCGGAAAAATTTCTGGATGGGACGATATAAGATTACCTACAATGAGCGCAATAGAAAGAAGAGGAATTATGCCAGAAGCAATAAAAGAATTTGTGATAAGAGCAGGATACTCAGAAGCTTCGCACGAATTTGACTGGACAATGTTATTAAGTTTAAACAGAAAAGTATTAGATCCTGTTGCAAAAAGAATGTTTTTTGTTCCTAATCCTATAGGAATTAAGATAGATTACAACGGTGAGATAGAAATTCCTTACCATCCTACAAATGACATGGGCAAAAGAAAAATTAAGGTAAATGGCATCGTTTATATTAATAAAGATGACTTAGAAAACGATAAGATAATTAGACTGAAAGATTTTGTGAGCGTAAAAATAAAAGATGGAAAAGCAGAAATAATATCTAAGGAAAGACTAGGCAATGAAAAAATAGTGCAATGGGTTTCTGACTATAAAGAAGCAACAGTTATTAAAGTAAATGAACTTTTAGATGAAAATGGTAATGTAAATGAAAATTCTTTGGAGGAAATCCATGGATATGCAGAAAGTAACATTGATGAATTAAATGAAGGAGATATTGTTCAATTTGAGAGATTTGGATTTGTAAGACTAGATAATAAAAAAGAGAGAAAATTTATCTTTAGCTGTTAAATTATTTAATGAAATTGAGGAAAAAAGTAATTTCTAATTCCACAATTGGAATTGTAACAATAGCTATAATAATTTTCTTTTTAATAGTTATTGATATTTTAGGAATAATTAAGTTAAGCATTGAGAAAACGCTTTATGATACTGCCGGAGTAATTATTGGAATAATCGTAGTAAAATTTTTAGCAGATTATATAAAAAGAAGTTTAAGCAAGTGGGATCTTAATGCTGCATCATCTATAAGTTTCATTGTGCAAATTTTTGGATATACATTAGTTTTTCTTGTCTTTATCTCTTTTTATGGTGGATTTACTGTTGCTTTAACTACTGGAGGTTTTGCTGGTATAGTTCTTGGCCTAGCGGCACAAACAACGCTTTCTAATGTATTTGCAGGGTTAATGCTTGTATTTTCAAAGCCTTTTAAGCCAGGAGATAAAATAACATTTGCTACTTGGCTTTTTGGAAAAACTTTTGTTTCTTATTCCCCAAAGTTTTATTCTAGTGATGAATTAGTTAATGGATTTACAGGAGTAGTAAAAGATATTTCGCTTATGTATACAACGATTGTTACTGAAGACAATCTTGAGCTAAGAGTTCCAAACAGCGCAATGATTCAAGCAGCCATAATCTTAGAGAAGGAATCAACAACTTTAGTGAGATATAGAAAGAGCAGAATAAGAATAGAATTTCCACTTAAAAAAGATCCTGAAATAATAAAAGAAGAACTGGAAAAAATAGCAAAAGAAATTGATGAAATAAAGAGCTATAAAGTGTACTTAGAAGAAAGAACTCCAACAAACTATGTATTTATAATTGAATACACCAGCAGCTATTCTCCAAGAATTGTTAAAGATAAATTCTTACTAAAAACTAAGG
>CAYOMU010000029.1:0-4771 GCA_964405205.1 Candidatus Woesearchaeota archaeon
GAAGATCTAAATTCCATGGACCATGAACTGTAAGCGTAGTTCCTGTTACTTTTGCTTCTTCACCCATTTGAATTATTTGGGTTTTCCCTGCGTTCTCTGCGGTAGTGGCTTGCGGAGATCTATTACCATAAATTGCATCTAAAGAAATTTCTGCCAATTTGCTACCTAGATTAAGAACTTGCTCAAAGCTTTCTATTTGTTTATTAGAGTCAACAGAAAAACCTATAGGTGGATTAAATTGATCGTTTACGTCTGAAAGATAGTAATCAGTCATAATAATATATGAATGCTATGAAATTATATTGCTTAACTTAAAACTGACGCGTTTCTTAGGTTAAATATCATTGTTTTCTCATAAGTCATTTCTTTTATACTGCTTGCCACTCCTTCTTTTCCAATTCCTGAATCGTTGATTCCTCCAAAAGGAAATATTGCTGTGCCATGAGAAGGCGCCATATTTAACGATATGTTGCCTACGTGCACCCTTCTCATTACTTCATATGCTTTTTCAAAATTAGTGGAAAAGACTGAAGAATCTAATCCGTAGTTAGAAGAATTTGCAACCTTAATTGCTTCTTCCATATCTTTAACAGAAATCACTGTTATAACTGGACCAAATGTTTCTTCATTTGCAATTATAGCATTTAGAGGAACATCAACTAATAAAGTAATATCATGATATGCTTTATTATAGTCACCTCCAGCCAATAGCTTAGCGCCTTTTTCTACTGCATCTTTAACCATTGAATTTATTCTCTGTGCTGCGCTTTCACTTATAACTGGACCAACATTTACATTATTATCTTCGATAGGATTACCTAACTTGTAATTTTGTAATTCTTTTTTAATAAGCTCTATAAGCCTTTCTTTAACAGAATTTACCACTAAAACTCTACTTATTGCATCACATCTTTGACCTGCAAGTGCCAAGCTTCCCTTGACAATTTCCTTAGCTGCTAATTCTAAATCTGCATCCTCTAAAACTATTGCTGTTCCTTTTCCTCCTAACTCTAAGTGCATACGTTTTATTCCTGCAATCGATGCCAAGTGTTTGCCAACATATGTACTTCCAGTAAAGCTTATCATTTTTACATCCGGATGTGAAACTAAATAATCACCGAGAGGGCCTCCTGGCATTGTTAAAACTTGAATTGCTCCCGAAGGCAATAGATTTCTCAGTAATTCAATTGATAGAGTAAAAGCTATAGGATCTGCAGATGGCGGCTTAATAATAATTGGATCTCCAGCCAATATCGCAGGAATTACTTTAGCATATGATGTGTAAAATGGATAGTTAAATGGAGAAATGCCCACTACTAATCCTAGAGGCTCTCTTTTAACTATCGCAAATTGCTTTATCTTATCTTTAGATAAGTCCCCAGGAATGTACTCGCCAATTAGTGCTCTAAAGTCTTGAGCAGAAATAAGTAATCTGTTAATTGTAGCATTTACTTCACCATATGCGCTTGCTTTATCTTTCCCTGCTTCTATCATCAAAATCTTTGCGAAGAAATCCTTGTAATTACTAAGTTCTTGCATAAATTGCTGAATTATTTCATATCTTTCTATTGCCGGAATATTAGCCAATAATTCCTCTGCTCTTTTACCAGAATCTATGGCCTTATCTACATCATCCTTG
The DNA here is from genome assembly GCA_964405205.1 of Candidatus Woesearchaeota archaeon. GTDB lineage: Archaea > Nanobdellota > Nanobdellia > Parvarchaeales > Parvarchaeaceae > Rehaiarchaeum. Next base: position 1,640 of record CAYOMU010000029.1, read on the forward strand.
CTTGCAGAAGGAATTTTTGCTACAATCTCCCCATTTACAGGAGAGTGTAAATCAAAATAATCTTTAGTATCAAGCCATTGCCCATTGATTAGTAATTTTAACTGAACAATGTCGTTTGCTTTAGATATTGCTGCATTAAATCTTTCAGGAATCTCTATCATATATTTTATACTTTTATTTAGTAAAAATCTTTAATTAGGTAACAGGTAATAGTTTATGAAAGGAACATCTTTTGCGATTGAAATTTTAATAATAATAGTTATAGCCATAATTTTACTTGTAATTCTGTTAATTTTAATGCATGAAGGCTTAATAAAGCCCATTTTCGGACTAGGAACTTTGGCAAATAAAAGCACTGTATCTACAACGAATCAAACTGTGTTGCCATAATTCCTTTAAATAGAAGATTGTATTATTATAATGCGTACTACTAGATACGGAATAAAAATAAGAAGAAGATTAGATGAAATTCAAAAGACAAAGAGCGAGCGATATAAGTGTCCTAGATGCAAAAGATATACAATGAAAAGGCTTGCTTCTGGTATTTGGATATGTAAAAAATGTGGTTTTAAGGTAGCATCAAAAGCTTATAAATTAGAAAATATATCTTTATAAGTTATGCCAAAGTATCAGTGTTTTTCCTGCGGTGCAATATTAACTGAGGAAGATATAAAGGACTTTATAAGATGTCCACATTGCGGAGGAAGAGTACTTATAAAGCTACCAGAGCAAGATAGAGTTCTAAAAGCTAGATGAAAATCAATGCAACAATAAAAATAGAAAACCCAGAAAACGAAGAGATAATAAAGTATTTATCAAATATCATTGAAAATGAATCCACAAGTAGATTTGAAATTAAAGTTAAAAAGGAAAATAATTTGATAGTAGAAATAAGCGCAAACGATTTAAACATTTTTAATTCTATAATAAATAGGCTGATTAAACTTTTAATTACTATAGAGAAGATTAATAATCTATGAATGAAGAAGAAAGAGCCGCTCTCGATGAAGAATTCAAAGCAAAATCAGTACAAAGGCAAACAACACAATTAGAGTATGATGAAACAAAAAGAACGCTAGATGAATTAGAGAAAACTACAAACGACATCTATGTATTAACTGGAGATGTGTTTATTAAAAAGAAAAAAGAGGAAGTAATAGAAGAGCTTAAAGATAAGTTAGATATTCTTGAATTCAGATTAAAGTCTCTTGATAAAAACTTAGATGAATTAAGACAAAAACTTAGAGAATGAATGATTATGATGTTGTGGCCTTTGGAAGCGCAACAAAAGACATATTTCTTTTCTTAAAAACATCCTATTTAGTTGGGTTAAAATCATATTATATAGAAATTCCTGCTGATCGAAAGATAGAGATAAATGAAATTAAAGAATACACTGGAGGCAGTGCAACAAATGTTGCTGCTACATTTAGATCTTTTGGTAAAAAAGTGCTTATATTCTCAAGAATTGGTAAAGATGATAACGGTAAGTTTATTAAAAATGACCTAGAAAAAAGACAAATAGATTATAAATTCAGCTATACAAATACCACACAATTTTCTATTATAATAACAACTGAAGGAGAAATGTCTATATTAGTTTATCGAGGCCCAGAAGAAAACTGGAATTCAAATACAATAAAGTTTAATGGGAAAACAAAACTAGTATACATTGGGCCAATGCCAAAAAGTGACTTGGGCGTAACAAAAAAAGCAATAGAAATAGGAAAGAAAAACAACGCGATAATTGTATGGAATCCAGGATCTTCTGAGATAAATGCAGGACTCAAGCAGCTTAAAGACCTTGTATCAAACGTGGATATAATATGCATGAATGATAATGAGGCGAAAACTTTTACTAATGCCAAAAATCCAATAGAGGGGGCAAAACTTCTTGGAAAAATAGCAAAGGCTTCTGTTGTTACGCTCGGATCAAAAGGAAGCATAGTTGTAAAAGGAAATAAACTATACCGTGCAGGAGTTTATCCAACTAAGCAAATAAACTATGTTGGTGCCGGGGACGCATTTTGTTCTGGATTTGCAAATGCTATTTTAGATAACAAACCTATTGAAATTGCTATAAGCCTAGGAGCTTATAATGCTTCTAGTGTTGTTTCACATTATGGAGCAAAAGAAGGCATAGTTAATTCTTATCCTGAAAAGTTACTTAATATCAAAGTAGAAAATATATAATTATGAACTTAAGAGGAGTGTATTTAGCATACGATCACGGAGTAGAACATGGGCCAACTGATTTCAACGAAAATAACTACAACCCTGAGTATATACTCGACATTGCTAAGAAAGGAGAGGTTGATGCTATAATAATGCTTAAAGGCTCGGCTGAAAAATATTACACAAAGGATCTGGGAATTCCTTTGATTCTTAAGTTAAACGCTAAAACTAGGCTTAAGCAAGGAGATCCTGTTTCAAGACAGTGGACCTCAGTGGAATATGCAATTAAGCTTGGAGCGGAAGCGGTAGGCTATACAATTTATCCTGGAAGCGAACATGAGGCGGAAATGATTGCAGAGTTTGGAAAAATTCAAGAAGAGGCAAGAAAGTATGGATTAAAAGTAGTATTGTGGAGTTATCCAAGAGGAGCAGCAATTAAAGACGATGAAACCAGTGAAATAGTGGCATATGCTGCTAGGCTAGGATTTGAACTTGGTGCTGACGTTGTAAAAGTAAAGTATCCAAAGGACGATAATAATCTTAGTTGGATAGTTAAAAATGCATTGACTACAAAACTATTCTTTGCAGGAGGAAGTAAAATAGAAGGAGATGAAATAATAAGCAGAGCAGAAAATGCTGCAAAGGCAGGAGCAAGCGGCTTTGCAATTGGTAGAAATGTTTGGCAATCACACAATCCGGTGGAAATAATTAAGCAATTAAAGCAAATATTCAAATGAAACAATTTATTGTAAACTACAAGGCGTATAAAGAGGCAATAGATTTAGGAATAGAAATAGCTAAATCATTAAGAATAATAAAAGGTTCTGCAGCTGCTCCTCCATTCTCAATTATAAAAGAAGTAAGCAAATTGCTTCCAACTTATGCACAAAAAATAGATCCTGTTGAGCCTGGGGCACAAACGGGACACATAACTTGGTATGAAATTAAAAAATCAGG
>CAYOMU010000030.1:0-4615 GCA_964405205.1 Candidatus Woesearchaeota archaeon
TATTTTTTTAGAAAATAACCCTGCTAGAAATGAAATAGCTACAATAATTATAAGCGCAATATTCATTAATGAAAGTGGAAGACTTAATAAATAAAGCAATCACAAACAATGATTACTCTATTATAGCAAGTATTAGAGATAAAATAGATTTAAAAATAGAGATAAGAAATAAAGCTGCACAAAAACTAATTGATAAAATTCTATTTTATGACAAAATAGGAAGAAAAGACATAGCAAAGAAAAGAGCAGAGGCTTTGCTAAGATTACTAAACTCTTAAACTGTTCCAATTGTTTTCTATTCTAATTTTTTCTCCTGAGTGTGATGCTACTAAGGTAATCTTTTTACCATCAACATCTATTGTGTGTAAATAAACTGGGCCTCCCCATAACTCCGAAAGAATTGAGATAAATCCTTTGGTCTTAGAATTATTTAGTGTAAATATTGGAGCGATGCCTTTTATTATATCAGATTCCATTAGTTCCTTTTCACTATTTACATTTACAATTTTTGAAACAAGCGGATATATTTCTTGAACTAAGTGTAATTCTCTGTTGTTATTAATTGATCTCGGAGGAATATAAAGTCTTGGAGGCAATCTATTAAATAGCTCAAATAAGATAAATTTACGAAACATATCTTCTAATGAAATTTTCTCATCTTTTTTCTTTAAACCTAATTGTGTTAAAGTTTCATCTAAAGAGGAAGCTAGTTCAGATACATTCATTTCTTCACTTAACTTTGTTAACTCCTCTTTTATGAATTCGTTATCAGCATAAGTTGCTATCCATTCTACATCGTCCAAATATTTTATAGATGTGTCGATTATTTCCTTACTGTTAGCATGTTTCCTAGAAATGTACTCAAATAAATGCAAACCAAATGAATACGGAAATTGCGCGAAGTATGGATGAGTTATATCACTTACAAATGCTAATTGTTCTCCGCTGTTATCCATAATTGCGTGCTTTTTCTGAAGAAATGTAGCGAAACCTTCATGCATTATTTGTATTCTTGATCCAACTATCAAAGGTTTATAAACTTCTAGAGTCATCGAGCATATCTCTTTTTCCCAATTATTTAATTTAGGTGAATTACTGCAAACAAATTCTCCTATGTCATAGATTCTTTTTGCTGGTAACTCTTGCTTAAGCGAAAAGTAATCTTCTTGTTCTTTAACTCTGGCAGTTAGCTCAGGATAAAGATCAAAAACCGCTGTAGATAATGCTTTAGTAATTATATTATCAAGCGCTTTTTCTCCTTCACCGCCGTAACGTTTTATGAGTTCTGACTTAATTTTTCTATATCTTTTCATTATTTCTATATCCCTTGCTCTATCGCGCTTAAACTTGTTAAGAATTATGTTATTTTCATTTACATACCAATGCCCAATTACGTGCGCAGTTACTCCCTTAAATAACTCAGAATCACTAACTACATACTCATAATTAGCTACATTTACTCCTTTTATACTGTGATCTATAAACTCATATAATCCGCCTTGATTAAATTGATTTAAAACAAACTGTTGACCCAAATACCAAGAAGGAATAGGCATCTCATATTCTGCAAGTCTCTCAGCGTTATTTACTGGATCTAGTAATTTTATTAAACAATTATTGTTTAACTTATAACCTAAACTTTCTATCTTATTGTATACTCCTTTTGCTATTTTTTCTAATAAGCTATCCTCAATATTTCCATTATAAACTTCGATTTCCATATTATGAAAATAATTTTTCTAACGCACTAACTATATCTCCCATTTTTGAAGAATTTGGAATTCTTATTGCTCTTACTTTATTTTTATCTTTAAAGTATTGCATAGCAGGAGTGTTATTGTTGAAACCATTTTCTATTTCAATATAAAACATTCTGTTAATAATAGAAATCATCTTATCCGCTGAATTTTTGAATTCCTTCTCATCAAAATTTTCTCCATCTGTTATGTGCATAACATATAAATCGTATGCTGTCTTAAGAGGATAGAGTCTCTTGTACGTATACTCATATGCAGGAGCAAAATAAGTTCCTCCATATTCAGCTAACTTAAAGAATGAATCTGCATCATACTCTTCCCATACATCCTCAGTATGAGCCACATAAATGTGCTCCACTCTATTTTTGTATCTCTTTCTTAAAGCAAGATCAACCATATAAGCGATTGTGTATGCAGTTTTTGATGAAGTTGACATAGAACCACTAACATCTCTGATTATTACAAAAATCGCTGCACTTGATGGAGCATATTCTTCAATTGTATCAGCATATAAAGCTCTTGTGGGATCAATAATTGCTTTTCTTTTTTGCAGTTTTTTATAAAGCTGAGTTTGAATGTAACTATCTTTAATATCGATGCTTCCAGAAGGAAACTTAGAAATCCAAGGTGCTTCCTCACGCTCAAGATATTTTGAATTTTTCTTTGTAAAATCTAAGTTTAATTTTGCAATAATTTCCTCCAGTATTTCTTTATTTCTATATCTTCTTCCTCCCCTACCTTTACCTCCTTTACCTCTTGAGCCCTCTCCTTCTCCTTCTTGATCGACTCCATACGTTGGCAACGGTGGTTCTATTACATCTATTTCAATTCCTCCTCCAGTAATTACATTATAAAGATCTATATTTTCGTTATCGTTGATAGTTTTATTTTCCCATTCATCTACTGCATCTTCTATTGGGAAAATTTCTCCTGAGTCTTCTTCTAATAACCTATTCAACTTCTTTGATTCCATATTTTGCTTAATTGAGGCTTATAATTTTCTATTGCATAGATTAAATCTTCTTTACTAAATCCATGCGCAATCCACGTAGACAATAATTCCTCTGGTTTTTCTTTAACTACAGCATTAACGCTTTCTTCTAAAGAATTCGGTATTAGTGAGAAATAACTTCCGCTGTCTTTAATAAGATAAACGAACTTTACTATTGCTAAGCCTATTGGTTCGTTTGATAATCTATCATCTAATCTTGTGTATATCATACTTCTTGGCAAATAGTGTGACCTATAATTAATAAATGGCGCACTCTCAGGAGCTGTTGGTTTCTTAGCATATGAAGCTATTGAATCTAAGTTAACCCAAGTTTTATTATCTAATTCTTTTGATTCTTCATCATTAGCTAAAGATTCAATATAATTAGAAATCTTATTCCTGATGCTCTCTCCTAAAAGCAAAGATAGCATGTCTAACTCTAACTCAGGTAATAAAATACTTCTTATTAACGCATCTTTGTAACTTAACAATAGATTTTTCAGTTCGTTTTTGTTATTATATTGACCTGTATTATCATTTACATTCGACGTAAATGCTGTTTCAATAATTTCAGTCATTAATTTGTCTGCTTCTTTAAAACTATGAATAATTTTACTAGAACTAATTTTCATAACTGTACGATCACTAATTCCATAGGTATTGGATCCGGCAAGCTTATTAGATATACAGTCCTCTAAAATATAATCAATGTCTTCTCCTTTATCTAATCGTTCTTCTAATGTCGTACAATTTATTGAATCTTGTATTACTTTTATGTAATCTAAAGGCAATAACATAAGGTTTTCTTTTGCAGAGAATAATTTGCTTCCTTTTACTTTATCGTTAAAACCAACAGAATCGAACTCATTAACTAATTCTACTAAAGAATCTAATCTTGATTTATTTGCTATTGAGTCTATTTTATAGTTTTCTAACATCGGAATAATTCTAGTTGTTACTATGGCCTTGCTAATTAACGAATAAATAAGCTCGCTGTGTTTACTTTCTACTTTAAGATTTATGTTCCTTAAATATTTATTTTCTTCACTATATGAAATGTTTCTTCTTAATGCCAAAACAATAGCTCTATCTTTTATTGACTCTATATTTAATATAGTATCATCTAGAGCATGAATTATTATAACCATATCTAATGGCACATATTCAGCTTTTCTAGTAAAGAAATCATTATCAAAAGCTTGAATAAGTCTAGAAGTAAATGCTTCAATTAATTTATTATTGTACGTTTGTTTTTCTTTATCATCTGATGGTAAATAGTTTTCTATTTCCAACTCTAATATTCCTCTGTTTGCCGCTATAAAGAAATCATCAGATAATATATCTTCGAGTAAACTTGCTTTAACGTGTCTTCTGCTTTTAGTTTCTTTTATAACTAGCCTCTTATCGGGCGAATCAGAAGCTCTATAAATAATATTGCTACAATGACTGCACAATTTTGGCTTTTCATTTGATTGCTTATATAGATTTATGCGAGATGCTTCTGGTGATCTGAGAATATTGAAAGGACTTTCATTAAATGGACAATCAGCAATTATGTAATAACTAGTTTCTTCCAATGAATTTACTAAGTAAGAAATTAAGGTGCTTTTGCCAGATCCAACTGGACCAAATATATAAATTATTGGGATTTGTCCCTTTTTTGACAACTCAGCGGCATTCTGTAACACTTTTAACAATCTTCTTTTCACTCCTCTCAATCCAAATAGCTCAGGTGCTAAATTGTTCTCTTCATAGTCTTTCTTAGCAATTAAGTAAAGTTGTTGTGCTGTTTTTATTTCTTCTTTTTTCTCTAAAAATTCTTTTATCTCATCTATTTCTACTATATCATTCATTCTCTATCTAACTT
>CAYOMU010000031.1:0-4120 GCA_964405205.1 Candidatus Woesearchaeota archaeon
TGTTTGGATTAATTGAAAATAAAAGATATGTTGCAAAAATTAAAAGAGAAAAAGAAGAAGAGGAAAAAGAAAAAGAAGAAGAAAAGGAATTAGAAATGATAAAATTCGTTGAAGCATTAATGCAGAACAAAACAGAGCCCCAAAAACCTCAATCAGAACAATCTACATCTAATAATGCCAATAATACAAATGCTCAGCAATTCCAAAAACCTCAATTAGGACAATTAGCGTCAAATCAAAATGCTAATAATACAAACGTAACACAACAAAATAATCAAAACCAAGAAGAAAACTTAAAGGATTATCTAAAGTTTTAGGAGAGTGGGGGAGTCGAACCCCCCTAACTCGTTTACGGCCATAGCTTTGCAGACGAGCACATGGCCGCTCTGTCAACTCTCCTTATTCTAATAAAAGCAATTATTTTAATAAAGCAGTCAAACTTATATGAAATTTGCTTTTCCAGAATATAATAACAGCTTATATTCTTTACACTATGCAATCTTAAGATATTTTGGAATAAAAACACAAACTAATTTTGAGTTAAAGAAAAAGAAAGGTAAATTATTGCTTATTTTAATTGATGGCCTTGGATTCGATACAGCAAAAAATTTTTTCAAAAATATAATACAATTAAGCAGTACATTTCCTTCATCTACCCCTACTGCGCTATCAACTTTATTTTTAGGATTACTACCTTCTGAGCACAAAATCTTTATAAAATCAAGTATAAAATCGCTGGGCGGCGCAATATTAACCTTTCCTGGGTTTTCTTCATATCCATCTGGCAGCAAAATAAACAACTTAGATATTAATGAAATATTTCCTTACGAAAGCATATTTCAAAAATTGGCAAAAAAGAAAATAAAAAGTGCCGCATTAATAAGAAAAGGAATAGCTGAGAGCCAATTTACTAAATTATTGTACAAAGGATCAAATATAATTCCAACTCATACAATATTTGATTCTATTATGCAATTGCACAACTGTAAAGACATAGATTTTTGTGTCTTGTATATTCCAGAAGTTGATGAGTTTCAACATGAATATGGAAAGAAGAATGAAGCAATCAAACTACTTATTAACACTTTAATGAATAATTTAGAAAAATTAAATAGCTTTGATATAATCATAACTGCAGATCATGGACACATACAAATAGATAAAGTGACTGTAATAAACAAGCTACTCAGATTAAATATTCAAAAAGTATTTGGTGACTATAGAGCACTAATGATAAATGGAGAAATTGAATCGAAGAAACTAATCAAATACTTTAGCGATAAAAATTACTTCATATTCGATAAAAATGAAGGATATAAATTACTAGGAGAAAAAGGTTCCATAGAGGAGTTGCCAGATTGGATAATAGTGCCTAAGTCAAAAGAAGTTTTTGTTATGAACAATGAGGAAAAAGATAATTTTGACCTTAAAACATTTCACGGTGGGCTAAGTGAGCAAGAAATGAAGATTCCTTTAATTATATTGTAGAAATTACAATTACTTCTCAATAAATTCTCTAGGATCTTTTCCATCCACAAGTAATCCCATACTTACACATGTGCCTAAAATTTCATTTATTACCTTTTTTTCATCACTTGCATTTGAATATTTTAGCCTTTGTTTAGCAATTTCTTTAATCTTCTCAAAAGATATGGATGCACTTTGACTTCTGTCACCAAATCCTTTTTCTATTCCTGCTGCCTTTTTGAGTACTTCTGTAATAAATGGAGGAAGCACTTTAATTTCATATTGTTTTGTTTCTTTATCCACTTCAATTTCTACAGGTACTTTCATTCCTTTAAATTCTTTTGTAGCTTCGTTTATTTTTGGAATAACTTCATTTGGCTTAAGACCTGCGCCAGTTAACAATGGTCCTAAAGGAGGGCCAAAGCTAACATTTCCTGCATCTACAACTGCTTTAAGACTTGTTTTCATGTTCCTCCACCTTCATTACATCTTTCATTTTTACAGCTATTTGAATTGGTACTGAAGATTGAATAAATGATATGTTAAGTTCTTTTTTATCTTTATCTATTGACTTAATAGTTGCCATTTCGCCTTTAAATGGCCCTGATGTTATTTTAACTAACTCTCCTACATTAAACTCTACTTCTTCTTGTTTTTCTTCTAGCAAAGACTTAATATCATCAAATGACAGTGTTTCCTTCATGAATCCTTTAAAGTACCTTATTTTTTGCCTAAGATAGTAATAAGCTTCTGTCATGTTAGTAATTTCCATAATTAAGTATCCTCTAAGTTTTGGAGAAAAGAAAACTGCTTTTATAGATTGTGGCTTATCTTGTAGCATATCTAATGTCTCTAATACTTTTAATTCCTTGTTACCAACAACTCTAGCAGCTACAAATAATGTCTCACTTTCTTCAACCATAATCTATTTTAAGATAAACTTTATGAAATATAAATAGTTTTGATTCCGGATGAAGCTTTTAACCGGGTGGTTGCGGGTTCAAATCCCGTCAGGCCCAAAAGGGCCTGTAGCTCAATCCGGTAGAGCATCCGTCGGAATCAAAACTTAAAATTATTATTGAAATAATGTGAAATATTCTTATGGAATTAAGTCAAAATGCTAAAATAATTGAACAATATCAAATTGAGAAAGATGGTATAGTTGCACCAGTTATAATATATTCAACTCCTGAAAAATTTGTGCTTCAATATAACATTACATTACCAGAAGTTGATCAAGCATTACTTGCTATAATGAATGAAGTTAGAACAGAATTAATTAAATCATATCCAGAAAAAGTAGATGAATATTCAAAAACTGGAAATGAAGCAGTTAAAAACGAAATCCTGCAATTTCTATTTCAGAAGCTCTATAGTTATCTTCCTGGTAACCCAAAAGAAGCAATAACTGCGTTGGCTGCAACTCTTTTGCATGAAATGTTTGGAATAGGTCCATTAGAGGTATTGGATGCTGATCCAAATCTAGAAGAAATTGTTGTAAATGGCCCTAAACTGCCCATTTATGTTTATCATGTAAAATATGGATGGTTAGAAACTAATATAACTATAGATTCTGATGACAAAATATTTGCATATGCTCAAGCAATAGGAAGATTAGTTGGCAGACAAATAACTGTACTTTCTCCTTTAATGGATGCTCAATTGCCCTCAGGGGATAGAGTAAATGCAACTCTAAATCCAATTTCTATGAAAGGTAACACTATTGATTTTAGAAAATTCAGACCTGAACCATGGACATTTGTAGATTTTGTTCATAATGGAACTGTATCTGAAGATTTGCTAGCTTTTCTATGGGAGGGAATTCAATATGAAATGTCTATAATAGTTACTGGAGGTACTGCTTCTGGTAAGACTAGCCTTTTAAATATTTTACTGCCTTTTATTCCACCTAATCAAAGAATTATAACGATAGAAGATACGCACGAGTTAGTTCTTCCAGATTTTATGCATTGGGTACCTATGTTAACTAGACCTCCAAACAACGAAGGAAAAGGAGAAATCACTATGCTTGATTTACTAGTCAACTCGCTTAGAATGAGACCTGATAGATTAGTAGTAGGAGAAGTAAGAAGAAAAGAAGAAGCAGAAACACTTTTTGAGGCACTTATGACAGGTCACTCTGTATATGCAACGATCCACGCAGATACTGCACAACAAGTGATCAAAAGATTACTTTCAGCACCGATAGAATTGCCAGAAATAGAGCTTGCCGCAATGGATTTAATTCTTACAGCATTTAGACAAAGAAGAACTGGAGTAAGAAGAGTAAGAGAAGTTGCAGAGGTTGTAGAAACTTATACTGCAGGAAAAATGGAAATTAAAGCAAACAATTTATTTGAATGGAACGCAAGAACTGATAAAGTAGAGAGAACTACTAATCCTTCATTAAAATATTATGTAAAAATACAAAACTATACTGGCCTTACACAAAAAGAGATAGAAGATGACATAAATGAAAAGAAAGCTATTATCGATTGGATAGTTAAGAATAATGTAAAAGGAGTTAATAATGTAGGATACATTATAGCTAATTACTATTTAGACAAATCTAAGGTTTTATCGTTAGTAAGCAAAAATGAAAACCCACAAAAATTATTGGAAGAGAAAAAATGGACTCAAGCCTAAAAATCCC
>CAYOMU010000032.1:0-4039 GCA_964405205.1 Candidatus Woesearchaeota archaeon
TGGGCCTGGTGGGATTCGAACCCACGACCTCTCGATTATCAGTCGAGCGCTCCAGCCCCTAAGCTACAGGCCCAATACATTAATTAACTAAAGAATGTAATAAATTTATTCGCTTTCCTCAGATACGTCAGTGTGTTTAAATTCTTCTGGATGATCAATTAGCTTTTGTGCATTTTCCATAAATTGATTCATTACAGTATCGTAGTCTAATTCTATTTTTCTTTTCTTACCTATAGGATTGCAATTGCTCACTACCTCTTGGAATAAAAATGGATCTGCAATAACTAATTTCTCTCTTATTGCTTGAACTGCTTGCTTTAACAAAGCATCTGCTTTATTAAGTAACTCTGCTCTTTTCTTTCTAATTTCTATTCCTTCCTCAAGACTTACATCTAGGAAGAAATCTATTCTCTTAAGCATTGAATTAAATGCTGATCCATAAAGTCTTGAATTGTTTGAATAAGCGATTCCTGCAGTTATAAAGTGCGCAGATTCAATAGAATCCATTACTAAGACATCGTTTTCCTTCATCTTTGGATTTGATTTCAAAAGGGTTTGATATACATTGTAAGCAACGTAAGATTTCTCCCTGAAGTTCATTGTTTTCTCAACATTAAGTTCCATCATTTTCTTTGCGTATTCCTGAGGAATTATTATACATGGAATTTGCTCTATTCCTAGTTCCTTTGCAGCCAAATATCTGTGCTGTCCATCTATAATTGTATAGCCAGAGTTGTCTTTAACACACACTGGTGCAGTAACAAATCCTACTTTTTGAATAGATTGTATTAACCTTTCTATGTGCTCTTTAGAGGGCTTTCTCTGATTTTCGCTTACATGAAGCTTGTCCAAAGGTAATAACGTAATTTCAACATTATATCCCTTAATGGGCTCTTTAAACACGAATGAGTCCATTAATTAATTTTAATTATTAAAATTTTAAGTTTATGGCCACATCCACCTTCTAAATAAGCCATTTTTATTTACAAAATCATTTGCTTCAGCATATAGCTCAGGAGTGCCTATATCAAACCAAAAATCGTTTTTATAAGCATAACCATAAACATCAGTTACATCCACTAAGTACTCAAATAATTTTCCTATTGCATCTTTATTCCTTTCAGAGCTCATATAATCATCTATAATTTGCATTGAAGAGTTTGGCATAAAGTATATTCCTGTAGAAATAAGTGTGCTCCTTGGATTCATTGGTTTTTCCTCAAAAAATGTTATCTTATTGTTTCCATCTATAGAAACAACTCCGAAGTTCTTTGCTTTATTTAAGTCCTTAACATCGTATAAAGCTAATGCAATAGAACTTTTCTCTTTCCCAATTCGTATTATTTTTTTAAGATCAAAACTGAATAAATTATCACCCAAAAGAATAAGCAAATCATTGTCCGGCCTAAATTCCTTTAGTGCATAGTGCAATCCTCCTATTGCTCCTAACTTTTCATTAGTAGATAGCGTTGGTTCCTCTATAATGCTTATATTGTCTAAATAGCTATCGGGATAAAATGATCTTAGCGTAGAAAGCCAATGTCTAAAATGGTTTTTATACCTAAAGTTTGTAGAAATAGCTATGTTCTCCGGAGAAAGCTCAAAAACCTTTTCTAATATATAATTTATTATTGGAACCCCACCAACTGGGAACAAAGGCTTAGGAATATAATCTGATAACGGCCTAAATCTTGTTGCAAAACCCCCTGCAAGAATAACTACATCAATTTTCATATATAAGCTTCTTTATATAAATTTTAATATTTACTATAGCCTTTGGTTCTAGGAAAAAATTTAATTGCTAATTAATAAATTAAGTTTATGGTTGAATTAAAGTTTGACGTTATAAAGTTTGAGCCAAAAGAAGAAAACATTATAATTGGACAATCTCATTTCATAAAAACTGTTGAGGATATATATGAAGCTATGATCACTTCTTCTCCAAGTATAAAATTTGGCATTGCATTCTGCGAAGCTTCTGGAAAAAGACTAATAAGATTTGATGGAAATGACAATGAGCTAATAGAAAAAGCAAAAAACGCAGCTAAACTTATTGGAGCAGGTCATACTTTTGTTATATACCTTAAAAATGGATTTCCTATCAATGTAATGAAAAAACTAAAAGAAGTTGATGAAATAGTAAATATTTTTGCGGCAACTGGGAATCCTATAGAAGTTATAATTGCAGACCACAATGGAAACAGAGGCATTCTAGGAGTGATAGATGGATTTTCACCTTTAGGATTTGAAACTGAAGAAGATAAAAAGGAAAGATATGAATTCTTGAGGAAAATAGGATACAAGAAATAGAAATTATTTATAATCTAGAGAAAAAATTTAAAATGGGAAGGATTTGGGCTAAGCAAATTGCTAGAAAAAGAGCAAAGAAAAGAAAAGAAAGAAAAGACAAAAAGAGGGCTAATAGAATTGTAGTTAGACATTTCGCTTATTTCGCAAAGAAATTAAAGTTACTTAGAGAAAAACAATAGGCCGGGATAGTATATTGGTAGTACGCTGCGCTCATGACGCAGAGATGGGGGTTCAAATCCCTCTCCCGGCACTATCAAATTTCAACGAATTTAATCGAACCTAGTAAGCCTTAAAATAGGGCCAAGTGTAGATAGAACACTGATCTTTTGTTCTGCTTTTTCCCAATCAATTCCTTCCAAAATAGCCTTTTCATACTCCTCTATCGAAGAGTATTGAGGTTGCCAGAACTTATCATCAATTGCTATTGCTATAAGTGGAATTGCAAAAAACATTCCTTTTAATGGATCTTTAGTTCTCACAATTTGCCAGTGTAAGTCCATTCTTCTAGAAATTAAGATAATCCATCTTGCCCCATTTTTATATTCCTCTGCAATGCTATGAGAATTAAGATTATTAATTATAAAGTCCTTTAGTTTGCTTTGTACTGTTTTTCTTTCTTTTGAAAGCAAAGATAAAAACAAAGAGTATAATAAATATCTGTTGTATTTTTGTAAAAAGTTATCAGCTAGACCGTTGGACATTAAATTAGTATATTCAGCGGCAAGCTCATTTGTTATATTTATATAATCCTGATAAATTTTGTTAAATTGCTCTTGTGTGAAAATCGCAGGAACGTAGGCAAGAGAAATTGGTTTCCAAGGCGCATTTTCATCCATTATTGGATTTATTTTGTTCATTAATATATTTTTCTATTGCACTCTTAATTACATCAGGCTGATCAGTTACTATGCCATCTGCTCCTTCATCATAAAATAATTTAGCTAGCTTAGGATCATCAACAGTCCAAACTAAAACTTTTTTTCCAAGATCATGCGATTTATTTATTAACTCTTTAGTTGCTATTTTAAACATTGGTTTTATATACGAAATATTAAAGCTAATTATATCATCGATATTAATTGGCCTATAAAACCAAAAACCTAAAGGAATTCTTGAGTTAATTTCTCTTATTTTCTGTAATACATCAATATAACCAGTGACTAATACGATATTACTTATGCCATTAATAATATTGAGCAAACTTTCAACTTCTTCTTTCTCTTTTACGTCTAGGAAAACATACTTAAACAACTTAAAAACATCAAAAAGTTCCTCTATTTTAGGAATATCTTTATCAATGCTATGAATTTCTGAATAACTAACTTGTGAAATTAATTTATTGATTTCATATTTTCTTAAGTCTTTATCATGATAGCAAATAATTTTTCCATCCTTAGTTTTTCGTACATCTACTTCTACGCCATCTGCCCCAAGTTTGTAGGCATTTTCTATTGCAAGTTTTGAATTTTCTTGAGAATATGCACTTGCGCCGCGATGAGCTATAATAATAAATTCCCTCATAAAGAAATAACAATGAGTATAATAGCGATAACTGAAAAGGTAATTAGCTCGCCAACTAAAATATCTTTAACATTAGAATCTTTAATTTTGTATTCATCTAACATTATTATTGGGCCTATTAATGGAATTACTAGCATAACATAAGCGTGCTTTTTAATTGATACAAGAAGGCCATAAATCATTGCACCAATAACGCTTATTCCTAATA
>CAYOMU010000033.1:0-3950 GCA_964405205.1 Candidatus Woesearchaeota archaeon
CGCCAGGGGTGGGATTCGAACCCACGCAGGCGAAAACGCCAACAAGCTTAGCAGGCTTGCCCCGTAACCACTTGGGTACCCTGGCATGAGAGCGGGCTCACTGCATCGAAATAAGCATCACATGAGTTGGATCTGAGTGTTTTCTTGCTTCAGTTTACCTACAAACGCATTTGCTATAGTTACGGTTGCTCCCTTCCGGGCCTGGCCGGGTTTCTATAGCAAATGCAATGTAGGGCTGAAGTTCATTGAATGAACTCAGACCGCTCATGCTTAGCTTATTCCTCGGCAGTGCACAGCTGCGCCTAGGCCCATTTGCGCTACAGGGAGGGGCCAACTCCCCAGCATGCCCGCTCTCTTAAAATATTAGAACACTATAAAACTTATAGTTCAAGTATAGTTATAAAATGCGGGAGCAGTACCTAAAGAAAGTCCATAGTAACTAATCGATCCAACTATCTTAATTTCTCCTTTTTGTGTAGAATTGATCAATAAAGCTCCCAATCCTGGAGAAATGGATACTCCAGAGTTAATAACAGCAACAGATTGATTGTTAACATAGGCAGAAAACTTAGTTATAGCAAAAGGATAAGAATTGAATAACAAAACTATGTTGCCATCTGGAGTAGGAGTAACTCCTAAAATAGATAAACCTACGTGAACCTGTAAATTTGTATTGGGAATTCCTATCAAAGGAGAAGAATGAAATATTAATGCACTTCCTAGGATAACTAGAACAATAATTACTAAGCCTTCCAATAAAGGCTTAATTATTCTAATTAGAGTGACTACTGCAACTATTATTATGATTATTCCTGAAATAATGGCTGCACTTATTCCCATTTAAAAAAATAAAAATACTAAAATAAAAACTTCCTAAAAATCGAAAGGTCTTAGTGTTTTTCTCCCGTTTTCCTTTGCTCTGCTTACTGCTTTAGTTACTAAGTCCTTTACTACTTTTTCAAGTCCTTCTACAGTTTCGTCAGGACACCTCATGTCCTTATCGACCTTTCTTACAAGTTCTTTAACTGAGCTCTTTTTTAATATCTCGGCCATATGCTTAATTATAGCTGATTATTTTTAAATTTAATTAAAATCCTTAAGTGAGCGGTCTTTGCTTAATTCTTCGCCAAGATATCTTAGCAAAGATTTCATCCGTTTTTCTTTTTTATTAGAAATCCAATAATATCCTTCATCCCTGGTTCCCTTAGCTACTAAAATAAAAACAGTACCAAAGTAAAATCTTCCTACTCGACCTTTTCTTTGAATTGATCTTATAGCACTTGGCACAGGTTCATAAAAAATTGCAACATCTGCACCTTTAATTGAAATTCCTTCTTCACTAACACTAGTAGAAATTAAAACGTTTACTTCTCCTGATTCAAATTTATTAATTATTTCCTCTTGTTCTTTTCTTGAAATACCTCCGCGACCGTGACCAACAAATATTGCAGGATTGGCGCCCGGAATCTTTAGTATTTCTTCATAAAGCGATTTTACAGTGTATTTATATTGAGTAAAAACAATAATCTTTTTTCCTAAATAAGCGGAAATAATGTCTAGGAGTTTTTTAATTTTTGGATTTTCATTTCCGCTTGAAACAATCTCTTCTATTTTCTTTCTAATTTCAATAAACTCTGGATCCTTTGATAGCTCTTTGTCTACTCTTTTATTAGAATGAACAATCCCATTAATAAAACGATCAGCAGCTTTATATGTTTGAGTTGATAACATGTACTCTAGATGATCTAATTTCATTAATTTAGCAACATCAAATATTGCTCTAAACAATCCAGGATTTTCTTTAACTCTATTAGCAAGGTCCTTTTCTATTGCTATTAACATTTTTCCCTTTATTTTGCTCTTAGGTATGTTTATACCAAAATCTAAAAGAGATTCTACATATTTCTCTCTAAGGCTTTTTATAATATCTAAGATCTCTTTTACTTCCTTTGGTAGTTCTACATCCACTCTGATTATATCTTTCTTATAAACATAAGGAGAAACGTCTGGATCATCTTCTGTTCTAACTTCTATTCTATCTATGAACAAATTTCTACATATCTCTCTTACCTTATCTATGTCAGAGGAAGGAGAAGCTGTAAGTGCAATTATATGTTTGTTAAAAGAATAAACCATGAAATCTTTAGCTATGCTTACATAAGGATAATTGCCCACTGCATGATGCGCTTCATCTATTACGAGAGTGGAAAATTTAGATAAATCAATTATATTACCTTGAACATCATGAAGTATTGTTTGAGGAGTTGCAAAAACTACATCTGCGCTATAGTATATTTTTTCTCTTTCTTCTTTTGGAATTTCACCATCACTTATGCTATTTTTAAAAGATGATAACTGGTCAAATGTTTTCTTGTGCTGTAAAATTAAAGGTTTAGTTGGTGCTAAAAATAAAGCCTTAGATCCAGGAAATCTAGAGAGATCCCAATCAATCACCATTAAAGCAATAATTGTTTTCCCCAATCCTGTTGGCAATACTATTAAACTATTGTGATTTTTTGCTACATCTACAATGTTTTTCTGATACTCTCTTTCCTCTATTTTATTAGAAAAAATATAACTCATATGTATTTAGCTTTATTTGCTTTCACAAGGATTTCCCCTACATTTTTTGGCAATTCCACTATTTCCCCTTTTTTATATGGTCCGTAGCTTGCATTAAAGCCCTTAAATTCATTTAAATCCTCTAAAATTTCTACTTTTATCTTATTATCGTTTTTTTCTTCTTTTTCTGTTTCTTTTTCTTTCTTTTTTACATTCTCTGTAATTTTATTCATTTCTTGAAGAAGCAAATTGACATTTTGATTTAAGTTATTAAAGAACTCTTTTTCTACAGAATTCATTTTATCAAAAGGAATTGGTTGTATTTCCAACATAGAATAATGAAGAAGTTTAAATACCCTTTCTTTTATTAATCCAAGAAATGCTCTTTTAGCGTTTTCAAATTGAAGTTTTGCATCACTTTTTTCTTCTTCATTTGCTGCTTCATCTATTCTTTTTCTAAGTACTTCGAACAATTCGCTTATATCCTGAAGGTCTTGATCAGAAAGAGGAAGCAGTGTTCTTTTGTTCTCTTCTTCTTCTCTTTTCTTCTTTAACAAATCAGCGTAGGTGATCATATAAACCTAAACAACGGACCAAAAACTGCATTTAATAATGATCCAACTGTACTTGAAATTTGTGATGATAATTTATGAGGTGATAGCCACATTATGAAAAATATAATTAATATTATGCCAATAATTATCAAGGCAATATAAACAAGTGTTTGCTCGGTTATGCCTCTCATATATAACTTAGCCATCCTCCAACACTTTTAGGTATCATTGCTTTAAATAATTGTGGATTGAATAACCAAATATAAATAAAAATAATAACAAGAGCAATTATTAGAATTATTATAATCATTAAAACATATCCAGCAATGCCCTTCATATAAATGTATTTGGAGATAAATTTAAGAAAGAATTAAACATTTTTATCAAAGGATTTAAAATTTTATAAGGAGTGAGAAATTGAAATAATACTAAAATTATAATTATAGCAATAATTGCAATTATTATGTAAGTTATGACTCCTCCTTCTACGCTTGCTTTCATATTTTACCAAATAACCAGTTAAAAGATAAAGCGTTTAATATGTCATTCAAAATACCAGAAGTTTGAGATCTAAATAAAAACAATATTACAATTGCCACCACTATCGCAATCATTACAATTATAAGCACTACAACTTCATTTATTGGAAGCTGTCCTTTCATATCTTAATGCAGCAATTTAACTATTTATCCTATTAACCGCAAACGTAATAAAATGAACTCGCACCGCCGGGAGAATAAGTGATATTAGAAATAGACTTTCCTGAAGTGTTACAAATAAAAGTAGCACTATAATCTATCGTCACGTTCTTCTCACATTTTCCATAACCTGCAA
>CAYOMU010000034.1:0-3587 GCA_964405205.1 Candidatus Woesearchaeota archaeon
AGTGAATTTCTTAGAGACATGAAAACGCTAATAACAGTGTTTGATTCAGTTTCAGTGTTTTTGCTTTACAATCCATTATCGACTACCTTTAGATTTATACAATATATGTGCGGCAGAACTAAAGTAACTGGTGGCATCGGGATATATCTTTTAGATGAAGATATGCATGCACCTCAAGTAAATGAAACAATTAAAAGCTTAGTTGATGGTGTCATTGAATTAAAAGAAGAAAATGGCAAGAGATATTTCAGAGCACATGGCACATTAAAAGAATCATTAGATTGGCAGGAATTTTCATTATAGTATTTATATTAATGCATTTTACTAAATTATATGGCAGAGTTACAATTTGGCGTAGAAAAAATAGATGGCATTTTAAAATATATTCCTCCTAAGAAAACAATATTAGTAAAGGGGCTTCCTTCAGTAGAAGTTGATGTTTTTGGATATCAAGCTTCCTCTTTTAACAGTCTTAAACAAAACAATATCGTTCTATTGTTAAATAGAGTAGCTCCTGATGCTTATCTTCAAGATTTTAAAGAATATGGCCTAGATATAGCATTAAATAACGTTACAATAATTGATGATTTTTCTGGAATGTTAGGCACAAAATCTGCTGTACAAAGTGTAGCTGTGGATGATCCATTAAATTTGGATCATACACTTGCAGTACTTTCATCTGTAATGAAAGACAACGCTTTATTAATTATAGATTCATTTTCATTCTTTATTGATCAGTTTGGAGAAGAAAAAGCTCTTTTGTTCTTATCTGAAGTGAAAAAAATTGTTGATAAACATAATTCTTCGTTAATGATTTTACTTACAGATTGGGGATATGAAAGTAAGTTAATAGATAACTTATATTCAGTTACTAATGCTGTAATAAATGTTGCTGGAATAGAAAAAAGAGTAATATTTGGCCAATACTTTGCAGTAGTAAAGTGTGATTGGGTTTCTGAACTTCCTTCTGCAGGAGTTCTATTTAGAGTTATTAAACCAGGCGGTATAAAAGTTTATATACCTAAGATACTTGTAACTGGTCCTGCACATGCAGGTAAGTCCTCCTTTATTCACACTGCATGTCAAATTGCACATAGCGCTAATGCCCTAGGGGATACAGTTGCAAGGGACATAGGAGAACTTCACTATAAGGGCTATGTGGCTTATCTTCACGGCACTCCAGGTCAAGAGAGGTTTGATCCTCTGTTAAAAACTCTTGGAGAAGAGTCAATTGGCGTAATTCTTATAGTAGATGCAACTAAACCAGCAGATTTACCTAGAGCATTAGAAATGCTAAGGAAAACTGAAGTATTTGGTCTTCCAATTGTAGTTGTATCTAATAAAGTTAATTTACCTGGTGCAATGAGTAAGGAAGAAATTGCAGAGAAATTACACTTAGATAAAAACATTCCAATCATAGAGACAGTTGCAAAAGATCTTAGTCAAGTCAGGCCAGATTCATGGACTTATCTTGATGAAAAAGGAGTATTTGAGGCTATTGACATATTATTTAAGGAGATAGAAGAGAGCGGAAGAATAGAAGTAAGCGAAAATCAAAATCTAAGTGCAGGAAGTAATTTAAATAAAGAAAATTAATTAAAATATGAGCAAGCAAGATGATTTAAGAAATGTCCTTGAAAAGCTAAATTCTGTTGGAGGAATTAAAGCCTCAGCAATACTTTATACTAATGGCATTCCTATATTGCCATTGATGCCTCAGTCAGTGGATGCAAATACATTTTGCGCAATGGTAGGATCTATGGTTGCAGCTGCAAATGAGGCATTGTCTGCTCTTGGATCTAAGCCAGAAGATCTGGAGACAGTGATTGCAGAAGCTTCCACACAACGTATTTTAGCAGTAAAAGTAGGTGGAGAGGCAGTTCTTTCAGTTCTTGTAGATAAAAGCGCACAAACAGGTCTTATTTTGCTTGAGTTAAACAAAGCAGCAAAATCTATAGGCACAATTTTATCTTCTTGAATGAATTTAAGTAAATTAGTTTTAGTCGAATTTATTTTGTCTTTATCTTTGACTATTATTCTTATTTTAGAGAGTTTTTTCTTTTTACCGATTTTAGCTAGCCAATTATCTTCTACTCAACTTGGAAGTTTATCTAATTACTTAATTAATAGCTTTAAAGAATATTCTATGCCTCTTTCTGTTTTATTTTTTATTGTTTCAATATTTTACGGTTTTATGTACTCTAAAGGGAAAATTATTAAGTGGTTAATTATTCTCTCAATAATTCTTCCATTTATTGGAATTGTATTAGAAAGTGCGTTTTACGTTTATGCAATTGTTCTAACGCCACTTTATTATTCGATTATCGGAATTATTTTTTGGTCTATTTTGATCTCGTATATTGCAATTAGTGGAGTGATTTTAAATTATACAATTAAAGAAATTAAAATATGAGAGCAACTTCACAAGCT
This sequence comes from Candidatus Woesearchaeota archaeon, assembly GCA_964405205.1. Lineage (GTDB taxonomy): Archaea > Nanobdellota > Nanobdellia > Parvarchaeales > Parvarchaeaceae > Rehaiarchaeum. The sequence continues at coordinate 2,431 of CAYOMU010000034.1, forward strand.
ATTTTTGTGCTTATAATTGTGATTTTAGTACTGCTTCTGTTTTTGATTTTAGGTAGATATTTAGGTTTGCTTAAAGGCACATATTCAAAAATATTGAGCAATTCCACTAATTCCACGAATTCTACATTTTCTTCATACACCTCCACTACGTTTATCGCAGAGGATTGTGAAGTTTCTTCATGCACATCCTTTAATGTTCCTGCCACTTGGTCTGTAAGTTTTGCTGGATATTCTCAAACATCTGATGTAACTTCCCCAATTACTATTTACTCAGCAAAGGGATTGTACAATTATTTTGTTCCAAATATTGAAATAAATGGCGTAACTTATTGCCCTAGCGTTAATAGTGGTGTTGCATCAGCAGGGTCAAAGGTTACTATAGATTTCAGCCCAAGCTATTGTAAATACTATACGCTCACATTTATTGCAGAGACCTTACCAAACAATAAAAATTGGACTATAGAAATATTTAATTTATCGGGAGCTTATAATTTCACTAGTTACAATTATCAGCAAAAGTTTACTTACCTTCAAGGAACTCAAATTAACTACGAGATATTTGTTCAGTCCAATACTTCTAATTCCTGTACAACAATCTATGGTATTAATCCTAGTTCTGGATCATATAACTTTACTTCTAATAACACAATTTATGTTGATATAACTCCAGTAACTAGTTGTAGATTTCTTAATATCTACGCTTTTGGGTTACCTTCAGGATTAATTTGGGAAACAGCTTTACAAGAGAATATTAATGGGAAAAACTATGTATTTAAAAAAGAAAATTACACTGGAAATCCAATTATTTATTCTGCACCCAACTCTCAATCAACAGTATTTGCTAACTTTACTAATTATGCTTGTTATAATCAAAGTGTAATTCCATATGGCATACTTAATTACAATATAAGTTATTGGTATTGCACTTCTTGGCTTCACGGAACAAATCCATTTGGGTTTTCTATTGGTGATTTGTCTGCTTATGCTAATACTAATGGTAAGATCTCTGCAATAGTAAATTCCACTGCTCCAAGCCAAGTAAACATTTATAACTACAGCGGACTTATTTCTTCAATTAATGGGGTTAGTTATCAATCAATTAACACTTCTAGTTATGTAATTGGGGAAGAAGAAACGTGGCCTGTTTCTTGCGGAAA
>CAYOMU010000035.1:0-3356 GCA_964405205.1 Candidatus Woesearchaeota archaeon
CCAGGATGGACTATAGTTCTTCCTTTTATAGAGGAAGTTTACCAAGTTGTGGATGTTAGGACTAAGATGCAAGACTTTGATGTTACAGCATTTACAAATGATGATATTAAGCTAAGATTAGAAGGAACAATGTACTATACAATTGCAGATCCAAGAAAAGCAGTATTAAACGTTGAAAACTATGAACAAGGATTATACGATCTTATTCAATCAGGTGTAAGAAATTCTATTCATGCATTATCAATGCGTGAAGTGTTTGGAAAATTAGATGATCTTAACGATATTGTTTTAGATGAAACACAAAATTTAGCAGAAAAATGGGGAATTGCAATTAATTCAATTCAAATAAAAACTGTATCGCCGCCAGATGAAGTAATACAAGCTATGCAAAGGCCGGAGATTGCAGCTAATTTACTTCAGGCTGAGAGATTTAAAGCAGATGCAAGAAAGATTGTTTTAGAGGCAATTGGTGAAGGAGCAAAAGCTTTAGATGATAGAGCAGTAATGTATCTTTACCTTCAGGCATTAAAGCAGATAGGGGAGTCATCTTCAAGTAAGATAGTGTTGCCAATGCAATTCTTTGGTGGAGGGACAGGAGGAACTGAAGGAGCAGAAGGTGCACTTCTAGGACTAAGCGCTGCAGCAATCGCATCTTTAGGCGGGCAACAAAACGTACAAAATGCAATTGATTCAATTAAGCAAAAAATATTAAGCACAGGAAATAAGTAAGTTTATGCATACTTTGACTAGGTGGATTATAGCAGAAGCTATAGCTATTTTACCGCTGTTATTCCTTTATAACTCTTTACTTTTGTTTATTTTTTCTATTCCTAAATTTGATTCATTGCTCCTTTATTCTCTTTTACAGCACACAGAATCAGGACCAATAGGTTTAGCTGCTTATGGAATATATCCAAATGCTTCAAGTTATTCAATAAATTCAACAGAAATTGTAGGATTATTTAATATTTTTAATTTTAGCGCAAATAGCTCAAACTTCTTAAAGAATTTCTTTTCAATTCAATTGAATTCACCGTTAAAAGTAGGAAATACTTTAATATTCCCTCAAGCTGGATTTGAAATTTCTAATAGCTCTGTATTCTTTGTAGATAATTTAGCAGAGATCTATGGCAAAGCATTTACAATTTCTGGAAAAGGAAATCTTTCTATAGTTTTATTTAATTGTAATTCAACTTTTGTAAATTCTTCAACAATAAGTCCAGGCAAGCTTTTTTATGCCTATTCTTCTAATATTGTGAATGTTTCTTTTCCAATAAAAGGAAAATTATATATGAAAATTAAGAAGATAAATCCACTTGTTATAGAATTAGGAGGTACAGTAAATAACAATAGTTTTTCAGATCAAATTAATACTTCTATTTATGGAAAAGCAGAATTTATGGCTTCAAGTAAATTTTTACTAGTCCCTACGTTTCTTAATCCAGGAGCTATGGTTTCTTCTCCAGAAATAGTGTTTGCAGGCAGCGGTTGCGGAAATTATGTTGTATTTCACAAATTAAATGCAACATTATCTTTGCTATATAATAGCTCAAAAGGCCTAAGATCTTTTCCTTCTTTTTATTCAGTAGGTTCTGATATCGCGGAATATGCATACAATGTTACGCCAATTTTTAGTTGTGTAAATAATAGCGTAAGATTTATGAGCGGATCTGGCTTTGGCTGGATATCTTGCTATGGTTAAAATAAGAGAAATTTTGCTTGTGCTTTTTGCCTTGTTGATTGGTTACTTTGTGCCACTGCAGACAATTTATTCCTTAGTTTTTGTTTTAATTTCGCTTTTAGTTTTTTCCATTCCTCTTTCTGTTTATATATTGATGGAAAACAAAAAGAAAATTAGAAAAGCAGTAACTAATGTACTTAGTAATTTGCATAAAATATTTCTTGAGTCAATACTTTATTTTGCAATTGTTATTGGCGGGATAATTATGTTAATAGTTCCGGGGGCTTATCTTTTCTTAAAATTATCATTTTCTTTTCAAGCTCTTTTAATTAAAAAAAGAAAGCCATATGAAGCATTAAAGTTTTCATTTGATTACTCTAAGAAATATTTTCAATTATTAATTAAATATGGGCTCATCTTATTGTTTATTTATTTCATTTTAATAATTCTACAATTTAGACTTGAATTTACTTGGCTAGCTTTTATTGCAATTTATCAAATAATAGCAACAAAGATATTTTTATATGGGAGTAAACTTAGGAGAGATAGCAAAAGGAAGAGAAATAGAGCTTAAAGACCTTGCCGGTAAAAAAATTGCGATTGACGCGTTTAACTGGATATATCAGTTTCTTTCTACTATAAGACTAGAAGATGGTTCAGTATTATCTGATCGAAATGGTAGACCAACTAGTCATCTTAACGGTTTATTTTTTAGAACAATTACGCTCTTAGAAAACAATATTATTCCAGTGTATGTTTTTGATGGCCCTCCTCCAGTGTATAAGATTAAAGAAATTATGAAAAGAAAAAAAGCAAGAGAAGAAGCTGCTAAAAAAGCAGAGCAAGCAGAGGGAGAAGAAAAATTAATTTATGCTAAAGAATCTACATCGATTAACGAATATGTGATTTCTTCAGCAAAGCAATTGCTAGAAGCCATGGGAATTCCAATTGTTCAAGCCCCTTCAGAGGGCGAAGCTGAATGCGCATATTTAAATAAAATTGGTAAAGTTTATGCGTCAGCTTCACAAGACTATGATTCTTTGCTTTTTGGTGCAAATACTTTGATAAGAAATCTAAATATTGCCGGTAGGAGAAAAATTCCTGGTAAACCAATATACAAAAAGATAAACATTGAATTAATAGATGTAAACAATGTTTTATCTTCGTTAGGAATTTCTAGAGAACAATTAATTTTAGTTGGAATGTTTCTGGGTACAGATTACAACGATGGAGTTTTTGGAATAGGAATAAAGAAAGCATTAGCAATTGTGAAAAACAAAGGCATAAAAGATATTCTTGAAGAATATGATTTTGGTTGTGAAGATAAACAAGGAGTGTTTAATTATTTCCTTAATCCAGAGGTACAAGACATAGAGATTCCAGAAATAAAAAAGTACGACGAACAGAAAATAATAGATTTGCTTGTAAATGAACATGATTTTTCTAAAGATCGAGTTATAGAAGGAATAAATAGAATGAAAAAGAGAAGCGCGTCATTAATTTAGACTGTAAAGTAATGCATTACTTTTTCATTAACTTTTATCTTGTTTAGATGAAGCATAGCATCAATATATGCCCACACTATGTATGAGCATTCAACGCTTTCTTTGTATTTTTTCATTTGATAAAAGCTATTTGCATCGCTTGCATAAGAAAGCAACACGTTGTATATAGA
>CAYOMU010000036.1:0-2958 GCA_964405205.1 Candidatus Woesearchaeota archaeon
GGGAAGACGTCACCCTGCCACGGTGGAGACTCGGGTTCAAATCCCGACCGGCGCAGCTGATTTGTTAATGTTTCGTTCCTTAGGGTTTAAATAAAGTGAAATTCAAAGTTAGATAGTGATGAAATAGAGAAAATATTTAGTTACGTAATTAAACCAATTGAAGACATCAGAAATATTAATGTGTTTCAATATCTACTATTAGACGCGCTATTGTTTTCATTAGATTATTTTCTAATAGAGTATTACTTTGTTTTGTAAGTACGCACTAGCTAAGCCAATATTGAATAAAATTTGGCGCTGGGTGCAGGATTCGAACCTGCGAGGGCAAAAGCCCACTAGCTTTCGGGGCTAGCGCCTTAACCACTCGGCCAACCCAGCATATTTAATTCTTGAAATTTTAAATATGAAAAGAAGTGCGACCGACGGGATTTGAACCCGTCCCTTCGGCTTGGAAGGCCGATATCCTACCAGCTAGACTACGGTCGCTAATAGTATAATAGATTAATTTTATTAATAAAATGAATAAACACGTCTATACCAATAACATATTCATTTTCTCCTAGTTGTTTAAATTCATATCCTCTTTCAACAAGTATAAAAAGTTTTTTACCAGAAATGTTGCTAGCTTTTATTTTTAATGCATTTATTATTTCCTCTTGTTCCTTTGGGCTTATATATTTGTGGTCTTTGCATTCTATTACTAAATAGTAATTCTTTTTGTTAGCTAACACATCAATCTCAAATTTTCTATCGCGATTAGAAACTATAAAATTTTTCTTAACGTTGAATCCTTCATCTTTTAATAGTTTACTAGTTAGTTCTTCTAACTCCTTTCCAGCTTTCATAATAAAATCTATTTTCTTTAATTGACTAATTAATTATGCCACATGAGATAATAATCGGAAGAAACGAGAAAGACATGCAAGACTATGGAGACGCAGCTACAATAATGATTGCTAAGCAATATATAAAGATGGGTAATTTGATTACGCTCGGTAACAAAGTGCTTTTAGATGCATTAAGACCGCATGTAATTTTAATAGCTGGAAAGAGAGGAAGCGGTAAAAGCTATACAATGGGTGCAATAGCTGAAGGATTAGCTTCACTAGATCCAACTGTTGCAGAAAATATAACATCTTTGATCATTGATACCATGGGAATATATTGGACAATGAAAAATCCAAACTATAAAGATGAAAGATTGTTAAGAGAGTGGGGACTAGAACCTACAGGATTCAAAAACGTTGCTATATTTGTTCCTAAAGGAGTATTTGATTCTATAAAAGCCAGGGATCCTGATATGGCTGATTATCCTTTTTCGATAAGAACTTCTGAGCTAGAACCAGCAGATTGGGCGTATATTTTTGGTTTTTCTATTAACGACGCTTATGGAATTGCTATTCATCAAGCATTACAACCTTTAATCGAGTCGAAAATTAAGTACGATATTGATGATATAATTAATTCTATTAAAACCTTAACAATTGAAGATTTAGTAAAAGAAGCAATAATTCAAAGATTTGAAACAGCAAAGCAATGGGGAATATTTGACAAAGAAGGTACAAGCTTAGAAGAACTACTTACTCCTGCCAGAATTAATGTTCTTGATATAAGTTTATATTCTCACGCATTTGGCTCATTTAATCTTAGGTCACTAGTTGTTGGCTTATTAGCAAAAGATATTTTAGAAGCAAGAATAATTGCAAGAAGAGAGGAAGAAAAAAGTGATGTAATAAGTCAATTCTCAGCTTTGTCTAATAAAAGAAGGATTCCAATAGTTTGGATGTTCATTGATGAAGTACATGAGTTTATTCCTAACGACAAAAAAACTGCAGCATCAGAGCCATTATCTAGAGTGATAAAAGAAGGAAGGCAACCTGGAATTGGAATGGTTCTAGCAACTCAGCAGCCAGGGAAATTAGACACCGATGTAATAACACAAGCAGATATAATCATTTCTCATCATATTACTGCAGAATTAGATATAAACGCGCTCAATTCGATAATGCAATCTTATCTAACTACTCAAATAAGAGATTTAGTAGTAGAACTTCCTAAATTGCCAGGAGCATGTATTGTTCTAGATGATAATTCTGAAAGAATATATCAGATGCAAATAATTCCAAGAAGAACTTGGCACGGTGGAAGCACTCCTGCTGCTATTCCACCGAAGCATACATAAATTTAAATATGAAAACAAAGTTTAAGTATATATTGTAGTATAATTAATAGAAATATGGCAGAAAAACCGCACTTAAATCTTGTTTTTGTTGGGCACGTAGATTCAGGAAAATCAACAACAGTAGGTAGAATGCTCTATGAGTTAGGTAGATTTACTGAGCAAGACATGCAAAAAATTAAAAAGCAAATGGAGCAAGTTGGAAAAGCAGAATTTGAATTTGCATACTTCTTAGATAGATCTGCGGAGGAAATTAAGCAGGGTGTAACTATAGAATTAAGTCACGAACAATTTGAAACTAATACTAAACACTTTACTATTATTGATGCTCCCGGTCACGCTGACTTTATAAAGAACATGATTAGTGGAGCAAGTGAAGCTGATGCTGCAGTTTTAGTAGTAGATGGAAAAGAAGGTGTAAGAGAACAGACAATTGAACATACAACTTTGTTGAAGATCTTTGGTATAAAGCAATTAATTATTGTAATAAATAAAATGGACCTCCTTGGATATGATAAATCTAAATTTGAGGAAGTTAAGAAAAGCGTAATTCAGCAATTAAAAGGTATTTGGCCAACAATAGAAAGTGTGCCGTTTATTCCTATTGCTGCAAAGGATGGAGAAAATTTAGTAAAGAAAAGCGAGAAGATGCCTTGGTATAATGGACCTACGCTTTATGAAGCACTAGATGCGTTACAACCTCCGGAGAGACCAGCTTCTCTTCCTTTAAGAATGCCAATTGAAGATGCTTATTCTATTCCTGGCGTAGGAACTGTTGT
>CAYOMU010000037.1:0-2885 GCA_964405205.1 Candidatus Woesearchaeota archaeon
ATGCTCATAAGAGAAGGTAAGTTTTCTATGAAAGAAAGAAACAAAAAATTAAAAGCAATATTTGAAGAAGCTTTGAATTAATCTTCTATTGATATTATTTTCTTTTGATATTGCCTTCCATTTTTCCATCCAGTAAGAGTTTCGCCAACAACGTCTTTATATGCCATTAGTCTATCTTTGTATTTCATAAAGTCCTCGACCATAGTAGGCAATAAGCTATCGAACTTATATCTAGGCTTAAATCCTAATGAAGGCAAAACTTTAATTTCAGGATTGTAGTAATGCTCTTCCTTTTCTGTTCTTGGATCTTCTATTGTTGCAATTGGAATCCTATAACCATAGGTCTTTTCAAAGTAATCTCTTATTTTTCTAATTATTTCCCCAGTAGTTAAGAGTTCATAGAATTGATTTACTACTCTGAACTCTCCTTGATTCGGAGGATTATAAATTAATGTCTTCAATGCATCTACGCTATCTTGAAGATTTATAAATCCTCTTATTTGCTTTGCCTTTCCATAGTTATACAATGGCATCTTTTCGTTAGTTTTCTTGAAGTTCTCATAGCTAACTATTGCCCTAACTATGTTCTTATTTATTACAGTGCCATACGCATCGCCTACATCAAGTCTTGTTCTTAAGTTTTCATTTATTTGTGCCTCTGGAGATTCAAAGTTTCCGCTAAGTATCATGTCTAATGTTCTAGTTCCAAAAACTGGACCTTGATTATCATCAGTTACGGTTATTCCCCAAACTTTGTTTGCAAATAATAAGTTATGAGTATCGTGAACTTTAGTCCAGTGATACCATGAGCCTGCAAACTTTGGCACAGGCATCTTATCAGTTCTTCCTTTATAAGTAAAATCTATGTACGCTGCTTCAGGAATGTCATAGTTTGGAGTTCCATATTCACCCATGGTACCCATCTTTAGAATATGGATTTCTGGGTGATCCTTTACTGCGTAGATTAATCTCATGGTTCCAAGAACATTATTTTCCATTGTATAAATCGCTGTTTCTTCGTTTATCATAGAATATGGAGCTGCTCTTTGCTCTGCGAAATGCACAATTGTATCTGGCTTGAATTTTTCTATAGCATTTTTTAGCACTTCTGGCTTAGTAATGTCGTTTATTTCAAATTCTTCTAAATTTCCAATTTGTTTTAGTATTTCTTTTCTTTCTTTTGGCTCAGGTAATGGAAATGCAGAACCTTCGCTTGCAAAAGCAGTATTTCTTCTAGTTGATAAATCATCTATGCCATAAACTATGTGCCCATCTTTTAACAAGCTCAAAGAGAGCGCCCAACCAATGTAGCCATCTATTCCTAGCACTAAGACTTTCTTAGTTTCCATACTTGGTTTAGTGATACTTATATTTAAGTTTTTCGTAAAATTTAAATATAAAAATTAAGTAAGTTAGGTATGGAAGGATTAATAGTAACTGGAGGAAAAGGCACTAGAATGCGAGATATTACTTATGTTTTACCTAAATCCTTAATGCCTTTATTCGGCAATTCTAATGGAAATAAAACGATAAAGCCTTTAATTGATTTTATATTCGACAGATTTCTAAGCTTAGAAATTGAAAAAATAACGATTGTATTTAGTAAATACTCTCAATTACTTATAGATTACATAAATAGCAAGAGCACGTTTCCAGATTTTAAATTAAGCTTTGTTTTAGATAGACAAGTTATAGGCTATGGTAATGGCGTTTTACTTGCAAAGCACGCAATTCAAAGCGATTTTATTTTAAATGCAGATGATAATTTGTTTTCGTTATCAACAATGCAAATTGCTAAAAAATACTTTGAACAAAAGAAGCCAGATGCTCTTTTATTAGTTCACAAAGTTAGTGATCCTACAAAATATGGAGTAATTGAAGGAAAAGAACTGAATGAATTTGAAGGACTAAAAACTTATAAAGTTAAAAAAGCTATCGAAAAACCAAAAGAGCAAGTTGGAAATCTTGCTATTTCAGCGGTTTATTTCTTTTCTCCAAAGATATTTGATGCATTAGAAGTAGTTAATTCTTTAGCAAAAGGTAGCGAATTTGAATTAACTGACGGTATACAAAAGTTAATTGAAATGGGCGGAGATGTAAAAGCAATAGAAACAAAAGAAAAATGGCTAAATGTAGGAAAACCTGAGCATTATATTAAAGCCTTAAACGATACTTGGAATTCAATTTTTAAATAATAGATTTAAATTTAAATTCTTTTCATAACAAAATTATGGATTTATCTGATTTACTTAAGTTAGAAGAGAAATCAAGAATTGTTAAGAGGCATTTGCTTGATCAAATTCAACAAGATGGATATATTTCAGCATCCCCAACATATTATTGGTATGCTCCCGAATGGTTCAGAGATGCGTCATTCATAGGCTTATACTTGCTTTGGTCTAAGCCTTTATTTAATGAAGAAGAAAGAAAGGAAATAGACGAAAAAGTTAAAGCAATTGCAAACGGATTGTGGACAGCAATAAACAATTTTAAACAGAACATAGAAAATGGAATTAAAGTTCCATTAAATTCAGAAGAATTCAAGAAGCTAAAATATCATGTGCCTGCCAGATTTGGGCGTGATTTTTATTATAGTGAATTTGACAAGGATGAAGGAGAAAAGAATAGTTGGCTTAGACAATATGATGCTCTGCCTTTAGTTTTAATTTTAACCGATAATATTCCAAAAGAAGATATACCTAAGGAAGCGAGCGAATTATTGCCTTTAATTGTTGAATATCTAAGTAAATTCTATATTACGCCATCTGCTAATGCATGGGAAGTAGATCGACATATGTTGCATTCTTATACAGTTTCATCAATTTATCGTGGATTAGTTTCTGCACAAAATCTTGCAAGTAAATTAGGTATAAATGTACAGCAAA
>CAYOMU010000038.1:0-2790 GCA_964405205.1 Candidatus Woesearchaeota archaeon
CAGTAATACTTAAGTCTGGAACATCATACACAGGAGTAAGCGTAGTTTCATCTTAGGACTTTAGTTTTTAGGCCTTTTAGGCCTAATTTTTATTTCTTAAATTTAAAAAATTTACAAATTCTTTATATTAAATTATTGTTTTTAATTTAATGGATTTTCAGTGGATCACTGGAGGTAAACAAGGATCTGGAATAGATTCTGCTCAATATATTTTTTCAAGAGCAATTGCATCCTTAGGTTATAAGGTTTTTGGCTATCGTGAATATTTCTCAAACATTAAAGGAATGCACTCATTCTTTGTTGTTAGAGTTTCTGAGGAACAAAAGCATGCATTAAAATCAAAGTCTTTAATTGGGGCATTTATAGACAAAGAATCTGTGTTTGGAGAGAAAAATCTAAGAGGAGAATTAGTTCAAGAAGGTCATTTAAAAGACATAGAAAACAATGGTACAATTATTGTAGATAAAATTGTTGATGTAAACGCAGTAAAGCAAATAAGGCCAGATATTAATGTAATACAATTAGATTTCTCAGATATATTTAATAAAGTTGCAGAAAAATTGCAAACAAGAGCTTCAGTTTTGGAAATATCTAAAAACATAATTGCAGTTGCTTCTTCATTATATCTTTTAGGCGTAGAAGATCAGATTATATTCAACGCAATTGCAAGTCATTTCTCAAAGTCTCAAACTGTAGCTAATATGAATATAGAAGTAGCAAAAGAAGTGCTACAAAGAATGCACTCATATAATCCTTTGTTAAAGTTAGAGCCAATAAGCAAAGAAGAAATGCTATTGATGGAAGGATTTCAAGCTTTTGCAATAGGCAAAGCTATAGGAGGATGCAAGCTTCAAGTTTATTATCCTATTACTCCAGCAAGCGATGAAAGTGTGTTTATAGAGGAACACCCAGAACTAGGGATCAGAGTTGTTCAGCCAGAGAGTGAGTTAGCAGTTATTGGTATAGTAACAGGAGCAAATCTTGCAGGAGTAAGAGCTGCAACCTCTACCTCAGGCCCAGGTTTAGCCTTAATGACTGAAACTATCGCATGGGCAGGTATGACAGAAACTCCTATTGTAGTTGTAGATCATCAAAGAGGAGGTCCAGCAACTGGTTTACCTACAAGAACTGAGCAAGGTGATCTTAAATTTGCAGTAAATCTTGGCCATGGTGACTTTAATAGGATTGTTATTGCTCCCGGCGACATAGAGGAATCTATAGAGATGACTGCAAAATCATTTAATTATGCAGAGATGTTTCAGCTTCCAGTGATTGTTTTAAGCGAAAAAGCAATTTCTCAGCAATTAAGAACTATAGAAACAAGCACAATAGAAAAAATAAGATCTAACTACAGGATAAACAGAGGAAAACTTATAGAAAGACCTAATGAGCAATACAAGAGATACGAGTTCACAAACGATAACATATCTCCAAGAATAAGAGTGGGAAATCCATATGCATTCTCATGGACTGCAGGAGATGAGCACGATGAATATGGTCATATTAGCGAAGAACCAAACAACAGGGTTAAGATGATGCTTAAAAGAAATGAAAAAACAGAGATAATATTAAACACAATTCCTATAGAGGAGCAATACTCTTTATATGGAAATCCTTCTGATCTATTAATTATTTCTTGGGGCACTTCAGCAAAAGTAGCTAAGAGCGTTATAAAAGAAGGAGAAGGAGTTTTACAATTAAAATTAATAGAACCATTGCCAAAAATTCAAGATTTAATATCAAAAGCTAAAAAAGTTGTAGTTGTTGAAGAAAACATAACTGCTCAGCTGAAGAAACATATTATGTCTAGGCTTGGCATTAATATTGAAAATGAAATAGTAAAGGCGAATGGAAGAATAATGCAAGAAGATGAGCTTAGAGAAGCTTTGGATAAAATAAAATCTGGAGAAAAGAGGGTGATCTTAAATGGCTATTGATCTTAAATCTTTAAGTTCAGATGAGTTCATAGATTGGTGCCCAGGATGCGGAGACAATGGAATATTGTTAGCAATTAAAAACTCAATTATTCAACTTAACGAGGATCCTCACAATTTTGTCATTGTTTCGGGAATTGGATGCTCCTCTAAGTTGCCTCACTTTATAAATGTCCATGGTGTTCATACATTGCATGGAAGAGCAATTCCTTTTGCTGAAGGAATAAAATTAGCAAATCCACAACTTAAAGTATTAGTAACTGCCGGCGATGGTGACACTTATGGCATTGGATTAGAGCACTTTTTAAGTATAGCAAGAAGAAATACAGACATTAAAGTGATTGTACATGATAATGGAGTTTACTCTTTGACTAAAGGTCAACCTAGTCCAACTTTACCTTTAGGATATAAAGTAAAGGGTTGGCCATTTCCTAACATAAATTCTTCATTAAATCCTTTAGCATTAGCAATCTCTGCAGGATATACTTTCGTTGCAAGAACTCATAGCTTCAATGTTAAGGAACTTACAGATCTTATTGTTAAAGCAATTAATCACAAAGGCCTTGCATTGATTGATGTTATGCAAGGTTGTCCAACATACAATGAAGTATACACTTCTCCTCAATGGTTCTCCCAGCATTTGCATCCTTTACCTAAGGAATACGATCCTATAGTGCATAATCCTAATGATATAAATGAAGTAAATCAAAAGAAAATAGAAGCACTAAAGATATTGTTATCGGAAACTCCAGAAAATATGTACACTGGCTTATTTTTTGAAACTCAAGAAGATACGTTTGAGGATAGAATGCTTAAGAAAGGGCTTCCGCCACCAATAATGCAAAAAATTGAAGAA
>CAYOMU010000039.1:0-2786 GCA_964405205.1 Candidatus Woesearchaeota archaeon
ATTTCTTTACCTAGATCAACTGAAAGTTCAAGCACATGCTTTGCGCTATAGTTAGAGTACATTTTCCATGGCTTTGCTATTTCTACGCCAATAACATTTAGATCGTTATCAAGCCACACTAACCTCAATGGTCTAAAAACAAAGAACATATGAATAGAATTTACGTTAGGTAGAAATGCTCCCTCTGATCTTAGATCAAACATTAAGCCATGGATCTTTTCTTTTATGCTTTTACAATATTTTACATTTGCAATTCTAGTTTTTCCCTTATAAACTTCACAGTTCACTTTAACTCCTTTGAAATAAAGTCCTCAAGGCTTATTTTATCAAATTCTGCTTTTTCTTCTTCATTGTTCCTGCTAAGATAGTAACCAATTGCATAAAGAATTGTTGATATACTTCTTCCGCTTTTATTGTTTCCTGGAATTGCTAAGTCTATGTATGTAAGCTTATCGTCTGCGTTTATAATTCCTATAATAGTTGCATTAATTTTTGCTGCATCTAAGATTGCATTTCTGCTAAGAGAAGGATTCGTTACTATTACACACTTAGGCTCAATGTAATTTCTGCTGTTGAAGTTAGTCATTGATCCTGCAGGATATTGTCCTAGAATTACATTTATCCTAAACATCTTTGCAAAGTTGTAAACGCCATAATATGCGTCTTCTAATCCAGCAACTAGTAGAACTTTGCTTCTATCGTATTGACTAATTAAGTTTGTAGCTAGCCTTATTTTCTCCTCAATAACCTTAGAATTAAATAAAACTAATTTTTGATTTATTCTTTTAATTATATATCTCTCTAGGTATTTATTGTGTTTAGGTAATCCTATTCTTACACCATTCTTTCTTATCGCTTCTGCTATTATATCTTCCATAGGCAATATATATTTATTTATCAATTACTATTAATACCTTTATTCCAAACTTCGATAATTCTGTTTATTTTTGCTATCCTCTCACCGCGATTTATGCCTATTTTTATGTACTGAGCCCCAAATCCTATTGCAAGATCTGCAATAATTTCTGAATTAGTTTCTTCTGATCTATGAGATACAACCTTTACTAAGCCTAGCCTATCTAATAACTTAGAAAATGCAATAGAAGAGGAAATTAAGCCTTGTTGATTTGGTTTTATTAATGCTCCAGAAATATCGTTCTTGTATCTTAAAAGCCTAGAAGGATTTGTTGCAGTAAGATCGTCTCCTATAACAATACCATTTGTTTTTTCTTTAATTTCTTTATATCCTTTAGGATCATCCTCATTTACTGGATCTTCTATGTAGTAAAGATCGAATTCTTTTGCTAATTGAACAATTAGATCAATTTGTTCTCCTCTATTTAACTCATGCTTATTATAAAATGGTTTATTATACACATATTTGCCATTTTTATACAAAGTTGAGGCTGCAAAATCTACGCCTAGTCTAATGTCTGCTCCTGTGTACTTAATTACCTCTTCTACAGCTTTTCTTACTACTTTAAGCGATTCATAGTTATCTAATCCGCTAACAAATCCTCCTTCTGGATCTACTCCTCCGATAAAGCTTGCAGTATAATCCTCAAGTATTTCTTTTGCTTTTTTATAAACTTGTAAAGTAGTTTCTATGCTTTGTAATGGATTTTCTGAAATAGTAGTAACTAGGATTTCTTGAATGTCTGGTCCTCTGCCTAAAGCGTGAACTCCCCCTCCAATGATTTTGCTTATTGGTAAAACTGGCTTTATCTTGGAGGAAAATAACTCGTAAACCTCTTTCTTATTAGAAAACGCAACTAATTGTAAAAGCGCGTATGAAAGCGAAAGAGACAAAGCTCCTACAAATTTCTTTGGCAATGTATTCTCTACTTTAATTATATCATCTAATGATGAAAATTCCTTCCCTTTTATGTTATTCTCTAGATAATTATTAAACTCAGAAATTGCAGAATCTATGCCCTGAGAAAATCCTGAAACCTCGTATTTACTTGTGCTTTCTCCTGCAGGAGAAGATCCTCTAAACTTAATTCCTCGAGAAAACAATATAACCTCAACTGTATAGTTTGAATTAGAATTTAATATTTTGTGTGCAAAAGCTTTTGATATTTTCATTTTAATAAGTGTTTTTTCTTTCTAAAATATCTTTCTGAAGAACACTAGAAAGCCTGTGTGATATAGCTGCATGTTTTTAGGCCTTGCTATTTTATTTCCATCAACATTCCAAGAAATATCAATAATTTGCTCTACTTTTGCCCTTATTTTAGTTTTTTTAATGAGCTTACTTACTTGTGTAATATTTGGAAGATACGCCACGATGTATCCGCCCCTTCTAACCAATTGATATACCTTTTTATATACACTCTCCGGCGAGGGAATGTCAATAATGGCTGCATCAAAGTCTTTATCGCTTAATTCCTCGACGCTATTTCTCATTTCAATGTTTTTTACTCCCAATATCTTTGCGTTTTCTTTTGCAATTTCTTGGTATTCCTTATTTATGTCTACAGTAACTACTTTCTTTGCAATTGTTGCTAAAATTATAGAGAGAGCTCCAGATCCAGTTCCTATATCTAAAATTTTGCTATTTTTATTTATGCTAGCAAAAGATATTATAATTCCTATATCCTTAAGCGTCATTATTTGTGGACCTCTTTTCATTAATTTGATAAAGTCTTCGTTTGAAGGCTTAGTTATCACTAAAGGGTTTCCGGTGTGTGTTCTTACAATGTCCCCAAGTTTTGCAGATCTTATGCTCTTTTGCTTAATTATGCCTAAATGAGTGCTTATATCACCTTTACTTTTAACAATAA
>CAYOMU010000040.1:0-1902 GCA_964405205.1 Candidatus Woesearchaeota archaeon
TGATCTAAGTTAAGTAACCATTTAATTACTCTTTCCATACCCATGCCAAATCCTGCGTGAGGAACAGAGCCATATCTTCTCAAATCTATGTACCAAGAATAATTATCAAGATTAAACTTTACGCCAGTGGTCTTTTCAACTTCTTTGAATCGTTCTAAGAGTTCATCCAATTTCCATATTCTTTCACTTCCGCCTGCAATTTCTCCATGACCCATTGGTGCTTGTAAATCCACACAGTTTACAGTTCTTGTATCATTAGGATTTATTGGCATATAAAATGGTTTCATTTCTCTAGGCCAATACATTACAAATATTGGTTGTTTTTCGTCTTTAGTTAGAATTTTTTCCTCATCAGCTCCAAGATCATCTCCCCACTTTAAGTTTTTATTTCCTTTTTCATTTACTATTTTTAACGCTTCTTCATAGGTTATCCTTTTGAATGGAGGCTTTATGCTTTTAAGATAATTTGGATCTATTCCTAAAGCTTTAAGTTCTTCCTCAGCGTTTTCTCCAACTTTGTTAGCTATGTAAGAAACTAAACCCTCTTCTAATTTCATTAACTTATCAAGATCATAGAATGCTGCCTCTGGCTCTAAGTGCCAATATTCTGCTAAGTGTTTCACAGTCCTAGACTTTTCTGCTCTAAAAGAAGGAGCAAACGAATATACTTTTTCTAAGGAATATATCATTGCCTCAGCATAAAGCTGCGAAGATTCTGTTAAATATGCTTTTTCTCCAAAATAATTTACTTCAAATAAACTTGAGCCAGTTTCTCCTCCTGATTTTGTGATTATTGGAGGAGTAATTTCATAAAAGCCTTGAGAATCCATGTACTCACGAGCGTATCTGAACACTAATGCTCTGATCTTCATTATGTTTGTCATTTTTACGCTTCTAAGCCAAAGATGTCTTTTATCTAATAGCAATTCGGTACTTTGATACTCTGTTATAGGAAAAGGTTCTGCATTTCCTATAATTTTGAACTCATTTGCTTCTATTTCTACTCCAACAGGAGATCTTTCATCTTTTTTTACAACTCCTTTAACATATACACTTGCTTCAATTTTCGCCTCTTCAGCGTCTTTCCAAGAATTCTCATCAACTTCGTTTTTTCTTATTATGGATTGAATTATTCCATCTCTGTCTCTAATTAAAATAAATAAAATATTACCACTACTTCTTTTTCTGTAAATCCATCCTCTAATTTCTATTTCTTTTCCAATATTGTTTTTAGCTTCTAATATTCCAGCCATAATTTTACTGAAGATTTACTTAATTAATTTTTTATTTTTAAATTCTGAATAACTCCTATGTTCTACAATAATGATTTCCATACCTGATAACAATATTATAAATATAGAGAGCGCAAACAGCCATCTAGTTGCATTCGCCGCATAAGGATACAAAGAAACAATTATTGTGGTTGAAAATAGCAATGTACCTAGGTAGAACAAATATACAAAATTAGCCAATTCCTTCTGGTTGTTAAATAGGATTGATTTATAGAAGCTATTAAAGTTTTTAATTTTATTTTTAAGTTTAATAGTTTCAAGTAAGTGAATAATTAGCAGTATTGCTGAGAAGAAAAGAATAATAAAATAGAAGATAAGCAGTGCAATGTTCATACTTTAAGTCCCTTATTTACATTATATACGTATATTAAAATTTCTATTTCTAAGCCGAAGAATATCAGAAGGATCAAATATTTAGTTATGTAAGTATTATAAACCAAGTTTATTATAACTAAAGAAGAAAATAATGCTATTACTGCAAATAAATAATTAAGCCAAATATCAATTCTAAATCCTTTTATTAGGATCTGAGCAATTGAGGCCTTTACGTGCAGAAAATTTCTTTCTTTAAGCAAGAAAAACAATATGATGATAGCAATTACCGCATAAA
>CAYOMU010000041.1:0-1775 GCA_964405205.1 Candidatus Woesearchaeota archaeon
CTCGCACTAGCTATAATGATTGGCGGAGTTTACTTTATGACTAGAAAGCCAAATGCTTAGACTCGAAATTTTATAAAATTTTATACTCTATTTTAAATTACGAAAGAAGCTATAATTATGGCCTATAGTATGTATGCAGATGAAATACAAAAATTGCAAGCAGTTGCAGGTTATTTAGGGCTTACTAGAGAAGAAATTGATTATCTATCTATACCGGAGAAAGTTATAGAAGGAAAAATAACAATAAAAACCCAAAATGGATTAAAAACGTTTCACGCATTTAGATCACAACACAATAGCGCATTAGGTCCATATAAAGGCGGGATAAGATTTGCTTATTCTGTAAACTATGATGAAGTTGTAGCATTAAGCATGGCAATGACTTGGAAGAATTCTCTGCTTAAGCTACCTTATGGCGGGGGCAAAGGCGGAGTTAATGTAGATCCTAAGTCAATAAGTCAAGAAGAAATTGAGGCAGTAGCTAGAAAATATGTTGATCTTTTCTTTGATGAAATTGGGGAGGACCTAGACGTGCCAGCTCCAGATGTTAATACTAATGCGCAAATAATGGCCTGGATGATCGATGAGTATCAGAAATTAATTAGAAAGAGAAACTTTGCTACATTCACAGGAAAGCCAGAAATACTTGGTGGGATCAGCATTAGAGAGTATAGCACTGGCTTGGGTGTAGCAGCAATTACTGAAGAAGCAGCACTAAATGAATTTAAAGACATTAAAGGAAAAAGAGTTGCAATCCAGGGATTTGGAAACGTGGGAACATATGCCGCTAAGTTCTTAGAAGAAAGAGGATTTAAGATTATTGCTGTTTCAGACTCAAAGGGTGGAATTATAGATAATAGCGGAATTAATGTAGAAAAGCTAATCGAAATAAAGAGAACAAAAGGAAGTGTGAGTGAATATCCTGCAACAAAGATAAACAATGATGACATAATAAAAGTCGATTGTGATATATTGATTCCAGCAGCAGTTGAAGGCGTAATAACAAAGGAAAATGCTAGTAAGGTAAAGGCAAAGATTATAGTTGAAGCAGCCAATGGCCCAGTAACACATGAAGCAGATGAGATCTTATCAGATAGAATTATAGTTCCAGATATCTTAGCTAATTCAGGAGGAGTAGTAGGAAGCTACATGGAATGGGCGAACAATCGTGCAGGAAATATATTTGATGAAAATTGGCTAAAAGAAAGAATTATTAGTAAGATGCAAGATGCTTACAAGGAAGTATTACAAACTGCAAATAAATACAATACTACGCTCAGAAATTCTGCAATGATTTTAGCAGTTTATCGCGTAATAAACGCTGCAAGAACAAGAGGCTGGATTTAAGTGGACCGGCCGGGATTTGAACCCGGAGCCTCTGCCTTTTTCTAAATTATGCGAAGGCAGCGTCATACCATTAGACCACCGGCCCTATATACTAACTTCTTTTATTGCCGGCGACCACACTTTCTTAATAATTAATACTCCAATTCCTAAAGAAATTAATAGATTTATAGGATAAAGTATTTTTGATAAGCCTGATTCCAATGCAACCTGTGCAATTTGTGCGCCTGTGGGCGCAAGTGCAAGAGCATTGTATTTTGCTAATGCTTTAAGACCGTGGGCTCTATTAAATGTTATGTTTTCATTTCCAAGGAAATTAGTTAACGTTCCAATTTCTCCTGCAATTCCAGCAGCAGCAACGTTTGACATTGCTAGTGAAGCTGCAAAGAATGTTCCTAAGTTTGCTACATAAGAAAATGCGCTTATTCCTA
>CAYOMU010000042.1:0-1663 GCA_964405205.1 Candidatus Woesearchaeota archaeon
ATTGCTTACTAAAGGCTTTATATTGCCCCACGCATTCTTCCAAACCTTTTTATAAATATCTAGGAATTCCTTCGTTGGAATATTTAATGACTTTTCAATTTTCCAATCATTTAGGCTTTCACTAGTGAAATTTTTATTGTATATTTTGTTAATTTCCTTTATTATTTCAGTATGTGTATCCGCTAATACATCATCTACATCAAGAGCAATCCTTGTCATACACCAAAATCTTTAGAAATTATCTTCTTAAAAAGCTTTATTATTGATAAATTTACTCTACAGTTACTGTTTTTGCGAGATTTCTTGGTTTATCTGGATCAAGTTTTCTATTCTTTGCTAAGTAAAATGCTAAAAGTTGTAGACTTGGTAAAATATTTATTGCATTGTTTATGTAATTATCGCCATTTTCTTTTAACAAAAGAATCTCTGCGCCTCGGCTCTTCATCTCCTCAATGTTATTTTGTAAATCCTGGCTTCTGTCCCCGAGGTCTATAGCTATTACCGGTAATTTATCATTTGCAAGTGCAATTGGACCATGTTTGCTTTCTCCAGCAGCATATCCCTCAGCATGAATATAGCTTAGTTCTTTTATTTTAAGTGCTCCTTCCATTGCTATTGGTACTCCCAAACCTCTGCTTATTACAAGCATGTTTTTCTTATTTTTCCACTTCCTTGCGAATTGCTTAGCAAGTGCATTAGAGGCTTTTATTTTTTCCACTTCTAGGTTTAATTCTAATTTGGTATTAGTAAGTTTGCTATAGATAAATGAAATTGCAGCTAGTTGAGAAGAAAATGTTTTAGTTGCAGCAACTCCTATTTCTGGACCTGCTGCAGTTTTTAATGCAATATCACTAATCGCTGATACGGAGTTATATATAGAATTAGTTAGAGATGCTATTACTGCTCCTTGTTTCTTATATTCTTTAATTGCTTTTATTACATCTAAAGTTTCTCCGCTTTGTGAAATTGCAAATACTACTCTATTTCTAGAGTTATAGGACTTATATTCTGAAGCTAATATTGCATCTATATCAATATAATTATAAAGTAAAAGCTTCATGAACAATGCTGCGTGATAACTAGTGCCTGAGCCAATAACTAGTATTCCTTTTTTCTTAGCTTCTTCTAAAAGATTTTCTATTTTATTTTCTTCAGATTTTAGTTTTGCTAAAGTATCTTTTATTGCAATTGGTTGATAAAGGATTTCCTCGTAAGTAATGTCCCTCTTATTAGTTATGTTATTCTCATTAAAATCTAATTTAATTATTCTTTTACTTATATCAATTTCTTTTCCATTTGACTCAATGTAAATATTTGAGTTTACATAACCGATTTCATTGTCTTCTAACATGATGCCAAGATCAGCTACTTTTGATAAGCTTATAGGATCACTTGAAATGTAATAAGTATCTTTTCCAATTCCTATCCACATCGGATTATCTTTTTTAGCAAAGAATAGCTTATTTTCTTTTGCTATAAATGCTACTATGGCGTAGCTTCCTTCAATCTCATTTAATGCGTGTTTAAAAGCAGAAAAAGCATCTTCTTTCTTAAGATTTTCTTCAATTAAGTGTGCAATTAGCTCACTATCAGTTTCTGATCTTAAGATATGGTTAGCAGAAAGTTTTTCTCTCAGTTCTAAATAATTTGCTAATGTTCCATT